>JBGOSW010000247.1:0-6398 GCA_041476145.1 Binatia bacterium
CAGCCGCCCGGCAAGCGTGTCGGCCCGCTCGATCTGCTCTCCGGCGGCGAGAAGGCGTTGACCGCGGTGAGCTTGATCTTCGCGCTCTTCCTCATCAAGCCGAGCCCCTTCTGTGTGCTCGACGAGGTGGATGCCCCCCTCGACGACGCCAACATCGGCCGTTTCAACCTGATGGTGCGCGAGATGAGCGCGCGTTCGCAGTTCATCTTGATCACGCACAACAAGCGCACGATGGAGGTCGCACAGACGCTGTACGGCATCACCATGGAGGAGCCAGGCGTTTCGAAGATCGTCTCGGTCCGCCTGCCGGACTAGCCTGCGGTCGATTCGCGGCGCGCCTTCCGCCGAGCGATGAACGCGCTCTGGAGCACGCTCGATGCGACGGCGGTACCGATCGCCGCGCTCGGCGTCGCGGCGGTCGTGGCGCTGGTCGTGGTCATTGCGGCGTTGGTGCGCGCCCGACGCCGGCGCGCCTCGCGCCCGCGGGCGGCCGTGCCCGCCCGGATCCGGCCGGCGACGCCGGAAACCTCCTACGAGCGCCTCCGGCGCGGCCTCGCGAAGACCCGCGACGGCATCTTCGGGGGTCTTGCGGGCGTACTCGGCGGGCGCGCCTTGGACGCGGCCGCCGTCGAGGAGCTCGAGAGCGCGCTCATCCGCGCCGACGTCGGCGTGAAGACGACCGCGCGCCTACTCGCCGTCGTCGGCACGCGCAGCAGTGACATATCCGTGCGTGATCGCTTGGCGGCCGCGATGGTCGCCATGCTGCCGACAGCAGGCGCGCCGGCGGCCGTCACACCGCCGCACGTGATCATGGTGCTCGGAGTGAACGGCGTCGGCAAGACGACGTCGATCGGGAAGCTCGCGGCGCGCCACGCGGCGGCGGGCGAGCGCGTCCTGTTGGTCGCCGGCGATACGTTTCGCGCCGCCGCCATCGAACAGCTCGCCGTCTGGGCAGGGCGCGCGGGTGCCGACCTCATCCGACAGCAGCAGGGAAGCGACCCGGCGGCGGTGGTCTTCGACGGCATGCGGGCCGCGGTTGCCAGGCGAAGCGACGTCGTCATCATCGACACCGCCGGGCGCCTGCACACCAAGAGCAATTTGATGGAGGAGCTCCGGAAGGTGCGTCGGGTGATCGCGCGCGAGCTTCCGGGAGCGCCACACGAGACGCTCCTCGTGTTGGATGCCACGACGGGGCAGAACGGGCTGGCGCAGGCGCGCGCCTTCGTCGATGCCTTGCAGGTGAGCGGCATCGTCCTTACCAAGCTCGACGGCACCGCCAAGGGCGGCATCGTAGTTGCGATTGCCGACGATCTCGGCATCCCGATCCGCTACGTCGGCATCGGCGAGGGTGTCGACGACCTCCGCGACTTCGATCCGCGGCAATTCGTCGCCGCGCTTCTCGGGGCGCCCGGTAGCGTGGGATGTGCTTGACACCCGGCACCCGTGACCCCTACTCTCCCCAAGCGAATCGTGCGCGCATGCGAGTATTTCTCAGCGCGCGCATCGCTCAGGAGAATGGTGGTTGGGCGAGGCCGGACGGAGATACGACGACCAATCGAGAGGCGTTGCAGTGATACGGCGAGATCCCGGGTTCATGATGTTCCGACCACACGTGCGTGCATCGCGTGACGACCCGTACTCGTTGATGACGTAATCCTCACGACATCGTTCGTGTTTCCGGCCCGGCGGTGAACCCGTTCGGTCCGGGCATGGCAGATACCAAAGCGGAATGGCGCGAACGCCTGCTGCGCGCGCGCCGCTCGATCGACGTCGGCACGCGCCGCGAGGCGGGCGCCGATGTCGTCGCACGTCTCGCGAAGCTCCGCGAGTTCCTCGGCGCCCGTTCGGTCCTCCTCTACGCCGCTCTCGGCGCAGAGCTCGACGTGCACACGCTCGCGCGCATCGCGCGGCAGGCGCGGAAAGACGTTTATCATCCGGCGAGCGCGGAGCCGCCGCCGACGTGGGCCCGCCTCGATTCCAGTCCTTCCGAACCATCTAGGGAAGAGCCGCTCGCCGCCGGCGCGCGTGACGTCTTTGAAAGCGCCGCGTCGAGCGAGCGCCTCGCACCCCCGATTTTTCTGATCGCGCCCGGCGTCGGTTTCGACGCGTTCGGTCGACGTCTCGGACGAGGGCGCGGCTACTACGATCGCGCGATCGCCGCCCTTCGCGACGCCGGCGACGTCGTCGTCGTCGGCGTCGCATACGACGCACAGCTCGTGGACGCGTTGCCGCAGGATCCATGGGACCAGCGCGTCGACCTCGTAGTGACCGAGCGACGCGTGCTCGTTCCGAAACCGTCCCCGCAGCGCGATCCCTCGCGCCGCGCAGGGGAGGAGGTGCGAGATGACCGTTGACCTGACGACCGTCCTCGCCGCGCTCGTACTCGGCGGCGCGCTTGCCGCGGCGCTCGAGGCTCTACGGCGCCATCAAATCCGGAGTCGCGCTGCGGGCGCGGAGGAGACCGCACGGCGCATCGTCGAGGAGGCGCGTAAGGAAGCCGACGCCGTCCGCAAGGAGGCGCAGGTCCAGGCCAAGGACGTCGTCCTGCAGGCGCGTGGCGAGTTCGAGCACGAGGTGAAAGACGAGCGGCGAGAGCTCCAGGCGATCGAGAAGCGCCTGCTGGCGCGCGAGGAGGTGCTGGACCGCAAGCTCGAGAGCATCGAGAGCCGCGAAGGGGAGGCGCAGCGCAAGGACGAGGCGATCCGTGTACGCGAGACGCAGCTCGCCACGCGCGAGGCCGAGTACGGCCGACTGGTGGCCGAGACGCGCGAGGCCCTCGAGCGCGTCGCCGGGCTGACACGCGAAGAAGCGAAGCGGACCCTCATCGACCGAATGGTGGACGAGGCGAAGCACGAGGCCTCGAAGCGCATCCGGCAGGTCGAGGAGGAGGCGCGCGAAGAGGCCGAGCGCAAGGCGAAGAAGATCATCACGATCGCGATCGAGCGCCTCGCGGGCGAATTCATCGCCGATCGGACGGTCTCCGTCGTGCATCTGCCGAGCGACGACATGAAGGGGCGCATCATCGGGCGCGAGGGCCGGAACATTCGCGCGATCGAGGCGGCGACCGGCGTCGATCTCATCATCGACGACACACCGGAGGCGGTCATCGTGTCCTGCCACAGTCCGATTCGGCGCGAGATCGCGCGCATCGCGCTCGAGCGCTTGATCTCGGACGGCCGCATCCATCCCGGCCGCATCGAGGAGGTCGTGCGCAAGGCCGAGAGCGAGGTCGAGGAGAGCGTGCGCGAGGCCGGCCAGAAGGCGATCTTCGAGGTCGGCATCCACGGCGTGCACCCCGAGATCGTGAAGCTCCTCGGCATGCTCAAGTACCGCTACTCGTATGCGCAGAACGTGCTCATGCACTCGATCGAGGCCGCGTTCATCTGCGGCATGATGGCCGCGGAGCTCGGCATCAACGAGAAGCAGGCACGGCGCGCGGCGTTGCTGCATGACATCGGCAAGGCGCTCACGCACGAGATCGAAGGCTCGCACGCGATCATCGGCGCCGACTTGGCGCGCAAGTACGGCGAGTCGGCCAAGATCGTCAACGCCATCGCTGCTCATCACGAGGAGGTGAAGGCGGAGACGATCCTCGCACCCTTGGTCGACGCCGCCGACGCGCTCTCGGGCGCGCGTCCGGGCGCGCGTCGCGAGGTCCTCGAAAGCTACGTCCGTCGCTTGGAAGACCTCGAGCGTATCAGCAACTCGTTCCGCGGCGTCGAGAAGTCGTTCGCGGTCCAGGCGGGCCGTGAGATCCGCGTGCTCGTCGAGCCGAGCCAGATATCGGACGATCAGGCGTCGTCGCTCGCGCGCGAGGTAGCGAAGAAGATCGAGAGCGAGATGACCTATCCCGGGCAAATCAAGGTGACGGTGATCCGCGAGATGCGGGCGAGCGAGTACGCGCGCTGATGCGCCTGCTCTTTCTCGGCGACGTCGTCGGCAAGCCTGGACGACGTGCGGTCGTCGAGTCGGTGCCGCACCTGCTGGCGACGGCCGGCGCCGATCTCGTGATCGCGAATTGCGAAAACGCATCGGGTGGCGTCGGTGTCGATCCCCGCGCCGCCTCTGAGCTCCTCAAGGCGGGCGTCGACGTCCTCACCTCCGGCAACCACGTCTGGGCGAAGCGCGACATCGTCGACTACCTCCGCGACTCCGACGTGCTGCTCCGACCGCTCAACTTCGTCCCTGGGTCTCCGGGGCGTGGCTTCACCGTGCGGCGCAGTCGCTCGGGCGTCGAGGTCGGTGTCGTGAACCTCATCGGGCGCGTCTTCATGGGGAACTACGACTGCCCGTTTCGCGCCGTCGATGCGGCGCTCGAGTCGCTCCGCGGGCGGGTGCGCGTCGTCCTCGTCGACATGCACGCCGAGGCGACCTCGGAGAAGGTGGCGATGGGATGGTATCTCGACGGTCGCGTCAGTGCCGTGATCGGCAGCCACACGCACGTCCAGACCGCCGACGAGCGCATTCTGCCGGAGGGCACGGCGTATCTTTCGGACGCCGGCATGTGCGGCCCGCGCGACTCGGTGATCGGCGTCAAGCGGCAGCTGGTGTTGGATCGCTTTCTGACGCAGATGCCCACACGTTTCGAAGTCGCCGCAGGACCGGCGCTCCTCCAGGGCGCGCTCATCGACGTCGACGAGGAGAGCGGGCGGGCGCGGTCGATCACCCGCATCCAACAAATGGTCGAGGTGTGAGCGATGAGCGTTGAGGCGGCCGTCGCGCGACTCTGCCACGGAGTGGCGGACGTCGTGCCCGAGGGGGAGCTCGCCGGGAAGCTCGAGTTGGCGGAACGCGAGGGCCGTCCGCTACGCGTGAAGCTCGGCGCCGACCCGAGTGCCCCCGATCTGCACCTCGGTCACACGGTCGTCCTCGCGAAACTCCGCGAGTTCCAAGCGCTCGGGCACACGGTGATCTTCCTGATCGGCGACTTCACGGCGCGGATCGGCGATCCATCCGGACGTTCGGAGACGCGCAAGCCGCTTTCGGTGGAGGAGGTGCAACGGAACGCCACCACCTACACCGAGCAGGTGTTCCGTATCCTCGAGCGCGAGCGCACCGAGGTGCGCTTCAATTCGGAATGGATGTCGAGCATGCACGCCGACGATGTCGTGCGCCTCTGCAGCCACTATACGGTAGCCCGAATCCTCGAGCGCGACGATTTCGAGCTGCGCTTCCGCTCCAATCGGCCGATCGGCATCCACGAGTTCCTGTATCCGCTCGTGCAGGGGTACGACTCGGTGGCGCTGCGTGCCGACATCGAGCTCGGCGGTACGGACCAGCGTTTCAACTTGCTCGTAGGCCGCGAGATCCAGAAGGCGTACGGCGTCGCCCCACAGGTGATCATGACGATGCCGCTCCTCGAAGGCACCGACGGCGTGCAGAAGATGAGCAAGTCGCTCGGCAACTACGTGGGTGTTACTGAGGCGCCCGACGACATCTTCGGGAAGGTGATGTCGATCTCCGACGAGCTCATGCTGCGCTGGTACGATCTCCTGGCGCCCGACGTCGCCGGGCGTGCGCGCAGCGAGATCGCGCGGGGCACGCTCCATCCGCGGCAGGCGAAGGTCGATCTGGCGGTGCGTCAGGTCACACGCTTCCATGGGGAGCACGCAGCACGCGAGGCGCAGCGACGCTTCGATCAACGCTTCAGTCGCGGCGAGCTGCCGCCCGAGCTCGTACCCGAGTGGCGCTCTGCCGAGCCGTTGCCTGCCGAACTGGCGTTGCCGGCGCTCCTGACCAAGATCGGCCTCACGAAGTCCAATTCGGAGGCTCGCCGGTTGATCGCGCAGGGCGCGGTGCGCGTCGACGGCGCGGTAGTGCGCACCGAGAGCCTGGGCACGAACGTGCAAGATCGCGCACCTGACGCAGTGGTGTCGCTGCTCATCGAGGTGGGGAAACGCCGGGTCTGCCGCGTGATCTTCGACGCTCCGGCGCACGCTTGAGCGCCCGTCGCGGTCGCGCTTGAGATCCAAGTCCGTCGCGTGTAAGGTCCCGCGTCCGGCAGCCGGGATGTCGCTGCAATGTAAGCGGGCTGTGCGTGCTGTCCTGCCCAGCCACTACCGAGCTGGGGTGAAGGTTGACACGAACCTGTTTGCGTGTTTATAAGAACGGTTCGCATCAATCCCGGCGGTCTTTGAAAACTGAATAGTAGTGGCCTCTTCTCGGCGACGAGAAGAGGAGGCACAGTGAACCGCATACTCGATCGAGCATGCGGCCTTTCGAAGTCAGTTCACAACGGCGAGGAACTCGTTCCTCGTCGCTCCAGGTTTAACTGGAGAGTTTGATCCTGGCTCAGAACGAACGCTGGCGGCGTGCCTAACACATGCAAGTCGAGGGAGAAAAGGGGCTTCGGCTCCCGAGTAAACCGGCGCACGGGTGAGTACAACGTAGGTAACGTA
>JBGOSW010000248.1:0-6349 GCA_041476145.1 Binatia bacterium
GCATCACCGTCCCGGCGCTGATCGTCGCCGGTGACGAAGACGTTCTCACGCCGCGGATGCACGCGGTAGCGGCGGCGCGTGCGCTGTCCGGAACGCGCCTCGTCGTGCTCCCCGGCGCCGGGCATGCGCTGGCGATCGAGCGCCCGGAGGAGCTGTGTGCACTCGTTCGCGAATTCGTCGCTCACCCCATCGGGCCCTGATACACCTCGACGAACCGCAGCAGCAGCTCCTGCGGAAGCGCCAGGTTCGCCTCGCGATCGGTCTTGAGGCAGACGACGGCTGGACCCTTCGCCGCCTTCGCGCGCTGCAGCGCTGGCTCGACCTCTTCGATGCGCTCGGCGTATTCGCCGTGGCAGCCGAGCCCTTCCGCCACGCGATCCCAGCGGACGGTTCCCTGGTCCGTGCCGAACGTGCGGCCGTAGAGCATTCGCTCGTTCGGTTCTTCCATCGTCCACGAGCCCTCGGCGAAAACGATCGTCGTGATCTTCACGCCGTCGCGCGCCGCCGACTGCATCTCCATGAAGTTGAACCCGGCGGCGCCGTCGCCGGTCACGCACACGACTTCACGATCGGGTGCGCCGAGTTTCGATCCGATGGCCGACGGAATGCCGGTGCCCAACATGCCGAGCTCGAGGATGTTATGGTACGAGCGCGGCCGCGTCGCGGGCAGACAGGCGTGTGCCCAGAGTGAAGTGTTGCCGCCGTCGGCGACGTAGACCGCGTCCTTACCGAAGACCGCGCCGATCGCTTGCAGCGCGTGCGCCGGGTGAAGGCCGACGTGGTTCCAACTCTCGACGCCGGCCAATTGTTCGTCCCACCAGGCTTGCGCCGCTTCGCGATAACGGGCGAGGTCTTTGCCGTCGCGGGGGTGCGCTTTCCTTGCCCGCAACGCCGATACGAGCCCTTCGAGCGCGTTCCTCGCGTCGGCAACGATGCCGAGCGTCAGCGGGCGGGTGACGCCGATATTACGGGGGTCGACGTCGATCTGGATGAGCTGCTGGTGCGCCGGATCCCCCCAATACTTGTCGAACGGAATCTCGAGGTTGCCGAGCCGCGACCCGGCGACGAGAATCACGTCGGCCTCCTGCTTCACGACGTCGCCGCCGCGACCGAAGCCGAAGATGTAGTTCGTATGGTCGAGGGGCACCGACGAGCGCCCGGCCATCGTGGACATCACCGGGCAGTTCAGCAACGCGACGAGTTCCAAGAGCGCCGCGTTTGCCTCGCCTCGGTCGACACCGGATCCGGAGAACACCAGCGGCCGCCGCGCGCTGGCGAGCAACTCGGCGGCTTGTCGTAGTTGCGCGTCGGAAGCCTGCGGCCGCGACGGGCGATAGGCCGCCGGTGGCAAGATCGGAACGGACTCCTCATCGCCCATCGCGTACAGTGCCGGCGCCGGCAGCTCGATGTGGACGGGGCCGGGCCGGCCCGTCCACATTTCGCGGAACGCCAAGCGTACGACTTCCGGAATGCGCTCCCACGACAGGATGGGTCCGCCCCACTTCACCACCGGCTTGAAGACGTCGAGCTGATCTTGCCCTTGGAACGTCGACGGTGGCGATGGGTAGACGATACCGAGGCGATGCTGCGAGGTGATCGCGACGACGGGAACACCCTCGTGACGTGCCGTGATGACGCCGGGCAGCAGGTTGGCGGAGCCGGGACCCGGGTTACCGAGAACGACCGCTACCTGCCCGGTCGTCTTGTACAGCCCCTCCGCCATGTGCACTCCCGCCGCTTCGTGCCGCACCGGGAACAGCCGGATATCGTGCGCGGCAAGTTGGGCGAGCAGCGGGTCGATCTCCGGAGACGGCAGTCCGAACACGAACTTCACGCCTTCGTTGGCGAGACAACGTGCGAGCAGCTCGCCGCCGGTGATTGCACTCATTCGATCCTCCTATTGGCGTGCCGCCAAACTCGCGGCGATGCGGTCGTTTCGCGGCTCCGAGATTCGTACGCGCGCGGGAATGACATTCGCCACAACGGCGACAGAGGTGCACTTCGCAGCTCGCACAGGGTTTGTGGGCCGAGTGCCGCTCGCCAATCGACCGCGCGCTCGCCCCCCGCCACAACTCGGGCCAAATGCCCGTCCCAAGCCGCGCTTCGATGCCGGGACGTGGCGACCCCGGCACAATCGTTGCACCCGCCGCTCATCCAATGGGCATCCGGCAACCTCGGCGCACTCGCGTGACGGAGACGTGTCGCGCGCTCCTCCAAGAAGCTCTGCGCGTCCCGGAAGCCGCATCGGCCGACCCCGCAGTCGCCATGCACGTGCGGAGGTTGAATGCCTTCATGCTGATCGCGGGAATGCTCGTGATCCCGCTCGCGGTGAAGCGCTTTTCCGAAGGGGCGCGGATCGCGGCGACGATCGAGATATCCACGGTGGGTCTGATGCAGGTCCTCCGTGTCTTCATGCTGCACAATTTCACAGTGCGAAAATTTCAGCTCATTGCGAGCGCATCGATCGCGCTTGGCATGTGGATCATCGTCGGGACGGCGCTCGTTTTGGGCCAGCTGCAGAGCCCGTCGTTGATCTGTATCGGACTGCTGCCGCTTGCGGGCGGTCACTTCAAGGGCGCAAAAGGCGCGCTGAGATGGGGGTGCGTCGGGGCCGCGTGCGTCGCGCTCGTCGGGCTGACGCAAGTGTTTGTTGCCATCCCTCCCGAGATTCCACGCAAGGAGGTCGATCTCATCGTCGCCGCGCTCATTGTACTGGTGGCCGCTACCGCGTTTGCATACACAGCGCAACGTGGCAGCGATGCGCACCTGCGTGAGCTTCACGAGCACGCCGACCGGATTCGCTGGCAGGCCGCGGCGCTGACCGTCGCGCGTGACGCGGCGCTCGAGGCGTCGCGCAGCAAGAGCGCCTTTCTTGCGAATACCAGTCACGAGATTCGCACGCCCATGAGCGTGATCATCGGGATGACCGACATGGCACTCGATTCCACACTCGAGCCCGACGCGCGCGACTACTTGCAGCGGGTGCGCTCGGCCTCGCTCGGGCTGCTCGGAATCATCAACGACATCCTCGACCTCTCGAAGATCGAGGCGGGCAAGATGGCGATCGATGTCAGTCCGTTCGACCTGCGGAACACTGTCCGCGAGGTGACGATGCTCCTTACGCCGGCGGCGGCGGCGAAGCGCCTCGCGCTCGCCTGCCATGTCGAGTCGGCGGTGCCGGTCGAGGTCCGCGGCGACGCCGGACGGCTCCGGCAGGTGCTGACCAACCTCCTCGGCAACGCCGTCAAGTTCACCGAGCGCGGCGAGATCGCGCTCGAGGTGCGCGTCGTGCGCGCCACCGCGTCGCGCGCCGAGATTTTCTTCGCCGTGCGCGACACCGGCATCGGAATCCCTCGCGAGCGGCAGGCGGCGGTGTTCGAGAGCTTTACTCAGGTCGACGACGGCACGACCCGCGAGTTCGGCGGGACCGGCCTCGGGCTCACGATCTCTCGCCAGTTCGTCGGGCTGATGGGCGGCGAGCTCCGGCTTGAAAGTACGGTCGGGGAGGGCAGTACGTTCTCGTTCACGCTGGATTTCGCGATGGATGCCGCGACGGCGTTGCCGCGCACCGCGCCCGCGGCGGCGTGACGGCGACGCGCGTTGTTGCCCGAGCTCCCGTAGTCCTCCGCGCCCCCAGCGATGCCGAGGCCGGATGGCAAACGTGGGCGGTCGTGCCCAGTCTCTGCTAGTCTTCGCCGCTCAACGAGTTCAACTTGCGCGGGGACGGTCGAAGCTCCGCGAGCAGGGGAGGTCGAGATGCGACGAACTGCGATGGCAGAGGTCTGCATCGGTGGCATGACGGCGCTCCTACTCGCTACGCCGGCGCTCGCCGCGCCCGCCTTCTTTGCAAAACTCTCGGACGAGAGCGCGGCCTGCACCGAGTGCCACAAGCAGCAGACGCCCGGGATCGTGGAGCAGTGGGGCGCGAGCAAGCACTATCGCGGCAATGTCGGATGCTTCGAGTGCCACGGTGCCAAGGCCGGCGAGCCGGGAGCGTACGAGCATCTCGGTCGCACGATTCGTACCATCGTCACGCCGTTCACCTGCGCGCGTTGCCACGAGAAGGAGGTCGGTGAGTTCGAGGCGAGTCGCCACGCCAAAGGCGCCGAGATCCTGGGCTCGCTCGACAACACGCTCGCCGAAGTGGTCGAAGGCAACAAGGCCTTCTTCGGCGGCTCGGCCCTGCTCGCGAACGGCTGCCAGCAGTGCCACGGCTCGACGGTGAAGGTGGACACGGACGGGCGGCCCACTCCCGACACCTGGCCCAATTCCGGGATCGGCCGCATCAACCTCGACGGCTCGCGCGGCAGCTGCTCGGCCTGCCATCAGCGGCATACGTTCTCCGCGGCGCAAGCGCGACATCCCGACACCTGCGGTAAGTGCCACCTCGGTCCCGATCACCCACAGAAGGAGATCTACGAGGAATCGAAGCACGGCATCTCGTTCGCGGCGAACGCCGGCGCCATTCGTATCGACCAGCCGAAGTGGGTGGTCGGCGAAGACTACGCCGTCGGGCCGACGTGCGCGAGCTGCCACATGAGCGCGACGCCGCGCCAGGCGGTGACCCACAACGTCGGCGCCCGCATCTCGTGGAACAACCGCCCCGAGATCTCCATCCGTCCGGACGTCGCCGACACGAAGCTCGGGCTCAAGGATCCGGTGCCGTGGCAGAAGCGGCGTGAAAGCATGAAGGAGGTATGCGCCGCGTGTCATTCGCCGAGCTTCGCGGAGAGCTTCTACGTCCAGTACGACGGGCTCATCGAGCTCTACAACGACAAGTTCGGCAAGCCCGGCAAAGCGATCGTGGACGCCATCAAGAAGGCCAAGCTCGTGGAGGGTGAGCCGTTCGCCAACAAGATCGACTGGATCTGGTTCGAGCTTTGGCACCACGAAGGCCGGCGCGCGCGGCATGGCGCCTCGATGCAGGCCCCCGACTACACCCACTGGAACGGCCTCTACGAAGTCGCGAAGAATTTCTACGTCGAGTTCATCCCCGAAGTCCGGGAGATCGTCGAGCAGGCGAAGGCGGCCGGTGGCGCCAAGGCCGAGGCCGCGAAGGAGGTCGAGACGCTCCTCGACGACACCCTGAAGAGCGACGATCACCGCTGGTTTGTCGGCATGCTGTCGCCCGACGAGAAAGCGACGCGCGCCAAGCAGCGCGCGGAGTTCACGAAGAGGTATTCGACGCAGAAGTAAGGAGGTCGACGCTGCCCCTCGTCCGTATCACGTACCCACGCGGCGCCCTGACTCCTGACCAGAAGCGCGAGATAGCGGCCGCGGTCACTGAGATCGTTCTCGACGTCGAGGTCGATGCCGTGACCGATGCGGGACGGATGGTAACGGTCGTGCATTTCAACGAGGCGGCAGCGGACGATTGGGCGGTCGGCGGTCAGCTGCGCTCCACCGCCGCGGGCGCACCGAATCATTTCATCGTCGACCTGATCGTGCTCGAGGGACTGCTCGAGGGTACGCGCAGGAGTGATGCGCACCGCCGTGTCACCGACGCGTTTCGGAAAGCATTCGGCGAGAACGGCGATCCGATGCTGCCACTCCGCGTCTGGGTTCTCGTCCACGAGGTGCGCGAGGGTTCATGGGGTGCCGGCGGTTACACCGTCTCCGCCCTCGACGTCGCGCAGTTCATCAACTCCGACCTCGGCGAGCCGCGCAAGGCCGAGATCGCCGCGCACGTGGCGAGCCGATCGCGCGAATGACGAGGAAGCCGGCTCAGCCGTGAGCCTCGCCGCTGACCGCCGACGTCTCGGCGGGGAGCCGGCGCGAGCCGTAGCGCCGCGAGAAGACCTCGGTGAACTCCGCCCCGAGCAGGAGGATCTGCGCCGAGTAGTAGATCCAGAGCAGCAGCAGGACGAGCGAGCCGGCCGCACCGTACACCGAGATCGCGCCTGCACGCTCGAGGTAGAGCCCGAGGAGACTCTCGCCGACGATGAACAGGATCGACGTGACGGCGGCCCCGAGTGTCACGTCGTACCAGTGCAGGTTCACGTCGGGCAGTACCTTGTAGACGAGCGCGAAGAGCGCCGTCAGGACGACGAATGAGACGCCGAAGTTGAGCATCGGGAGGGACGGTCCGAAGACCGGGAAGTGCTCGATGAGGCGCTGATGGGCGGCCGACAGGACCGCGGACAATGCCAGGGAGGCGAGAAGGAGGACGCCGATGCCGAGGATCATCGCAAAGGCCGTGAGTCGCTGCCGGAGGACACCGCGCATACCGCCGCGGCGCGGCTCGGCGCGGAAGATGTCGTTGAGCGTCGTCTGAAGCTGGCCGAATGCACCCGAGGCGCCGACGAACATGGTCGCAAAGCTCACCAGGGTCGCGACGATACCCGAGGCC
>JBGOSW010000249.1:0-6249 GCA_041476145.1 Binatia bacterium
CGGCCTTCACCACCATGAGACCCGAGAGGTCGTGCGCGATCACGCCGGCGCCGAGACCGCTGGTCAAGTCGAACGTGATCGGATCGCCGGCCGCCAGATGCGAGAAATCGAGGATGTTGTCGCCGTCGGGGTCGATGATCGTGTCGGTGCCGGGGCTGAGCTGGCCGAAGACGTAATAGTCACGATCGATTCCGCCTTGGAGGGTGTCGTCGCCGCCGCGCCCGGCGAACGTCGTCGTGATGCTGCCGATGACATCCGACGGGGCGAAACCGCGAATCATGTCGTTCGCCGATCCGCCGACGACGTTGTTCGGCCGAAAGGTGCTCGCCGGGTCGAGCTTGAGGATGCGGTTCGCGTGGCTTGCAATGACGGCGGGATCGCCGCCGACGCCGCCGTTCAGGTCGACGGTGACGGGGGTCGTGACGTCGAACACCAGAGTCGTTTCCCCCTCCACCTTGATCGTGTCGATTTCCGCGGACGGCGCCGGTCCGAGGCGGAGAATCGCGAGACCCACTCGCAGCGCGAGCGTATCGCTGCCACCGCCGGGCGTATCATCCTCGACGACGAAGGGGTCGTTGCTGCCGAGGATGGTGTCGTTGCCGTCACCCGCGTCGACCGTGATCCCGGCGTGGCCGGTCGTGGGGCTGCCGTCGTCGGCATCGTCGGGGGGTTGGGTCGCCAGGCCGCTGAAGCCGAGCGCGTGCTCGACGCCGCTGACGTCGATCGTGTTCGCGAAGTTGCCGGTCGCGGTGATCCCGATCGCGACGAGCGCGCCGCACGCCGCCGCCGGCCCGGGCGAGGGATCGGCGCCGTTCACCTTCGTCTGGCCGCCGACGCAGGTGATCGCGACGTTGTCGGCGGCACTGAGCGTGATCGTGAGGAAGCCCGACGAGACGGTCGAGGTCACCGCGGCATGCGCGATCGACGGAGTCGCGAAGCCCGCGAGGACGAGGAGGGGAAGAAGCGTCAGGCGCCGAGGTGGCCGTGGCACGCCGGTTGGCAAGGCCTCCATGTGCCCGATTCCGCGCTCGTCCGTCAAGTCGCGACCGACACACGCCGTGATTTTTGCTCGGACACGCGCTACACAAGCGTGATGATCACGGCGAACGAGTTCAAACGCGGTCTGCGGATCGAGATCGACGGCGATCCGTATCTGGTCATGGCCGTGCAGATCCAATCCCCGTCGGCGCGCGGCGCCAGCACGCTGGTGAAGGCGAAGGTGCGCAACTTACGCAACGGCAACGTCTTCGACCGCACCTTCAAGGCCAGCGACAAGGTCATCGAGGCGCAGCTCGAGCTGCGGCCGGTTCAGTACCTCTACCGCGACGACGACGGCTACCACTTCATGGACACCGCCTCCTACGAGCAGTTCGCGCTCAGCGCCGAGACGCTGGGTGACGACGCCGGCTACCTCATCGAAGGCCTCGCCGGCACGCGCTCGGTGGTGTTCAAGGGGAGCGTGATGAACATCGAGCTGCCGCAATCCGTCGTGCTGAAGATTCGCGAGACCGACCCGGCGGTGAAGGGCGCGACGGCGCACGCTCAGACGAAGCCCGCGACGCTCGAGACCGGGTTGGTCATCCAGGTCCCCGCGTACCTCGAGAGCGGCGACGTCGTGCAGGTCGACACCGCGGAAGGCCGCTTCATGGCACGCGCGAAAGCCTGACGCGCCGCCTGCGCGGCTCCAGCTGCCTCTCAAGTCGATGCGGCATCGGACTCGGATTCTCGCTCGAGCTGCCGCAAGCTCATGCCCTCGCGCGTGAGCGAGTAGAGTCCGGCCCCCACCGTCGCCATGAACTGCGTCAGATGCAACACGATCGAGTACGCGATGGCCTGGCTCTCCGATACGCCGAAGATCTTGAGGCCCAACGTGCAGCCGACCTGAAACGTGCCGATGAAGCCCGGCGCCGACGGTGCCGAGATGGCGATGGCAATCACCGCCGTGACCGCTACCGATCCGACGCCGAGCGGGACCGGCAGGTCGAAGGCGAGCAGCCCCAAGGCGTAGGTGCTGGCGATTACCAGCCAGAGATAGAGCGACCACGCGAGGACCTGTACGAAGGTGAAGGGGCTATCGAGGATCTCGAGCGCGCGAATGAAGCCGCGGAAGAACTGATCGGTCGGTGCCGCGAAGCGAGATGGCAACGGTCGCAGGGCCCACCCGAGCAAGCGCAGCGCGAGCGCTTCCTGCCAGCGTACGAACGCGACGCCGGCGCCGACGGTCATCGCCACGCCGAACAATCGATATCCCCATTGGCGGACGACGTCGGAAACGGAGATGGTCGCGGCCACGACGCCGAACAAGAACAGAACCGTGAAGAGATCGAAGATACGTTCGAGAACGATCGTTGCCAGGACCCCGCCGATCGGCTCGCGTTCTTTGCGGCTCAGAAAGAC
Source organism: Binatia bacterium (assembly GCA_041476145.1). Taxonomy (GTDB): domain Bacteria; phylum Desulfobacterota; class Binatia; order UTPRO1; family UTPRO1; genus DP-19. Next base: position 2,398 of record JBGOSW010000249.1, read on the forward strand.
CGGGCGGATGACCTCACCCATGCGAAGCGGCAACACCATGTTGGCCATGAAGCCGATGTTGGTGGCCGCGACGAGCGTGCGCATCGCCGGATTGCCCAACGGCCGCAGCAGCACGCGCCAGCGTTGCGCCCGGATGTAGAGGGCCGAGACGCTGATCGCCAGCATCGGTACGACGTAGAGGTACTGCGCAGCGGCCAGCGCCGCGCCGGCTTCGGCCCAATTGACGTTCCAGACGGCAAAGGCGAGGAACGCCGCCGACACCGCGAGGCTCAGCACGATGCGGAGCGTGCGCCTCACGACCCAGACCTCGCGTCGGGAGAAGAAGGGCAAGTGACGGCGGAGCGCGGCACGTTCGATAGAGGATGATCCGTCAATTGGTGCCCGGTGCTTCCCATCGACTCCTATCGACTACGGTCGCGCCCGCAGAGACGTTTGTAACGTACCTCGATCGACGCGGCGAGGACGAGAAATCCGCTGTCCGAGGTCGGAGCACCTTCGGCTGCCCCGGTGTTCACGTCGCGGTCTCTTCAGCCCGCAGCGCTTCGCGCTACCGAACGCCGCCGACCTCACGGAGAAACGGCGCGCACCCCCGTGCAGCTTCGCGGGATCACGAAGCCGTAGCCGATATGGATGATCCTTCGTACGCCGTGGTCGCCATCGGGCGCGCTATCTTTTGTCCTTTGCCGCGGGACGCTGGTACTGGCTCTGCGCATCTTGTTTCGACTTCGCCGCCGTCGCTTCCTTGGCGATCGCCGCGTCCTTCTTCTTTTGATCCCGCTGCTTCGACTTTGGTGACTTGTCTCCCATGGTCGTCTCCCTTCCTATCACATGGCCTGCCATCCTCGGACCTCGCAGGGCCGTCGAACGACAAGCGAGTACCACATCCCGGTCCGTTCCGGTTGCGCCGCGAGGCCTCGCAGCGTATAAAGATCACTGCTCCAGCTCTGCGGTTCGCCCGCGCACGGCTCCCACGCACGGACCTCGGGGTGGCGCATTCTGCGCCGCTCTCTCTGACTCTGAGCCCACGCTAGTAGGAGGTTCTCGTCGAGAACTCCACCACACTCGCGCCGGCTCGCCCGGCGACCTCGAGCCGCCGGTTCACCCGACAAGCCGAGATCGGAGACATTCGCACGATCGCGATGCTCGGCAACCACCTGCCTCGGCAGTGTGGAATTGCGACCTTTACGAGCGACCTCAGCGACGCCATCGCGGTGGAATGTCCCAGCATCGACTGCTTCGTGCTCGCGATGAACGACGCGGGCAGGCACCACGCGTACCCTCCCCGGGTCCGCTTCGAGATCACGGAAAGCGACGTCGGCGCGTACCGACGCGCGGCCGACTTCTTGAACGTCAACACGGTCGACATCCTCTGTGTGCAGCACGAGTACGGAATCTTCGGCGGGAAAGCGGGCAGCCACGTCCTCGCGATGCTGCGCGAAGTGCGCATGCCGATCGTCACGACACTCCACACCATTCTCGCCGAACCGAATCCGCAACAGCGCGCGGTGATGGACGAGCTCACCGCCTTGTCGGAGCGCCTCGTCGTCATGACGGCGCACGGCGCGGCGCTGCTTCGCGACGTCCACGGCGTTCCGGATCACAAGATCGACGTCATCCCGCACGGTATTCCGACGGTACCGGCGGAAGGCTGCCGCAAGGACCGCCTCGGGGTGGAGGGCAAATCGGTGATCCTCACGTTCGGGCTCCTTTCGCCGGACAAGGGCATCGAATACGTGATCGAGGCGCTCCCGGCGATTCTCGCCCGCTTTCCGGAGACGGTGTACATCGTTCTCGGAGCGACGCATCCGCACGTCCGCGAGCGGTTCGGCGAGACGTATCGGCTGGCGTTGGAGCAGCGCGCAGAAAGACTTGGCGTGGGCGGCGCGATGATCTTTCACAATCGCTTCGTCAGCCAGCGAGAGCTCGTGGAATTTCTCGCCGCCGCCGACATCTACGTCACCCCGTACCTCAATCCCGAGCAGATCACCTCGGGAACGTTGGCGTATGCCGTCGGCTGCGGAACGGCCGTCATTTCGACGCCGTATCGCTACGCGCGGGAGCTGCTCGCGGACGGGCGCGGAATCCTCGTGCCCTGTCGAGACTCGCGGGCGATCGCCGATGAAGTCATCGGTCTTCTCGGGGATGACGAAAAGCGCCTCGCGCTGCAACAACGCGCCGCCGCCCACGGTCGGAACATGGTGTGGCCGGCGGTGGCACAGCGATACCTCGAGAGTTTCGCACACGCGCGCCGCGACCACGCGCAGCGGCGGCGAAGCATGTTCCAGGCGAGGACACTCGCGACCCGACCGGCCGAGCTGCCCGAGATCAACCTCGAGCACCTCACCCTGATGACGGATCACACGGGCATGCTTCAGCACGGCACCTTCAACGTGCCGTCGTACGACGAGGGTTACTGCCTCGACGACAACGCGCGGGCGTTGCTCGTGACGGCGCTCATGGACGACGTCGGCACCGAGGACGGCAAGACGGTGCGTGCGCTCGCCTCGCGCTACCTGGCGTTCGTGAACCATGCCTTCGACGGGGATCGCGCGCGCTTCCGGAACTTCATGTCCTACACCCGCCACTGGCTCGACGAGCAGGGCTCCGAAGACAGCCACGGGCGGACGGTATGGGCGCTCGGCACCGTCGTCGGCCGCGCCGGCGACCCGGGCAGGCGGAGCCTGGCCCGTCATCTGTTTCACGCCGCGTTGCCTGCGGTGTCGCAGTTCACGAGTCCGCGGGCGTGGGCGTATGCGCTGCTCGGGATCGCCGAGTACCTCCAGGCCTTCGAGGGCGAAAGCAACGTGCAGGCGATGCGAAGCTCGCTCGCCGAGCGCTTGCTCGACCTCTACCGCGCGGCGAGCACACCGACATGGCCGTGGTTCGAGGACCGGGCCACGTACTGTAACGCGCGCCTTTCGCAGGCGCTCATCGTGTCGGGAACGGCGTTGGCCCATGCAGAGATGACGGCCGCCGGTTTGCGATCGCTCGAGTGGCTGGTGTCGATGCAATGCTCGGACGACGGATACTTCGCGCCAATCGGATCGAACGGTTTCTTTCCGCGCGGCGGGCCCAAGGCGGCCTTCGACCAACAGCCTGTCGAGGCCTGCGCCATGATCTCGGCCTCGCTGGACGCGGCGCGAATCACCGGCGACGCGCGCTGGTCGACGTATGCGCGCCGAGCCTTCACGTGGTTTCTCGGCCAGAACCAACTGCAACAACCCCTGTACGACGCGGCGACGGGCGGCTGCCGAGACGGCCTGCACGCCGATCGAGCGAACGAGAACCAAGGCGCGGAATCGACGCTCTCGTTTCTGCACGCCCTACTCGAGATGCGTGCCGCCGATCGGGCCACCGCCACGGGTGCGGCGACGGCGCTGCAGAGCATCACGGCGTGACCCGCCGCTACGAGACGCTCTTTCAGCGGCATCCGGCGAACCCGATCCTCAGCGCCGCGGACTGGCCGTATCCGGTGCACACGGTCTTCAACCCGGGCGCCACGCGCTTGCCCGACGGGACGACGTTGCTCCTCTGCCGCGTCGAGGACCGCCGCGGACACTCCCACCTGTGCGCCGCGCGTTCGAAGAACGGCGTCGACGGGTGGATCATCGATGCGGAACCGACCTTGCGGCCCGACCCCGAGCGCTACCCGGAGGAGCTCTGGGGTATCGAGGATCCGCGCATCACGTTCGTCGCAGAGCTCGGCAAGTTCGCGATCGCGTATACCGCGTTCAGCAAAGGCGGGCCGGGTGTCGCCCTGGCGCTCACCGAAGACTTTCGTCGCTTCGAGCGCTACGGGCTGATCATGCAGCCCGACGACAAAGACGCCGCCTTGCTTCCGCATCGCATCGA
>JBGOSW010000250.1:0-6221 GCA_041476145.1 Binatia bacterium
ATCACCGCCGCGGGCTCGGCCCCGGGCTCGTCGACGGCGGCCAGCACCCGGGCGCGATCGTCGCGCAGGCGACTCGTCTCGGCACGCAGGTCCGCGAGCTCCTCATCGAGCCGCGCCGCCGCCGCGCCCGCCGCGTCACCGCGCGCCGCCGCCTCGGCGTACGCGGCGCGGAGCGCCTCGCGCTCGCGTTCGACCGCGTCGACGCTGCCGCGCAGCTGCCGCGCCAGGTCAGCCGCCTCGACGGCAGCCGCGCGGGCGCGGTCGCGTTCCTCGGTGAGTACCGTACAGGTTCGCTCACGCTCGGCGGCGACCTCTGCGAGCGCGCGGTCGCGATCGGCGATCGTCGTTTCGCGCGCGGCGATCGTGGCGTGCAGCTCCGCGAGCACGTCCTCGCCGCGTTGCCGCTCCGACGCGAGGACACGCTCGCGCTCCGCGTCGTGCTCGGCGAGCAGCGTCGCCCGTCCCTCCGTCGCCCGCTCGAGCGCGGTGGTCGTTGCCGCGAGGCGCGCCTCGGCATCGGCGAGCCGCATGGCGAGCGTGTCACGCGCCGCCTGCTCGCTGCCGAGCTCGACTTCCAGACGCGCGGCGAGCTCGCGAGGATCGACCCAGGTTTCGCACGCGATCGAATCCGCGACGGCCGAAGCGGACGTCGGCACCGTCGCCGATGCCGGCACACCGCGCGCCGAGGTACGCAGGCGTATGTAGCCGTCGAGCGCCAGCGCGAGGGTGTCGAACGCCAGCACGTGCGTGAGGATCTCGCGCTCGCCGATCGGGCGGTCGTCGGCGATCGCGAGCAGCACGCCGACGGGAAGCTGCCCGCGGTAGAGCGGGATCGAAGCGAGATTCGCGGCACGCGGGACGACGTCGCGCGAGACGAGCTCAGGGACGAAGGGATGCTCGTCCGGACGCTCGATGATGTACGCCTTGCGGTTCAGGAGCCCGTGGAGGGGAATCTCCCACGAGTCGGCGGCGCCGCGGCGCAAGCTCTCGAGATGCCGTTGTCCCATCGCCGAGAGCGCGCGCGAGCCGATCATCGCGAGCGACTCGGACTCGCAATGATAGAGGAGCAACGCCCCCGCGGGCGCCCCCATGGCGTCGAGGAGGAGCGGGACCATGTCGCTCGCGAAGGTCTCGAGCGGCACCTGGCGGATCTGCAGCTCGATGATGCGCTCGATGAGCGCGACCGTCGTCGGTCGCGGCCCGACGGCGCGGCGCGAGGGCGTCAGCGGCGGGGTCGCCGGTTTCGTCGTTCGCGGAACGCGTGCGGGACGTTTGGGGGTGCTCTGCATGAATGCGTCGATTAATCGACGGCTGCGCCTCGAGCCTCGATCCTCTGCTAAATCAGCAACGCGTGTGCCATCGGCTCTTCGCGGCGAGCGCCGAATTTCGGCGCTCGCGCGGCGCAACGTGCGGCACGCCTACGCGAATGCCGTGGAGTGTGGTCGTCACATTCGCGCCGACCGCCACGGAGCGAACACCGCCCTCAGGCACGCGAGCCCGCGCGCTTGAGCTTGGTGTCGGCGCGCTCCACGGGACGGAGCGTGCTCTTCGCGGCGGCGCGCGCCGCGGCGGAGACGTTGCCGACGACGAGGCGGCAGACGCGGGCGAGCTCGACCGCGTCGAGTGGCGCCGGGCGCATCAGCCGCTCGAGCGCCCGTCGCAACGCGCCCTGCTCCGGGTCGCCGTGCACCAGCAGCATCAGCATGCGCCCGCCCTCGGGCGCGAGCGCGTCGATGAACATCGCCGCCGCTTCGGGCGTCTTTCTGAGGTCGACGAGCACCGCGTCCGGATTCAGCAGCGCGAGAAGATCGATCGCCTGCTTGTCGTCGCACGCCATCGAGACCGAGTAGCCGAGCTTCGCGAGCTCGACCTTCGCGGGAATGAAGGCATCGATGTCGTCCGAGAGGCTGATCAGACGACGCCCGCCGCGCGGCTGCGATTCGAGCCCCGCGGTCACCTCACCCGACGCCGGCGGCTCCGCGAAGCAGCGCACGGCGCCGAGGATCCGGCTGCGCGTGTCGTCGGCCGCGTAGGCGATCACGGTCGCGCCGTCGCGCGCAGCCGCGGTCACTTCGGCGAGCATCGCCACGCTCGCGTCGCAGAGATTCGCCGCGACGAGGCCGCCTCCCGACGGGTTGGGGATGGCGGCGCCGAGCGCTGCCGCGACCACGTTTCGACGCGTGGAATCCGCATCGAAGACGCGGTGCGCCGGCGGCGGCGCGTCATTGGGCGTCGCGCCGGCACTCGGGGCCTCGGCCTCCACCGGCGCGACGTCGGCCACGTCGATCTCGTTCGCCTCCGCGGGCGCCGCGACGGAGGCGTCGCCGACGAGCTCGCCGCGGGCCCCGGTCAGCATCGCCGTGTGGCGTTCGAGCTCGCGTTCGAGCATCGCCGTCCGCGCCGCGTGCTCCGCGCGCGCGCCCTCCGCCTCCGCGAGGCGCTCCGCGAGCGCGACGCGCTCCGCCTCTTCGAGACGCCGCTCCGCCCGCAACGCGTCGACCGCGCCGCGCAGGTCGCGCAGCATCGCGTCGATGGCGGCATTGTCGGTGAGACGGCCGTCGACGGTCGTCGCGCCGTGGACGAGTCCGTGCGCGCCGACGTCGCGCCATGCCTCGCACACCAGGGTCGGCGGCGGCACCGCCGCGGCGTCGCTCGTCGCGGCGCGCGGTCCGCCCCAGAGCGCCGCTCCGAGCGCGATCGCCAGGACGTCGTACGCGAGCCGATGCGCGAGGATGCGCTCCGGCTCGACGTCGCGGTCGCCGATCGCGAGCACGACGCCGACCGGTTGATGCCAACGGTGCAGCGGGATCGCGGTGATCGTAGACGTCTCGTCCGCGCCCATGAGCTCGGCGACCAACGGTCGGAGCTCGCCGCCGCCGACGTAGTAGACCTTGCGCTCGAGGAGCGCACGCAGCGGCATCTCCCACGTGCCGGCCCCGCCCCACCGCACCATCCCCAACTGCTCCGCCGCGGAAGCTGCGAGTCCGCGACCCGCGGCCAACGCCAACGCGCCCTCGTCCCGCCGGTAGCAGAGCAAAGCGCCGGCACGCGCGTCGAGCGCCACAAGGAGCGGCGCCAGCATCTCGCTCGCGAGCACCTCGAGCGGCGCCTGTTGGAGCTCGAGGCGGACGACCCGCTCGATCAGCTCGACGGTGGTCATCGGCGCGCTCACGACCGGCACTCCCGCGAGACCTGTCGTGCAGCGGCGCGAGGATGCGTCGCGTTCGAGAGGCGCGCGGGATGGGACCGCGCTGCAGACGGGCGGCGCATGATGGGCTGTGAGGATTCAGCAACGGATATGCCAGTGAAGACCGGTCGGAGGACGCCCGATCGGCCAAGCACTACCGAACGCCGCACGACCCGCCGTCGCGAATGTCATGGAGGATGGACGTTACAAACGCGCCGAACGGTACACATGGCCGCGCGATTCCTGACGGACGACGTCCGCGGAGCGACGAGTCTTCGACGCATGGCACGCGCCCACACCCTCGGTTGCAATGCGAACTGCCATCCGGCATGAAGGCGGGAACGCTGCATGCCTTCCTTCATCCGCATCGGTCTCGCGCTGCTCGCCGTGACGCTCGTCCTCGACGTCCTCCCCGTCGCGGCGCAGGTGAATCCCTATCGCGTCCAGCAACGGTACAACGACGCCAAGAAGGGCAAGAGCATCGACGAGTGGACGAAGAAGCTGAACGACTCCGACCCGGCCGTGCGGCTCGAGGCCGTGCGCTCGCTCGGCGATTCCGGTCAGCCCGAAGCCACCGAGTACCTGATCCAGGCCACCGGCGACCCCGACGACGCCGTGAAGATCAAGGCGATCGACTATCTCGGAAAGCTGCGCGCGACCGACGCCACGCAGGTCCTCGTCCAGAAGCTCGTCTTGCGCGACAGCGAGCCGCAGGTGAAGCAACGTATCCTCGTCGCCCTCGGCCGCATGGGCGACGCCAAGGCCGCGCCGTCCATCGCCGAGTTCCTCGCGCGCGACACCGACCCCGCCATGTGCGGCACCGCCGTCTTCGCCCTCGGCGAGATCGGCGACGCCGACACCATCCCGAAGCTCGACGCGCTCCGCCAGCGCACCGCCGATCCCCACCTCGATCAGCTCGCCGGTGAAGCCGTGGCGAAGATCAAGCTGCGCCTCTCGCCGTCGTCCGTCGCCGTCACCGTCCCGGCCCTCGTCGACGAGGATCATCCCGCACCCAAGCAGAGGCACTGACCCCCGCGATTCGTCACCCGTGGAGCGGAACAAGGCGCGCCGGCAGCTTGCCGCGATCCTCAGCGCCGACGCGGTCGGCTACAGCCGGCGCATGGCCGACGACGAGGCCGCGACCGTCCACGCACTGCAGGCGCACCGCGAGACGATCGGCGGGTTCGTCCGCGAGCATCGCGGCCGGGTGAACAGCGCCGTCGGCGACAACCTACTCGCCGAGTTCGCGAGCGCGGTCGACGCGGTGGCGTGTGCCCTCGACGTCCAGACGGAGCTCGCGCGACGCGAAGCCGGGCTTCCGGAGGACCGTCGGCTGCGGTTTCGTATCGGCGTCCACCTCGGCGATCTCCTCGTCGAGGGCGACCAGATCTACGGCGACGGGATCAACGTCGCCGCGCGTCTCGAGGCGCTCGCCGATCCGGGTGGCATCTGCGCCTCGGCCGCCGTCGTCGAGCAGGTGCGCGGCAAGGTGCAGGGGGCGTTCGAGGATCTCGGGGACCAGCAGCTGAAGAACATCCCGGCTCCCGTGCGCGTGTACCGGGTGCGCCCGCTCGCGAGTCCGCCGGACGACGCCGTCACGAACCTGACGACGGTGCCGGGATTCAGCGGCCGGCCGGTCATCGCCATCCTGCCGTTCGAGAATCGCGGCACCGATCCGGCGCAAGAATACCTCGCCGACGGCATCGTCGAGGACCTGATCGCGCGGCTCTCCGCCTTCCGGCTCTTCCCGGTGATCTCGCGGAGCTCGACGTTCACCTACAAGGGGAAGCGTGTCGATGCGCGCCAGGTCAGCCGCGAGCTGCGCGCCCACTACGTCGTCGAAGGCAGCGTGCAGGGTGCCGCGGGGCGCGTCCGCGTGACCGTCCAGCTCGTCGACGGGATTCGAGGACACCAGATCTACTCCGAGCGCTACGACCGCGAGCTCGGCGACGTCTTCGCCCTTCAAGACGACATCGTGGTGGCGATCGTCGGCTCGATCGAGCCGGCACTGGCACGCGCCGAACGGCAGCGCGCCCGTCTCAAGCCGACCCCACACCTCGACGCCTGGGAGAGTTTTCAGCGCGGCTCGTGGCTGCTCTTCGGCCTGCGCTCGAAGGACGAGATCGACCAGGCCCTCGCGCTCTTTCGACGCGCGCGCCAACTCGACCCGGCGTTCTCGACAGCCGCCGCACTCGAGGCCGTGGGGCACGCGGCACTCTTGACCTACCAGTGGTCCGACGATCCGGAGCGATCCGTCGCCGCCGCGCTCGCCGCCGCCGAGGCGAGCCTCGCGCTCGACGACGAAGATCCCTGGGCCCATGCCGCCCTCGGCTATGCCTGCTCGTTCGCCGACGACGTGCCGCGCGCGATCACGGCGTTCGAGCGCGCGATCGAGATCAATCCCAGTCTCACGCTCGCATACCAAGGGCTCTCGGTCGTGCTCTCGGTGGAGCATCCCGATGACGCCATCCGCGTCATGGAGAAAGCGATCCGCCTCTCGCCCCGCGATCTGCAAATGCACCTCTTTCAGCATCAGCTCGCCGTCGCCCATCTGATCGCCGGCCGCTACGACGACGCCGTCAAGCACGAAGAGGAGAGCCTACGCCTGCGCGCCGACCAGCCCCACGTCTATCGCGTGCTCGCCGCCGCGTACGGGCATCTCGGGCGGAACGCCGCGGCGCTCGATGCGCTCGAGAAGATGCGGCGAGTGGCGCCGCACTTCTCCGTCGAGACGTTTCAGCGCTCGAACTCGCAGGCTCTCGTCGACCGCTGCCTCGAAGGCTGGCGACGCGCGGGGTGGAATGCGTGGTAGCAGCGGACAGCCGTGCACACATGTGCTAGCCTGCTGCACTCTCAGAATCACGCCGGAGTGGCGAAATGGCAGACGCGCGGGACTCAAAATCCCGTGGGGGCAACTCCGTGTCGGTTCAAGTCCGACCTCCGGCATTCGCTGATCTGGACGACATGGCGACGCACCGTTCCCCGAAGCAACCAAGCAAGGCGATCGGCGTCGACCGCATGGACGCCTCGCTCG
>JBGOSW010000251.1:0-6212 GCA_041476145.1 Binatia bacterium
CCCTGCCGGATCAGCCCCTCCGCCGCCCGGCGCGAGCATATCCCCGCGTCCGCCAGCCACTTCTGCAGTCGTATCCCCGTCGTGTTCGCTTCCGCTGTCATCGCCGCTCCACATGGCGTCGCTCGCCGCCGCGCCCGCGCCCACGGCCTCCGGCATCGCCGCAGCGACCTCGGTCAGCGCCGGGAGGCTCGCGAGATCGCGGAGCCCGAACACCTCGAGGAACTGCCGTGTCGTACCGTAGAGGAGCGGACGGCCGATCACGTCCTTACGCCCGACGATCTTCACGAGCTTGCGCGACAAGAGCGAGGCGAGGACGCCGTCGACGTCGACGCCGCGAATCGCCTCGATCTCGGCGCGCGTGATCGGTTGCTTGTAGGCGACGATCGCCAACGTCTCGAGCGTGGCACGCGTCAGGCGCCACGGCTTCTGTTGGAAAAGACGCCGCACCCACTCGGCATATGCCGGATCGGTGCGGAATTGGTACCCGTTGGCGACCTCGACGAGCCGGATGCCGCGCCGCTCGTGCTCGGCGCGCGCCATGAGCTCGGCGAGCGCAGCGCGCAACTCCGCGCGGCTCGGTCCCGGGATCACGTCGGCGAGGCGCACGAGCGAGAGCGGCTCGCCCGCCGCGAAGAGCACGCTCTCGAGGATGCCGAGAAGCCGCTCGTCGACGGCGTGTCCACTTGCTTCGACGGCGGCTTCGTCCAGATCCGATTCCGCAGGCAGGAGATCTTCCCTGTTCGACTCAGTGGCCATTGTCGTCCTCCTCCGCTCCATCGACCAGATCGACGGTCGCAGCGCCGGAGCCCGGGAGGAGCAGAATCTCACCGCACTTCTCCTCCTGACACGCACGCACCGCCTGCACTTTGACTAGCTCGAGCAACGCGAGAAACGTCGCCACCAACCGTCGGCGGTTCGGCGATCCCGCGAAGAGATCACGGAATCGCAACGCCCCGTCGGCCTCCAACCGCCCGAGAATCATCTGTACGCACTCCGCGACCGAGATCTCTTCGTGGATGATCTCGTGAAAGCTTTCACGCGTGGCGCGCTCGAGGACCTCGCGGAACGCCTCGAGAAGGTCGGCGAGCGAGACGTCGCGCAGGCGAATTCCCTCCCCTTCGTCGCGGACCGGTGCCTCCGGATCACGCCGAAACACGTCGCGCCGGAGGAGCGGCCGGGTGCCGAGCGCGAGCGCCGCCTCGCGATAGCGTTGATACTCGAGCAGCTGCTGCACGAGATCGGCGCGCGGATCTTCGTCGGGCTCGTCGGAATCGGCCTCCGAGGGTGGCAGCAGCATGCGTGATTTCACGTGCATGAGGGTCGCCGCCATCACCAGGTACTCGCCGGCGACGTCGAGATTCATGTCTTGCATGAGCTCGACGTACCGCAGGTACTGATCCGTGATGCGCGCGACCGGAATGTCGTAGACGTCGACTTCCTCCTTCTTGATGAGATGCAGCAGCAGATCGAGCGGACCCTCGAAGACCTCGAGCTTCACCCGGTAGCTCATATGCCTCCCCCCACCCTGACGCGCTCGCGGACGAGCGCCATCATCTCCGCGGCTGCGGCACGCGCCCGCGCCGTACCACTCGCGAGCAGCGCCCGCACGTCGTCGGGTCTTTCCACGAGTCGCGCGCGCCGCTCGCGGAGCGGCGCCAGCTCCTCCTCGGCGCGCGCGATCATGATCTGTTTACACTCGAGACAGCCGATCCCCGCGGTGCGGCAGCCATGCGCCGCGGCGGCGAGCTCCTCGGGCGTGCAGTAGACGCGGTGAAGGTTGTACGCCGGGCAGTCGTCGGGATCGCCCGGATCGTGGCGGCGCGCGCGGCGCGGATCGGTCATCATCCGCGACAGCTTCTGCTTCACGTCCGCCGCCGAGTCGGCGAGATAGACGGCGTTGCCGTAGCTCTTACTCATCTTGCGGCCATCGAGCCCGGGCACGCGCGGCGTTTCGGTGAGCAGCGCCTGCGGTTCGGCGAAGGTGTCGCCGAAGAGGTGATTGAAGCGGCGCGCGATCTCGCGCGTGAGCTCGACGTGCGGGACCTGGTCGGCGCCGACCGGTACGCCGGTCGCGCGGTACATCAGGATGTCGGCGGCCTGCAGCACCGGGTAGCCGAGGAATCCATACGTCGAGAGGTCGCGATCCTCGAGCTGCTGCTGCATCTCCTTGTAGGTCGGCACGCGCTCGAGCCAGCCGACCGGCGTGATCATCGAGAGCAACAGGTGCAGCTCGGCGTGCTCCGGCACCGCGGATTGCACGAAGATCGTCGCGCGCGCGGGGTCGATGCCGGCGGCGAGCCAGTCGGTCACCATCTCGAGGACGTTGGCACCGATGCCTTCGCTGCGGTCGTAGTCGGTGGTGAGTGCGTGCCAATCGGCGACGAAGAAGAAGCACTCGGCGCGCTCCTGGAGTCGCCGCCAGTTGTGCAGCGTGCCGATCAGATGGCCGAGGTGCAACCGCCCCGTCGGGCGCATGCCGCTCACGATGCGCATCGCAGCGGCGCTCACAGCAGCACCCGCAGCAGAAACCGCACCGGCGCGTCGAGCACGACCCCGATGGACCGCGTCATCAGCAGCAGCATGAGGATCATGAACCCGAAGGGCTGCACCGCGGCAAGCCGGCGCGCCAGAGTGTACGGCAGAAGCCCCGTGAGGACGTGGCCGCCGTCGAGCGGTGGAATCGGCAGCAAATTGAAAATGCCGAGGACGATGTTCATCTGTACGCTGATCTTCGCCATCAATCCCAACGGGATCAGCACCCAGGTCGCGAATTGCACATTGAAGGTGGGCGCCGTTGCGTCGAGCGTTTCCAGGTACGCAAGGATTCCGCGAAAGACCACCGCGCTCACCACCGCCAGCGCGACGTTGGTGAGGGGACCCGCGAGCGCGACCAGCACCATGCCGCGCCGGGGCTCGCGCAGGTTGGCGTAGTTCACCGGCACCGGTTTCGCGTAGCCGAAAACCGGCGCACCGGCGAGAAGCAGGATCGCCGGCAGCAGCACGGTACCGATCGGATCGATGTGCGGCAGCGGGTTCAACGTCAGCCGCCCCGCCCGCTGCGCAGTGTCGTCTCCCAACCGCAGCGCGACCACCCCATGCGCAACCTCGTGAGCAATGACCGCCAACAAGAGCGGCACCGACCAGAGCGCGAGCTGTCGGAGCAGCGCGATCGCGTGGTCAGGATTTCCCATGGCTGTTCCTAACAAGCAACTTCGAGGCGCGCAACGAAACGACTCGCGTTGGGAATGATTTCCGGGCGCGATACCCGAGCGATACCGTTGACGGTGGGTGGGAGCCCGCCGGTTTCAGGCCGGGTGGCGACGCCCGTCGCGAGGCGCCGGCCGAGCGGGCGCGGCATCGCGTGGATGGTAGCGCCGATGCACCTCGCGCAATCGTCGTGGCGCCACGTGCGTGTAGATCTGCGTCGTCGCGACGTCGGCGTGGCCGAGCATGGCTTGGACGGCGCGCAGGTCGGCGCCACCGTCGAGGAGATGCGTCGCGAAGGCGTGCCGTAAGCTATGGGGCGAGAGTCGCGAGTCGAGCGACGCCGCGCGCAAGTATCGTTTCAGCAGCTTCCACACCATCTGCCGCGAGAGCGGCGCGCCCCGCCGAGAGACGAAGAGCTCGGCACGCGCGCGCGCGCCGCGGACGAGGAGCGGCCGGGCGAGGTTCTGATACTCCTCGAGCCGTGCCCGCGCCATTCGTCCGAGTGGCACCACGCGCTCGCGGCTGCCCTTCCCCACCAGCCGGACGCAGTTCGCCTCCAGATCGACGTTCACCGGCCGCAGCCGCACCAGCTCCGACACGCGCAGGCCGGCGCCATAGAGGAGCTCGAGCATCGCACGATCGCGCCGCCCGAGCGCGGTGTCGGCGGCGGGCGCGTCGAGGAGGATCCGCATGTCCTCGGCACCGGGGGCGTGCGGCAACGCGGCGACGCCGGATCGCACCTGGAGGTCGGCGGCGGGCGATACTACCACGACGCGTTCGAGGACGAGGAAGCGACCGAAGCTCCGTAGCGCGGCGGCGGCACGCGCCTGGCTGCGAGCCGCGAGGCCGCGCCGGCGCTCGCCCGCGAGGAACTCGCGCAGCAGCGTCACGTCCAGCGCCCCCGCGTCGCGAATCGCGCGCGCCTCCGCGAACGTCCCCAGGCGCGCGAGGTCACGGGCGTACGCCGCAACGGTGTCCGGCGAGAATCCCCGCTCCGCCGCCGCGAAGGCGAGGAAGCGATCGATCCAGTCGTCGAGCATCGTCACGCGGCGGGGGGATCGGGGACGGCCAACGACCGCAGCTGCCGCGCGATCTCGGCACGGATGCACTCCAGCCGCTCGGGGTCGGTGATCTTGGCCCCGCCTTCGTCGGTCACGTAGAAGACGTCGAACACCTGGTGCACCTGGGTCGTGATCTTGGCGAGGTGGATCACCAGACCGAGCCGGTGCAAAGTGTGAGTGATCGTGAATAGCACGCCGACGCGATCACGCGTGATCACGTCGAGCACCGTGTAGTCGTCGGCGACGGCATTGTCCGCGATGACGTCGGTGACGACCTCGCCGCGCGTCGGGCGCTCGAGGATGGAAGGCCGCCGCGAGGACGCGACCAGCGCCTCGACGTCGACCTCGCCACGCAACACCCGAGCCAGCACTTGCTGCACGCGCTCCCAGCGCTCCTCCTCGAGCACGACCTCACGATTGTCGATGTGGCCGATGCGGAAACTGTCGAGCGCAACGCCGCCGCGCGAGGTCGTGATGCGGGCTCCGACGATGTTCATGCCGTGCGCGGTGAGGACGCCGGTGATCATCGCGAAAAGGCCAGGCCGATCCGGCGTACAGATGGTGAACTCGCTGTACTCGGACTCTTCGACGTGGCGCAGGGTGGTGACGAAGAGATGCGCGTGGTCCGACTCCGGACGGAGACTCCACTCCTCGCGCAGCCGGTTCATGAGCTCGAAGTGGGCGACGATCTGTGGCTCGGGCGTCGTCGTCAGGTAGCTCTCCGGCATGCTTGCGAGGAACGTCTCCAGCGGCGGTCGTCGTGTCGCCTCGACGCTCGCGAGCACGCGCTGGCGGATGCGCGCCGCGTGCGCGCCCGCTGCCTCCTCGACCAGCTGTCCCTGCTCGAAGAGCGTGCGCGCCTGCATGTAGAGCTCGCCGAGGAGCATGTCGCGCCAGTTGTTCCACACCTTGGGCCCCACTGCGCGCATGTCGGCGAAGGTGAGAACGTAGAGGAGCTGTAGGTTCTCGAGGCTTCCGACCGTGCGCGCGAACTCGCGGACCAGGCGCGGGTCGTGCGTGTCGCGGTGCTGCGCGAGGTGCGACATGTAGAGGTGCTGCCGGACGAGGAACTCCCACTGTGCCGCATCGTCCTCGTTGAGACCGAGCCGTGCGGCGACCCCGCGGATGTACGACGCTCCACGCTCGGGATGACCCTCGCCGTGACCCTTGCCGACGTCGTGGAAGAGCATGGCGAGAAACAGCATGTCGGGGCGGTCGATCTCGCGCATCACATCGGTGAGGAGCGGCACGCTCTCTTTGTACGTGCCGCGCCGCAGGCGCTCGATTTCGCGGATACCCATCAACGAATGCTCATCGACGGTGAAAATGTGGTAGAGGTCGCGCTGTACGAGGCCGTCGATCCGCGCGAACTCGGGAAAGAGTCGGCACAGGACGCCGACGGAGTGCATTTCGCGCAGCGCCTCCCAGACGTTGTGCTTCCACCCGAGGATCTCGAGGAAGGGAGCGGTGAACGCGCGGTCGTGGCGCTCGGCCTCGCCGATCAAGTCGAGGTGCTCTCGCATCAAGCGCTTCGTGCCCTCGGTCAGCTGCACCCCGTGCCGCTGCGCATCGCGAAACAACATGACGAGATTGGCCGGCTCGCGACGCAGCACTTCGGCGCCGTTCGCCGAGATCGTCCGATTGAGGATGAGGATCCCGTCCCGGATCCTGCGCCCGACCACCCGTCCAATCAGCCGATAGGGATTGGGGCGCTCGGTACAGCGCTCGATCACGGTGTCCGAGAAGCGCCGCACCGCGGTCGCGTGACCGTAGTACGTCTTCATGAAGTCGACGAGCGCCCGCCGGTGGCCGTCGTCGACGAACCCGAGTTCGGCGGCGATCGGGTCCTGGAACTCGAAGGTGAGCTGGTCCTGATGCGTGCCGGTGAGAAAGTGCAACGCGTTACGCACACGGAAGATGAAGTCCTGCGACGCCTCGATCTCG
>JBGOSW010000252.1:0-6081 GCA_041476145.1 Binatia bacterium
CCCGGCGGAGTATAGACGAATTGTGTCGTCGATACCTGCATGGTAGCGTCCGCACACGAGTTTTTCGAAGGAGAGCACGTGAGTTTCCCATCCATCGAGGACGTGATCGAGCGCTTCGCCGCCCAGCAGTACATCTGCAATCGCACGATCGCGACCGTCGTCTACCTGGCGACCCACTTGCGAAAGCCGATCCTCGTCGAGGGACCGGCGGGCGTCGGCAAGACCGAGCTCGCCAAGGTGCTCGCGGCGGCACTCGGGCACGAGCTGATCCGACTGCAATGCTACGAGGGCCTCGACGAGGCGAAGGCCCTCTACGAGTGGGAGTACGCGAAGCAGCTCCTCTACACCCAGATCTTGAAGGACAAGATCGGCGAGGTGATCGCGGGGACGAAGAGCCTACACGAGGCCGTCGAGCGCATCAGCAGCCAGGACGACGTCTTCTTCTCGGAGCGGTTCATCCTGCCGCGACCGCTGCTGCGCGCGATCTCCTCGGCCGAGCCCTGCGTGCTGCTCATCGACGAGATCGACAAATCCGACACCGAGTTCGAGGCCTTCCTCCTCGAGGTCCTCTCCGACTTCCAAGTGAGCGTGCCCGAGCTCGGCACATTGAAGGCGCGGCACATTCCGATGGTGGTGCTGACGAGCAACAACGCGCGTGAAATGTCGGACGCGCTGAAGCGCCGCTGTCTGCATCTCTACATCGATTTCCCCGATCGCGAGCAGGAGCGCGCGATCATCCTCCTCAAGGTGCCTGAGGTCGCGGCGCATCTCGCCGACGAGCTCGTCGGTGCCGTGCAGGCGATCCGCAAGCTCGATCTCAAGAAAGCGCCGAGCATCAGCGAGACCCTCGACTGGGCGAAGGCGCTGACCCTGCTGAACGTCGACACCCTCGACAGCGAGCTGGTGAACGAAACGCTGAGTACGATCCTCAAGTACGAGGGCGACATTCGCAAGGCGCAGCAGGAGCTGAAGGAGTACGTCGCGCGTCAGAAGACGAAGACGGCGCGCCCGGCGGCCACCGAGCCCCCGAAGGACGTCCTGCACTAGGTGGACACCAAGATCATCGAGTTCGCGGGACTGCTGCGGCAGAACGGGATCCGCGTCTCGTTCGCCGAGAGCATGGACACGTTCCGTGCGCTCGACCTCGTCGGTCTGCGCTCGCGCGCGACGATGAAAGACAGCTTGCGCGCGACCCTGGTGAAACGCGCCGTCGATCTCCCGGCCTACGATGCGCTCTTCGACCTCTATTTCTCGGGTGTCGGCGAGATCGTGAAGCGCAGCGAGGCCGCCTCGATGGAGGCGATGGAGATGACGGGCGCGGAGTTTCAAGCGCTCCTCGACGACCTGGCGAAGCTGCTACGGGAGCAGGGGATCGAGCTCTCGGAGTTGGCGCGCGCGCTTCTTCAGCAAGACTCCGGCCGCCTCGAGCAGCTGTTGCGCGAGGCCGCGGGACGCGCCAACGTCGATCGCATCGAGCGCGCGTTCCAGGAGGGACAGTACACCCAAGGCATGCAGCAGGCGCTCGGGATGGGCGACCTCGCGCGCGAGCTGCAAGCGATCAGCGAAGCGGTGGGGGCAGGGGAGCCCGATCCGCGCCGGCAGGAGATGCGGCGGTTCATCGATCGCCGCCTCCAAGAGCTCCAGGAGATGATTCGGCGCTACGTGCGTCGTGAGCTCGAGCAGCAGGACGTGACGCAACGGGACAACCTCCGCATGCAGGCGCTCGCCGAGAAGAGCTTCTACTACCTCTCCGAGGACGAGATCCGGCGTATGAAGGAGGCGGTGACGAAGCTCGCCCAGCGCCTGAAGAACGTCCTCGCGGTGAAGCGTCGCCGCGCCCGCCGCGGCAAGTTCGACGTCAAAGCGACCTTGCGCCGCAACCTGCAGTACGGCGGGGTCCCGTTCCGGATCCAGTTCGACGAGCGCAAGCGCGTCAAGCCGCAGGTCGTCGTGCTGTGCGACGTCTCCGATTCGGTGCGCAACGTCTCCCGCTTCATGTTGCAGTTCGTGTACTCGCTCCAGGATCTGTACTCGAAGGTGCGCTCGTTCATCTTCGTCGCCGACATCGGCGAGATCACCAAGCTCTTCGAGGAGAGCGAGATCCACCAGGCGATCGACCAAGCGATCCGCGGCAACGTCATCAACGTCTACGCGCACTCCGACTTCGGGCGGGCGTTTCGGCTCTTCCATCGCGACCATCTGGCGGCGATCACGCGCCACACCACCGTCATCGTCCTCGGCGACGCGCGCAACAACTACAATCTGCCGCACGAGTGGGTGCTGAAAGAGATCAAGCAACGCGCGAAGCAACTCATTTGGCTGAACCCCGAGAATCGCATGACGTGGGGATTCGGCGACAGCGAGATGGATCGCTATCTCCCACACTGCGACATCGTCGAGGAGTGCCGCAATCTCAACCAGCTCTACAAGGTCATCGATCGTCTGGTGCTGGTGTGAGCGCTGCGCAGGGCGTCCCGCGGGCTTTGGGGATTGACCTCTCAGAACCTTTTGGCGACAATGCGCGGCGACCGGGACGAGCATGAGCGGCGAGAACTTCATTCGCATGACCGTGGGCGGTCTCACTCTCGATCCGGTCACGAAGACGCCGATCGTCATCCTCAAAGATCCCGACAACAAGCTCAATCTTCCGATCTGGATCGGCCTGCTCGAGGCCACCGCGATGGCCACCGAGCTCGAGGGCATCAAGATGGCCCGGCCGATGACGCACGATCTGCTGAAGAAGATCATCACCGACCTCGACGCCACCGTCGATCGCATCGAGGTGACCGATCTCAAGGACAACACGTACTTCGCGCTCATCTACCTCCAGATCGGCGACCGCGAGGTCACCATCGATTCGCGCCCGAGCGACGCCATCTCGCTCGCTTTGCGCACCAAGAGCCCGATCTGGGTCGCCAAGAAGGTGCTCGAGGCCTCGAGCGTGCTGCAGCAGATGGAAGAGGGGAAGGAGCAGAACCTCTCGAACGTCTCGCGAGACAAATGGGCCGAGATTCTCGAGAAGATGGCCCCCGAGGACTTCAAGTACAAAATGTGAGGTCGGCCGCCCGACCTCGTTTCCGTTCGCGAGCCTCGTGGAGACGGGGCCGCCCACGCGTTGACAGAGCGCCGCACTCGAGAGATCGGAGAGCCGTGGCCCATACGCAGAGGATTCGACGCAAGGAGCTCCGCCAGCCCGACGAGTTCGTGACGCTCAGTCGGCGCGTCGTCGCGTATTTCGAGGAGAACCGGACGATTTTCTTCATGGCGGTCGGCGGCACCATCGTCCTCCTCGCCGCGATCCTCATCTTCCGAGCCGTGCGCGCCAGCCGCGAGACGAGCGCCGCGCAGGCCTACGCCCAGGCGCACACGCTCCTCGACGACAAGAAGTATCCGGAGGCGGCGACCGCGTTCCAGCAGGTCGCCGACGGCTACAGCAGCACCAGCTTTGCGATCCTGGCGCAACTCGAGAACGCCAATGCTCTGCTCATGGCAGGGAAGGCGGGCGAGGCCGCGCTCGCGTACCAGAAGTTCCTCGACGCCGGCCCGCCGACGGACTATCTCCGGCAAGCAGCGCTCGTGCGCCTCGGCCACGCCGAGGAGCAGAGCGACAAGCCCGCCGACGCCGCGCGCGCCTACGCCTCCGCCGCAGAGCTTCCCGGCCCGTACGCCGAGGAAGCGCTCGCCGGCCAGGCGCGTGCCGCCGAGACCACCGGCGATACGGCGACGGCGAAAGAGCTCTATACGCGCTTCCTCGAGAAGTACCCCGAGTCGGACCGGCGCGCGCTCGCGATGTCGCGGCTCGTCGCCCTCGGCGGCACGCCGCCCACCGCGGGCAGCAGCACGGGCGCTGCCGCCGTAAACGAGTAGGTCCGCGCGCCCGGCGTTGACGCTCGCTTCACTGTTGCCGTAGTGACATTTCGATGATACTAGAAACGTCGAAATGGAGCGCCACGTAACGATGCTGGCTGCGCTCGGGCAACGAGCCCGACTCGAGATCTTCCGTTGGCTGGTGCGTGCCGGGCCGCGGGGCGGATGCGTGGACGAGGTCAAGCGGCAGGTCGCATTGCCGGGGTCCACGCTCTCGCACCATCTCGATACGCTTCGACGGAGCGGACTCGTGACCTCCCGGCGCGAGGGGCGATTCATCTACTACGCCGTGGATTGGGCGGCCGCCGGAGATCTCGTCCGCTTTCTCGTCAAGGACTGCTGCGCGGCGACGCTCGATGGCGCGAAGCCGTCACAGCGCGCGGTACGCCCGCGCAAGAGAGGAGCGAAACGATGAGAACCGAGAAAGACATCCACGACCTGGTGCAACGGCGCTATGGAGAGATCGCGCGCGACGGATCCTTGCTGCCGGACGGCGTGTGCTGCGGCCCCGCGCCCGATGCAATCGCGGCCACACTCGGCTACACTCAGGCCGAGCTCGCCGCCGTCCCCGAGGGCGCCAACCTCGGACTCGGCTGCGGCGCCCCGCTCGCGTACGCGGAGCTCCAGCCGGGTGAAACGGTGCTCGATCTAGGCTCCGGCGCCGGATTCGATTCGTTCCTCGCCGCGCGCGCCGTCGGACCGACGGGGCACGTGATCGGTGTCGACATGACCCCCGAGATGCTCGAGCGAGCGCGGCAAAACGCCGAGAAAGCCGGGTACACGAACGTCGACTTTCGCGAGGGGCGCATCGAGGCCCTTCCGGTCGCCGACGCGTCGGTCGATGTGGTCGTCTCGAACTGCGTCATCAACTTGGCACCCGACAAGGCGCGCGTCTATGCGGAGGCGGCACGCGTGCTCAGACCCGCCGGTCGGCTCGTGGTGAGCGACGTCGTGCTCGAGAAGCCGCTCCCGCCGCTGGTGGCCGAGAGCGTTGCCGCGCTCACCGGTTGTGTCGCCGGGGCGTCGCTGCGGGACGACTACCTGGCGACGATCCGTGCGTCCGGGTTCACGGACGTCGAGGTGCTCGAGGACGCGGGCTTCGGCGAGCTGGCGCTCGAGATGGTGCCGAGAGAGCTCCGCGTGCAAGCCGAGGCCGCCGGTATCGACGTGCGGGCGGTTGCGGCCACGGTACGCTCGATCAAAGTGCGGGCGCGGAAGCGAGCCTAGACGGGCAGGTAGGCAACGCCGCGGATCAGCGCACGCGCTCACTCCCGAGCGCGTGCACGAGCTCGTGGATATCTTCGTAGTCGAGCGGCTTCAGGAGAAGCGAGAGGAAGGGCCGGAGCGCGACCTGGGCGTCGATCGTCTCCGTGCGATACGAGGTGACCATCACGACCGGGACCGTCGGATGCAGGGCGCGGACGCTGTCGGCGAAGGCGAACCCGTCCTGTCCGGGCATTTCGTAGTCGGTGATGGCGACGGTGACGTCCAAGGTAGCTACGGGCACCTCGGCCGGGGCGCGGAACGCCAGGACCTCATGGCCGTCTTCGCGCAGCATCGCAGCGACGCTCGTCCGAAAGCCGTCCTCGTCGTCAACCAGGAGGACGCGAACGCTGTGACAGCGGGTCGGAGGGGAGGTCGACATAGAAGACAGTTCCTCGGGGGAGACGTGATGCAAATGCAATGCCGCCCCCGTGCGCGAGTACGATCTGCTTGCAGATGGCCAGCCCGAGACCTGTGCCGGCTACTTTCGTAGTCTCGAAGAGCCCGAAGACGTCGAGCCCTTCGGGCACTCCCGGTCCCGTGTCCTCGACCGCGATCCGCACGTTTCCATGCGTGGAAGCGATTGTCGCAATTCTGACGAGGCCAGGACCTCGGTCGACGGCCTCGAGGGCGTTGCGCAGGAGGTTGTCGAACACGCGCCGGATCTTCTCGGCGTCGGCCTGGATCGGGGGCACGTCCGGCGAAACCTCGACCGCCAGCGCGATTCCGCGCGCGACGGCCTCGGCCTCCCAGAGCGCCGCAATCTCTTGCAACAATCGGGGCAGGCGCACCTCCCCGAGGTCGAGCCGCTGCTCGCGCGCGAAGTCCTTGAATCCGATGATGAGCTCGTCCAGCTGGCGGGTCGTGCTGACGATCGCACTCACGGCCTCGCGCAAGCTCTCGGCGGGCGCGCTCGGCGCAGCGGCGATGCGCCGCACGATGCGCTGCGCG
>JBGOSW010000253.1:0-6061 GCA_041476145.1 Binatia bacterium
ATCCACCTCTCGCTCGAGTCCGGACAGCCGCACGGGGCCGTCTTTCGCGTCGAGTTGCCGCTGGCCGGCGCCGCAGGCTGAGTCGCTCCGCCTTCGTTTTCGACGTCATTTCGACCCGTTGGCCTCATTCTCCATGGCGGGTGCATTGCGCGCCGTGTCTTGCTCTTGCGCATGCGAGTGATCTATTTAGGTGCACCCCTCGGAGAAAGTGCACCTCTGCTTGCGGCGTGTTCTCATTACCGGACTCGGTTGCGTCACCCCATGCGGTATCGGGATCGAGCAATTCTGGAACGCGCTCCGAGCGGGCCGATCGGGTATCGACCGCATCTCATCGTTTGATCCGACGGGCTGCGCGAGCACCGTCGCGGGAGAGGTACGGGAGTTTGACCCCCGGGACTACCTCGGCCGCCGCGAGATCGAGGCGTTCTCTCGGTACGTTCATTTTGGGGTCGCGGCCGCGAGAATGGCCTGGGAAGACGCCGGCCTTCCATCCCGTCAACTCGACGCCGATAGGGTAGGTGTCTGCGTTGGGACCGCCGTCGCGGCGTCGGGGAGAATCGTGCACGAGGGCATCGTCTTTGCCGAGAAGGGTATTGCTCGCGTTCATCCCATGTTACCGCTCCAGTATCCGGGCACAGTCGCCTCCGAGATTGCGATCGCCTTTGGACTACATGGGCCGGCGTACGCAGTGTCGACGGCCTGCACGGCGGGCGCGGACGCCGCAGGCCTGGCCTTCGGGCAGATTGCAGTCGGATCCCTCGATGCCGCAATCGTGGGAGGCAGTGAGGCGCCGATCTTCCCCGTGCTCTTTGCGGCCTTCGATCGCATACAGGTGCTCTCTCGCCTCAATGATCCGCCGGAACGAGCATCGCGACCGTTCTCGCGTGATCGGACCGGATTCGTTCTGTCGGAAGGTGCCGGCATGCTCGTCCTCGAGGCGGAGGACGTCGCTCTCAGAAGGGGCGCACGTGTCTACGCGGAGCTGGCCGGTTTCGGCGCGACGTGCGACGCCCACCATCACCTCGCGCCCGCGCTCGACGGCACATCGGGTGCTCGCGCCGTCAGGATCGCCCTTGAGCAGGCAGGCCTCGCTCCGAGCGACATCGACTATGTCAATGCCCACGGGACCGGCACCCAGAAAAACGACGAGATCGAAACCGTCATCATGAAACAAGTGTTTGGTGAGCGCGCGTCCGAAGTCCCAGTGAGCGCGTCCAAGTCGATGTTGGGACATCTCATCGGGGCATCGGCCGCGGTCGAGCTGATCATATCAACGCTGGCGATACGAGATGGCATGATACCGCCGACGATCAATCTCACTGAGCCCGATCCGCAGTGTGACCTCGACTACGTGACGGAAGGATGCCGGCCTGCGTCGCTGCGCGCCGTCCTTTCGACGTCGTTTGGATTCGGATCCCGTAATGCCGCGTTGGTTGTGAGTCGCTACAATGGAGGGACGGAAGGTGAACTTTACTCCTGAAAAGCTAGTCGAGATCATCGCCGTCGAACTGGACATCGATCAGGGCAAGGTGGTTCCTGACGCCACGCTGCAACAGCTTGGCATGGACTCGGTATCAGCGCTCAATATCGTGTTTGCGGTTCAAGAGACGTTCGGTATCGATGAGATAGGGGTCGAAGAACTGGTCACCGTCAAGACTGTCGCTGACATGCATGACTTGATCGAGCAGTACGTTGCACGTGGTACGAGCTGAGGTGTACACGTCGGATCGCATCGCTGGTCACTCGCTACGGACCGTGCCCACTTCTGGCCACTTTCGCATCTACGCGCGTACCGATGTTCTCGTGGCGCGGATGGTTGATCGATATCTTCGTTGGGTCGCGGCTCGTTCGTCATGCTCATGTGTCGACGAATCCGGCCGGCCAATCGATGACCTGGCGTTGCAGTCGCGTATCGACCGCCTCGTTGATGGTTCCCGCCCTACATTGGTCGTCTATTGGATATCCGACACGATGACTCTCGCCATCGTTGCCTTGAGTATGCCGCCATTCTTGCGTCTCTTGAGAGCGATGCGCGTGCTCGTGGACTCGACGATTGCCGGGCGTAGCACCGGCCGGTTCCTTGAGCTGCGTGGTGGACGGTACAGCATACTCCGCGATGCGGATGATCCGGCGAGACTGTCCGAATTGAGGGACCTGATGCAAAGCCGAACTTCATGCGCACTCGCCGTGGACGGCGGGGGGCCATATTTGCACGTACGTCCGGGTCTCGTAGCGTTCGCATCCAGTGTGGAGGCCGTGGTCGTGCCATTATCAGCTTGGGCATCCCGAGCCTTCCCGCTCACGATCCGTTCGAAGGTCAGGCTACCTCTTCCTGGCTGCCGCATCACGGTCGCAGTCGGTGCGCCGCAAGTCGTCGCGCGCAGGCAGTCGCGTACCGTTCAGGCCGCGTCCATCGCCGCCTCATTGATCGGGCTTCGCGACCTGGCGTCTCGCGAGGCTACGCGAACACGCGATCCGTGATCAGGTAGCGAGTCGCCGACGAAATGCCGGACAGGATCGTCGTTACCGGGCTCGGCTGCGTCACTCCTCTCGGAACGCTCGGCGAGCTATGGGATGCACTGTCGACCGGGCGATCCGGAATCGGCCCGCTCACGGCTTTCGACGCCGGACCCTATTCGACTAAGGTTGCCGGTCAAGTTCGCGAGTTCGATCCCCTGCGCTTCATGTCAAGGCGGGAAGCATCCGCAACCTCACGTTGCGTACAGTTCGCTGTCGCGGCAGGTACGATGGCTTTGGAGAACGCGGGGATCGTACCCCAGGCGATGGATCGCGAGCGCATCGGTATCTATCTCGGTACGTCGATCGGGCCCCTCGGGCATGCGTTGGAGCAACACGCGGTTTTCTTGGAGAAGGGTATCGCGCGAGTGCATCCCATGGCTCCCGCGCAGAACTACCCCGGTGTCATAGCGTCCGAGCTCGCCATCCTGCTCGGAATCAACGGGCCAGCTATCACGGTCTCTACTGCGTGCACGTCCGGAGCCGACGCGATCGGTTTTGCGCTGGCGCAGATTCGTGCCGGGGTGGTCGACATCGCGCTTGCCGGTGCAAGCGAGGCGCCGATCTTTCCGATGCTATTTGCTTCGTTCGATCGGCTCGGCCTCATGTCGCGGCGCGAGGGTAGTCCATCTGGTGCCTGCCGGCCGTTCGACGTCGCACGAGACGGCTTCGTCCTCTCGGAGGGTGGCGCGGTGTGCGTCCTCGAGCGAGAATCGTCGGCGCGCCGCAGGGGCGCAGCGATGTTTGCCGAGCTTGCCGGTTTCGGGGCGAGCTGCGATGCGCATCACCATCTTCATCAAGATCCCTCGGGAAAGCAGGCCGCGCGGGCCATCCGGTCGGCACTGAGCGACGCCAGCATCGCACCGGACGCGATCGGCTACATCAGCGCCCACGGAACGGGTACCAGGGCAAACGATCCAATTGAGACGGCCGTAATCAAGCACATCTTCGGACAACGCGCATACGACATACCCGTGAGTTCGATCAAGTCGATGACTGGACATCTGATGGGTGCGTGCGGCGCGCTCGAGCTGTTGGCCTGTGTCAAAACTCTGACAGACGGCATCCTCCCGCCAACATTAAATCTGACGACGCCCGACTCCGCCTGTGACCTGGACTACATACCTAATGTGCCCCGGCAGGCTCGCGTAAGGGCCGTGCTATCCAACACTTTCGGTTTCGGGTCTCGCAATGCCGCTCTCGTTTTGCAAGCAGTGTGACCGGCGCCGCGAATCACGGTTGAGGGTCGCCAGTTTTACTTGTATAGGTGTTGCTATGTCGCAGGTAACATCGCGGCAGAGTAATCCTCGATGGCCCTGGACGAGTCGACCAATGCCCTGAATCTACGTCGGCGATACGTCGAGGGCCTACTCTTTCGCGCCATTCCCTGTCTTTTGTTCGTAGTATCGTTCGTCGTCGCAGCCACCTTCAACATCGGACTGACCTGGGGCCAGATCACACCTGTGGTCTGGCTGCTCAGCGCTCTCGTTGTCGTCAACGTGCCATATTGGTTTGTTGGGAAGGCCCGCGGGTTTCCCTTGGGAGATTTTTATGTGCACTGGGGTCTCGATCTCATCACCATTACGGTGATTGTGTACTATCTTGGTGGCATCGACATGCCGTTGGTGCAATTCGCGTATCTGTTGATGATAATGACCGCCGCGATTTTTGTGTCACAGCGAACGGCGTATCATCTCGCCGTTGGGGCAACCGTCGTCTATGGCGTGTTGGGCATAGTTGAGACGACCGGGATCGTGCCGCTGCGGGCGGGCGTCTGGGCGCACCATTATGGGACGGAGGCGCGAACGTTCATCATCGTCAGTTCCGCGGTGTTCTTCTTTGTTGTCGCATATCTCGCCGGCACGATGTCGCGTCTGTTGCGCGACGCGAACGAGGAGTTGGCAAAGACGAAGGCGATCGTCGAAGATCAGAACCGCGCGCTCGAAGGACGCGTGCGAGAGCGAACGCGGGACCTCGAAGCGCAGACACAGCAACTAGAGGAACGCACCGACGAGCTGCAAGAGATGGTTCACATCGTCACACACGATCTGCAGAACGTCTCGGTGGCGAGTACGGAGACCGCACGGAAGCTCGTTGAGCTCGCCGGTGCCCAGCTGTCGGAGCGAGGGCAGCGGTATGCGGATCGGCTCGTGCGTGACTGCCGCTTGATGAGTACCATGCTTCGAAATTTGCTCCAGGCTGCCAGTCAGAGCGAGGTGGCGGTGGCAGATCGAAGGGATCTGGTCGACGTGCAAGGGCTGGTTCGGGACGCCGTGGCACGTGCGCAGTCGGTCCTGGAAGCGAAGAAGATCGAGGTCGTGGTCGGCGAGCTTCCGCCGGTGTATGGCGAGGAACAGAAGCTCGGCCACGTGTTCGATAACCTGTTGAGCAACGCTTGCAAGTATGTCGGTGACAAGCCGACGGCGCGCATCGACGTCTCGGGATCTGTGGAGAATGGAGGCGTCGAGTACGTTGTCCGCGACAACGGAGTCGGGATCGATCCGACGCAGCTCGGGCGCATCTTTCAATTGTACCATCGGGCCCCGGAGCAGACGGTCGCTGGCGTAGTGCAGCAGGGACATGGGATCGGGCTCGCGGTCGTCAAGAGAATCGTGCAACGGTATGGGGGTAAGATTTGGGTCGAATCCACGCCCGGCGAAGGTGCGAGCTTCCACGTGCGATTGCCGCGAGAAGCGGAGGCTGAGAAATGAGCGGTGCAGCACTGCTGGTCGAGGACAACCAGTCGCACGCCGAACTGATCGCGGATGAGCTGGAGACCGCACTGGATGGATGGACGCTCGACGTCGCACCTACGCTCGCGGAAGCGCGGCGACGAATGGAAGGGAAGAAATACGACTTGTTCGTGTTCGACTTCCGATTGCCGGATGGGGACGGCATTCAGCTGTTGCGAGAGATCAGGGATGCGGGCGTTGAGACGCCCACTCTCTTCGTCACTACCGCCTCATCTGCGAAATTAGCTGTCGAGGCGATGAAATGTGGCGCAGATGACTATCTCGTCAAGGAGGAAGGCTATCTTACGTTTCTTCCATTCCTCATTGGCGAGGTGTTGCGGCGGCGACGACTCGTGGACGAGCGCAAAATTCTGGAGGATCGCCTGCAACGCGCAGAACGCGCGGCGACGCTCGGGTATCTGGCGTCGGGACTGGCGCACCACATCAACAACCCCCTCGCGACCATTCGAACCTTCCTGCAGCTTCTGCCGACGCACTACGAGGACCAAGAATTTCGTACCGGCTATCTCGATATGGCATTGGCGGAGAGTGAGCGGATCCGCGACCTGGTGAAAGACATCATGCGCGCAACGACGGTGCCGAGTGCTGGAACGGAATCATACGCCATCCAGGACCTCGTCGTACGCGCGGAAGAGGCGATTGCCGGAAGTCTCGCTGCGAAGAATCTCGTGTATCGTCGGAATCTGGCAGACGGGAGTGTGCTCGTACGGACACACGCAGAGGCGGCGACGTGCTTGCTTGTGTCGTTGTTGCAGAACGCGGTCCGGTTTTCTTTGGAGGGGGGAGAGATC
>JBGOSW010000254.1:0-6023 GCA_041476145.1 Binatia bacterium
CCCGCGATCACCTCCATCGACTCCGGAATCTCTTTGAGCAACGCGATCTCTGCCCATTGCCCGGGGTGCGAGCACTCGACGTGGACGCGGTCGACCTGTCCTGCGAGCGCTTGAATCAAGGGAATCAGGTTGCGCAGATGCTGCTCCTGGGTACCGGGACGACGCCCCATGTCGCCGAGACAGAAGTGCACCGTGCGCCGCACGTCCGTGATCGCGCGAAAGGGACGGGTAAGCCACGGCAGGATGTCCTCGACCGTGCGGAGGCGCGTGACGAGCGCGACCGCCTCGAGAGGAGCGTCGAGCTGGACCTCGCGTGCACCCGCCGCGACGAGCTCGCGCACCTCGGTATCCACCAGCCGGGCCACGTTCTCCAGCTGCTCGTCCAGGCGGGGATCGAGCACGAACGGCAGGGTCATAGTCAGCACGGAGGGAACGGCCGCCTTCTCCAGCTCGGGTTCGATCGCCTTCTCACGGCGATAGGCGAGCGCGTGACCGGTGCCGCGGGGCGCGGCGATCTCCCCGACGATGCGGTAGCGACCCATGCCTTCGACGCCGGCCCGGTGGTCACGCCGCTGCACGACCTCGAGACCGGTCAGCCGCGCTGGAACGTGGTGGACGAAGTCCGGCGCGAAGATTTCGCCACCCATGATCTGATCCAGTCCGCAGGCGCGCTGCTCGTCCATGGCGATCCGGGCTGCCGCCTGGAGGACATCATGGGCGGTCTCGTCGCTGAGCGAGCCCCGGTAGTATTGGGTGAGCATGGGTTTGAGGTCGAAGGGGATCGGCCAGCTGCCGACAGCCGTGGTGCGAATCATGCGCGACATTCAGCAGGGCTCGGAATGCGGGCTGTCGCTCGATCGAGCTTCCGCCTGACGAGGAAGGCTGCTGGATCTGGCGTCGATCGCGCTCGGGACACCCGCTACGTCCGCCGCCACTTGATCGAGCAGCCGATCGACGACGTCTGGTCGCGTGCCGGCACGCGTCCCGCCAGCAGCGCATCGAGCGCGTCGCGGAGCTCGTGTCGCGTGACCTTCGTGGGTTGCTTCCAGTGGTCGTCGATCTGGCCGTGGTACGCGAGGCGGCGGTGGCGGTCGAAAACGAAGACGTCGGGCGTGCAGACGGCGTGGAACGCGCGGGCGACATCCTGGGATGCGTCGACAAGGTACGGGAAGCCGTAGTGCTTCTCGCGCCACCGGGCGAGGAGCCGCTCAGGGCGGTCGTCGGGGTAATCGGTCGGGTCGTTCGAGCAGATGCCGACCAACTGCACGCCGCGCGGCGCGTAGTCCCGGTTCAGCTGAATGATGCGGTCCTCGACCGCCTGCACATACGGGCAGTGATTGCAGAGGAACATCACGACCAGCGCGGTGGCCTCGCGGAAGTCGTCGCGCCCGAAGGTCTTCCCGTCGATTGATGGCAGCCGGAAGTCGGGGCAGGGGGTGCCGAGCGAAAGGTCGCGACTCTCAGTGAGTGCCATCTTCGTTGGGTAGCGCGCGCTCGCATGGGCTACAAGGGGTCGTCGACGAACACGGGACGTCGTCGTTTGCACGGGACGAGCCGTTCCCACAGCAGAGTCGATCGACGATCATGATCAGCGCGGTGTCCGGTGGTGACGTCGGTCAGTCGCGGTCCTTGGGCGTGCGCGGTCCGTGATCTATGCTTCCCGCATCACGCGTCGACGGCTGCTGTAGTCGGCAGCGCATCACTACGCCAAGGCGACGGACGAGTGACTGACCCGAAGGAGATGACGAGCATGGAACGCAGGTTCACGGACCGGGCGGTGCTTATCACCGGGGCGGCGTCGGGCATCGGCGCCGCGACGGCGCGGCGGTTCGCGCGCGAGGGCGCGCGACTCGTGCTCGGCGACCTCAACGAGAGCGGCCTCGCGGCGGTCGCCGACGAGCTGCGCGCCGGCGGCGCCGAGGTCGCGTGCCTCGCGACCGACGTCAGCGAGCGCCCCCAGGTCGAGGCGCTCGTGCAATCGGCCATCGACCGCTTCGGCCGTCTGGACGTTCTCTTCAATAACGCCGGAACCGGGTTGTACGGGAAGACGCCGGACCTCGAGCCCGAGGCGTGGCACAAGATCATCGCCGTCGACCTGCACTCGATCTTCTACGGCTGTCGGGCCGCGATCCCGCACCTCCGCCGCGGCGGCGGCGGCGTGATCGTGAACACCGCGTCGATCTCGGGGATCCGCGGCGACTACGGGCTCGCCGCGTACAACGCCGCCAAGGGTGGGGTGGTGAATTACACGCGGACGCTCGCGATCGATCACGCGCGCGACCGCATCCGCGTGAACTGCGTCTGCCCGGGGCCGATCGAGACCGCGCTCACGACGCCTTTCTTGCAGGCGAGCCCGGCGCTCGTCGACGAGTACGCGAAGCTCGTCCCGATGGGGCGCATTGGGCGCCCCGAGGAGGTCGCGGGCGTGGTCGCGTTTCTCGCCTCCGACGACGCGTCGTTCGTGACCGGCGCCGCAATCGTGGTCGACGGCGGCGTGACCGCGGCGACCGGGCAGCCGAATTTCACGCGATTCTTCGAGGGCTGATCGGCGGAGACGTCACCTCGCGGGCGAACGTGAACCGGAGGACGACCATGAGACGTTTCGGCACGGCACCCGAGCTCGGTATCGTCGTTGAGGAGGGTCACTGTGTTCCGTCTGGCCGTCCGCCACGTGGGCTCTTGCTTCAGGTTGGCGAGGATCGCCGGCAGGTCGAAGGTCATCGCCGGCCCGGGAGCGCGATGGCTCCCGAGCCCTGATGTGTGGGGGTGCTACCGGACGCGCGTTGCGGGCGCGTTGATCGTCGACTGGTCGGCGATCGGCTTCGGGATGTGACGACGGGAGCGGAATCCTTCTCGTGGGCGCTGCTGAAGTGCTGCTCGAGCGCGACGTAGGTATGCCCCGCGACAACGATCGCTTCGACTGGCGGATAGGATCGGTCCATCTCGAGGCCGCGCCTGCCGCTGGCGCGCGCGTTGCTAAGCCAGCAGGGGGGCCGATGTCCGGAGCGGTTGTCGGAGCTGGAGGGGTGTCGTCGCGGGTGCGAGTTCTCGCCCGCGGGAACCCGTGTCTCGCGGCCGTCGCAGGAATGGCAACGCCATGACCCATGATCCGAGCCGGGCCGAGCGCTGGCTGCGCGCCTACGTGATGGCCGTCGTCGCGCATCCCTGGCGCGTGCTGCTCCTCGTCGCGGTGGTCACCGCGATGCTCGGCGTGCGCCTCGGGACGCTCGCCGTCCACATCGACACCGACGCGAACCTCCCGCAGGAGCATCCGTACGTGCGCGCCGACGCGAGGATCCGCGCATTGTTCGGCGGGCGCAACGTGGTCGCGATCACCATCGTACCGGCGCACGGCACGATCTGGAACGCGGAGACGCTGGCGACCGTGGCGCGCATCACGCAGGCGGCGAGCCGCCTTCCCGGCCTCATCTCCGCCAACGTGCTGAGCCTCGCCTCCCCGAAGGCAAAGGACGTCCGCGGAACCGCCGACCGGCTCGAGGTACACCAGCTGATGGCGAGTCCCCCGACCGACGCCGCCGGAATCGCGGCGGTGCGGGACGCCGTGCTGCGCAACGAGATCTACGTCGGCTCGATCGTCACCGCGCAGGGGGACGCCGCGGCGGTCTATCTCGATTTCCGCGACGGCGTCGGGGACGAGGACATCTTCCACGGCGTGCGGGCGATCGTCGACGACGCGCGGGCCCGCACCGGCGACACCATCTATCTCACCGGCGCGCCGCCGTTCGTCCACTACTTCGCCGAGTCGACGCGCGCCACGCTCCGGCTCCTCGCGCTCGCGGTCGTCATCATCATGGTCGTCCTCTACGCCGCGTTCCGCAGCGTGCAGGGCACGCTCGTCCCGATCACCACGGCGCTGCTGAGTACGTTCTGGGGCCTGGGTTGCCTCGCGCTCTCGGGGGCCGCCATGGACGCCTGGAACGCGATGGCTCCGATCTTGACCGTGGCCGTGGCGGCCGGCCATTCCGTCCAGATCCTCAAGCGCTTCTACGAGGAATACGACCGCCTCGGCGACGTGCGGGCGGCCGTCGTCGAGTCCACGGCGCGGATCGGCGTGGTGATGCTGACGGCCGGGCTGATCGCGTCGGCCTCGTTCGTGTCGCTGGCGGCCTTCGGTATCGCCAGCATCCGCATCTTCGGGCTCTTCACCGCGGCGGGCATCGCCTCGGCGCTCGTGCTCGAGATGACCTTCATCCCTGCCGTGCGCGCGCTGCTGCCGCCGCCGCGCTGCGGCGCGACGCGGTCCGGCGCCGTCGACCGCTTGATGGCGCACATCGCCGCGACGGTTGTCCGACCGCGCGGGCGGCGCGGGCTGCTCGCCGGCGCGGCGGTGCTGCTCGTCGCGGCGGTGCTCGCGAGCCGCGCGATCGTGGTCAACAACTCGCTGCGCTCGCTTCTTCCCGTCGCGAACGAGGCGCGCGTCGGCTCCAACGCCATCGAGCAGTACTTCGGGGGCGCCGTTCCCGTGTACTTCCTCTTCGAGGCGGCCGAGGAGGGCGGGCTCCAGGAGCCGCAGGTGCTGGACTGGATGGCGGGGCTGCAGGCCCACCTCCAGACGGTCCCCGGAGTCAGCAAGACGCAGTCCATCGCCGACCTGGTTCGCCGCATCTACCGGGCGCTCAACGGCGACGATCCCGCGTACGACCGGGTCCCCCCGACGCGGCAGGCGGTGGCGCAGTGTCTCATGCTCTACGAGATGTCCGGCGAGCCGGACGACTTCGCGCGCGTAGTCGACGCGACGTACACGCGGGCCATCGTGCGTGGCTTCCTCGCCAACGACAACAGTCAGCTCGTGAGCGGCGTGCTCGAGGCGGCGCAGGCCTACGTCCGCACCCGGCCGATGCCATCCGGTGTCCGCGTCGAGATCGGAGGCTCCGGGCCGACGATGCTGGCGATGAACGAGGCGATGATCCACGGCAAGCTGGTCAACATCGCGCAGGTGACCGGGCTCATCTACGTGATCTCCGCGGTCGTGCTCGGGTCGTTGGTCGGCGGGCTGTACGTGCTGGTGCCGCTGCTGATGGCGGTCGTCATCAACTTCGGGGCGCTCGGCGCGTTCGGCATCTGGCTCAACATGGGGACGGCCACGATCACCGCGATGGCGGTCGGCATCGGTGCCGACTACGCGATCTACCTGCTGTACCGGCTGCGCGAGGAAATGGAGCGCGCGCCGACGCCCGAGGTGGCCCTCACCCGTGCGCTCGCCAGCTCGGGGAAGGCGATCGTGTTCGTCGCCGCGGCGATCTCGGCCGGCTACGTCTCGCTGGCGTTCGCGGGCTTCGAGTTCGACCGCATGATCGCGCGGCTCGTCCCGCTGACGATGCTGGTGAGCGCCATCGGAGCGGTGAGCGTCATGCCCGCGCTCCTTTTCACGTTCCGTCCCGCGTTCGTCTTCGGGCGTCCCGTCGCCGAGCCGGCGCTAGTGCCCCTGAGGCCGAGCCCCAGCCCCGCCACCAATCGGTGAGCGCGACGCCCAGCGGGCGCTGGGGTTGCGCCTCCGCGAATCTCTATGCGACCAAGGACACCTACGTCTCGATCGTGCTCAGCGCGGGGGTGAACCTCACGTGGCTCAGCGAGCAGATGGGTGCTAAGGGCGCGTGCGTGAGTGAAGTGGAGCAGAAGGGATTCGAACCCTCGACCCCCACGTTGCGAACGTGGTGCTCTCCCAACTGAGCTACTGCCCCAGATCGGTGGGCGCGCGGCGGGCCGCGCTTACTTTTCGACGAGCTTTTGCAGGTAGGGGCGCAACTTAGCAGCGAGGTCCGGGCGCTTCAAGGCGTAGGCGAGGTTGGCCTGGATGTAACCGAACTTGTCGCCGGCGTCGTAGCGCGTGCCGCGAAACGCGCAGCCGATGACGCCGCGTTCGGCGCGCAGCCGGTCGAGCGCGTCGGTGAGCTGACTCTCGCCGCCCTGGCCGGGCGGCGTCGCCGCGATGAGCGGGAAGATCTCGGGTGGGCGCACGTACCGTCCCATGATCGCGAGGCGCGACGGTGCGGTGCCGGGCG
>JBGOSW010000255.1:0-5991 GCA_041476145.1 Binatia bacterium
ATCTGCTTGATGATGTCGAAGATGCCGACCGCGACGCCCTCGAACAGGCACTGCATGCCGAGCGTCTTCAGCTTCCAGGTCGGCGCCTCGAGGAGCTTGTCGAGGAGGAACTTGATCGTCGGGCTCACCGGGTAGAGGACGCCCATCTTGCGTGACAGAAACTTCGAGATCACCTCGACGTGGCGCACCTCGTCGATGACCTGCGAGCCGGCGTAGAATTTCTGATCCATCGTCGGGCAGGCGTTGGTGAGCTGGCCGCAGAGCTGGAGCGCCGCCTGCTCGCCGTGTAGCAGCTGCGACATGGTGTGCGAGAACTCGTCCCAGGCTGCGTCACGGCAGGTCGCGTCGTCGGCGCCGACGCTCGCGAGCACACCCGCCAGCAGCGACGCGCCTTCGCGCGGCAGGAACCATTCGTCACGCGGCATCGGGATCGACCAGTCGAGGTCGGTCTCCGCGTTCCATTGTGAGCGCTTGCCGCGCTCGTAGAGCTGCCGCAGCTCCTCGACCTCGCTGCCGTATTCCCACGTCCAGTGCAGCGCGAGCGGAACGGCGACGTCAACGCGCCGGCGAAGCGCGGCGATCTGTCCCTCGTCGACGTGTTCGATGACTTCGAAGTCTTCGATCATGCGGCGTTGCGACGACATCAGCTTTTCCATCGGACACTCCTCGAAAACGGGCGACCAGCTCGCCGGCCAAGCGGCGAAGGCGGCGCGGATTGATGGCACTCGGATCGGACAAGAGTTGCAGATCGGCCCCGAACAGCAGGCAGACGAGCATGGCGGCGAGATCGGTGTTGGCGTCGTGATGGCGTGCGCGGTCGGGTAGCCGGTCGAGCAGCGCGGTCAGTTCCTCCACCATCTCGGCGTTGAGCGCGGCGAGCCGGCGGCGAAGTTGTGGACGACGGAGCGCGGCGACGCCGATCTCCTCGAAGAGGATGCTGCGGTTGCGGTCGGCCGGCACCTCGAGAAACAAGAAGTCGAGCCCGCGTGCGAGCGCGCGCTCCGGATCGAGCACGTCGAGCTCCGCCTTGATGGGGTTCCGCGCGTCCTCGACCATCTGATCGACGGTCGCGATCAAGAGGTCTTCCTTGGAAAGGAAGTAGTGGTGCACGAGCCCCGCCGGCAACCCGGCTCTCGCGGCGATGCGCTGCACCGACGCGCCGGCGAGCCCGTGCTTGACGATCGCCTCGCGTAGCCCGTCGATGATCTGGCGTCGGCGCGGCTCTGCGAGGCTGGGGCGTCCCATCGGGTAGATTGGTTAGCAGTCCAACCTATCAACGTCAACGCGCATTCGTGCGCTCGCTTGCGCGGGGACCGGGCTTTGGTAGCGTCCCCGAATGCTTCCTGCCGCGGACGATCGATTGCGGGTCGCTGAGACGTTCACGTCGATTCAGGGGGAAGGCGAGCTCATCGGGACGCCGTCGTTCTTCATCCGTACCAGCGGGTGCAATCTCCGCTGTGAGTGGTGCGACACGCCGTACACCTCATGGCGGCCGGAAGGGGTCTGGCGCACGGTTGCCGACCTCATTGCGGAGGTGCCGAGTGGCGTGCGGCACGCCGTCGTCACCGGGGGGGAGCCGTTGCTGTGGGCGCCGTTGCCTGTGCTTGCGGCGGCGCTCCGCGCCCGCGGGCTGCACGTGACGATCGAAACCGCGGGTACGATCCACCAGTCGCTCGTCTGCGATCTGATGTCGGTGAGTCCGAAACTCGCCAACTCGGACCCGGGGCCGGCGCACGCGACGGCGCTCCGCGATGATCACAGGGCACGACGCAGCGAGCGGCACGCGCTCCGTCGGTTGCTCGCCGAGTATCGCTGTCAGCTCAAGTTCGTGATCGGGGCGCCGTCCGACCTCGAGGAGGTCGAGGCACTGCTTGCCGAACTCGGCGTCGCGGCGCGCGAGGACGTGTTCCTGATGCCGCTCGGTACGCGCGGCGACGAGCTCGCCGAGCGGGGACGGTGGCTCGCGGAGCTGTGCATGCAGCGCGGCTACCGGTTCACACCACGGCTGCACATCGATCTCTGGGGGGATACGCGCGGCAGGTGACGGGCCGCCGGTTTCGCCCCCGATTTGACGGCGCGATCGGCTCCTGGCCCCCCGACGCTGCGGCGTGATAGGACCTTGAGGGACGCGGGGAGGGGGGCGGAGCACACCGTATGTCGAAGATCATGCTGATCAACGTCACCCACGCGGAGGAAAGCCGCGTCGGGATCGTTGAGAACGGTCAGCTCGAGTCGTTCGAGATAGAATCCTTCAGCCGGGAGCACCTGAAGGGCAATATCTACAAGGGTACCGTTCGGCGCATCCACCCGGCCATCGAGGCCGCGTTCGTGGACATCGGCGCCGAGCGCGACGCCTTTCTGCCCTTGGACGAAATCTGCTTCCGCAATCTCCCCGCTGGACGCAACGGCGCCTCCGGCGAGAAGGGCCGTCGCCGGATCAAAGAGGTCCTCAAGTCGGGCGACGAGGTGCTGGTCCAGATCATCAAGGAGCAGTTCACCAACAAGCCTCCGACGCTTTCCACCTTCTACTCGCTGCCAGGCCGGTATCTCGTGCTGCTGCCGGGCTCGGAGGACGCCGGGATCTCGCGCAAGATCGAGGGCGAGGAGCGCGTCCGTGTGCGCGAGATGATCGAGCGCCTGCGCCCGCCTGCGGGCTGCGGCATCATCGTCCGCACCGCCGCCGGCTTCGACGAGGAGGAGGGCGAGCTCGAGCGCGACCTCGTCTACCTGCAGCGTCTCTGGGAGAACATCCGCAAGCACGCGGAGACCAAGCGCGCGCCGGCGCTCATCTATCGTGAGCACGACCTCGTGCTGCGCAACATCCGCGACTACTTCACCCCCGACATCAGTGAGATCTTCATCGACAACGAAGAGGTCTGCGAGCGCGCCAAAGACTTTCTCCACAACGTCATGCCGGGGAAGGAGCATCTGCTCCACCTCTATCAGGGCGAGCAGCCGATCTTCTCGCGCTTCGGCCTCGAGGCGCAGATCGAGTCGATCTACAAACGCCGCGTCCAGCTCCGCTCCGGCGGCTCGATCGTCATCGACGGCACCGAGGCGCTCACCGCCATCGACGTCAACTCCGGCGGCTCGATGCGCGGCGGCAGCCAGGAGGAGACGGCGCACAAGACGAATCTCGAGGCGGCGGCCGAGATCGGACGCCAGCTACGCCTGCGCGACCTCGGTGGCATCGTCGTCATCGATTTCATCGACATGCGGCAGCAGAGCCACATCAACGACGTCGAGCGGACGCTGCGCGAGGCGATGAAGCCGGACAAAGCGCGTCACGACATCGGGCGGATCTCGCGTCTCGGCCTGCTCGAGGTATCGCGCCAGCGTCTCCGTCCCGCGGCGGCGGCGAGCTCCTACACGGCGTGCCCGATGTGTGAGGGGCACGGCTCCGTGCGCACGCCCGAGTCGGCGGCGCTGGTCGCGCTGCGGAAGGTCCACAATCGCATCGCCGAGGGTGACGTCGCGCAGATGCGGGTCGGGCTGCCGCGCGAGGTCGCGATGTACCTCCTCAACCAGAAGCGCGACGATCTTGCGATCCTCGAGTCGCGCTATGGCGCAACGATCACGGTGGTGGTCGGGGACAAGCTGATGCCGCACCAGTGCGAGATCGAGACGCGGACGCGCGAGATCAGCGAGCGTTTGGTGCCGAGCGTGAAGCCCGGCGAGGTCGCGGCGCTCGAAGCGGGGGCGCCGATCAACGGCGCCGCGGCGCATGCGGCCGCCTCGCGCCCGATCGCGGCGCAGGCGCCGAGCGCGAGCGGCGCGCCGGCGCGCCGACAACCGAGCGGCCGTCCGGCGCGCGAAGAGGGGGCTGCGGCGACCGACGCCGAGGGACGTCGCCGTCGTCGTCGCCGCGGTGGGCGCGGCCGCCGTGCGGGCGAGGAGTCGACGCCGTCGACGGGCGAAACGTCGGCGCCGGTCGCGCCCGCCGAGATCGCGGCCCCGGATGCCGCGGTCGCAGCGATGCCGGAGGGCGCGACGGCGGCAAGCTCGTGGTCGTCGCCCGCAGCCGTGACCGATGCGGTGATCCACGATCCATGGTCGGCGTCGTTGCCGGCGCTACGCGATCAGGACGATCTCACCGCTCCTCCACCGCCGGTGAACGGCGGGGACGACTCGTGGCGGGAAAGCGCCGGCGAGGCGGCCGGTGTGGCGCCCGAGAGCGGCGCAGGCACGGCGCCCAGACGCCGCCGCCGTCGCGGCGGCAAACGCGGTGGCCGCGGTCGGCGTGGCGGCGTGCACCCCGAGAACGGCGCGTCCGGACCCGGTATGATCGGCGACGCGACGGCGAGCACCGCCGGCGGTGAGTCGCGCGCGGCCGAAACCATCTCACCCGTTGGGCTCGAGGGCGGAGCCGAATCATCGGAACCGGGGGCGGACCGGCACGACGGGGCGACCCGAAGCCGGCGCGACCGGACTCGTCACGAGCCGCCGACCGCCGTCCCGGTCGAGCCTCCCCCGGAGACCTGATCCAACCCGTTCCACATTTCGCCCTACCTCAGAGGCTGCACCCCGTCGCAACCCTGTTGGCATCGAAAGCGCCCATCCGCTATACGGGGCACGCCCTGAGGCCATCACCCATCACGCAGAGCCCCAAACCCAGCACGAAAAGGAGCGCGTTATTTCGACCAAGATCTTCGTTGGCAATCTGAGCTTCAGCACGACCGAGCAGGAGCTTTCGGAGCTTCTCTCCGCGGCAGGACACGTCGTGCGTGTTCACATCGGTACCGATCGCGACACCGGCCGGTCGCGCGGATTCGCGTTCGTCGAGTACGGCACCGACACCGAAGCGGCCGACGCGATCCGGCGCTTCGACGGCTACGACCTCGGCGGTCGCCGCTTGCGCGTCAATGACGCCGACGATCGACCTCCCGCACGGGCAGCGTCGCCACGTCCGACGCAATCGCCGACGGGCTTTGCGGTGCCGAGCAACATGTTCGCGGCCGGCGATCCCTTCGCGGGCGACGCATTCGGCGGCGGCGGCCGGACCTTCAACAAGGGCAAGGGCAGCCGTCGCAATCTGCGCGCGCGCAAGCGCAGCCTCGGTTACTGAGAGGCGTCGTGCCCCGTTGCGGGGCGCGACGGGCCTGACCTATGCTCGCCGCGGTGACGTTCGCGCCGCGCTGCCCGACCTGCCACGAGCCCACTCCGTGGGAGGGAAACCCCTCCCGACCGTTCTGCTCGGAACGGTGCCGCTTCGTCGACCTCGGCGCCTGGGTCAGCGAGCGCTATCGCGTGCCCGGCGACCCCGCCGACGGCGAGCGCGGCTCCGACGACGACTCGGACGAAGGCGGCTCCACGTGATCCATTCGACGGCGATCGTGAGCACCGAAGCCGTCGTCGACCCGAGTGCCGAGATCGGTCCCTACGTGGTGATCGAGGGAGCGGTGCGCATCGGTGCCGGCACGCGCGTCATGGCGCACGCGGTGATTCGCGGCGCGACGACCCTCGGCGCGCGCAACGTCGTGCATCCCGGTGTGGTCCTCGGCGGCGAGCCTCAAGACCTGGCGTTTCGCGACGCCGAGACCTTCCTCGCGATCGGCGACGACAACGTCTTCCGCGAGCACGCGCAGGTGCACCGCGGCACCCTCCCGGGCAGCGCGACCGTGATCGGCAGCGGCAACTACTTCATGCAGAACGCGCACGTCGCCCACAATTGCCGGATCGGCGACCTCACGATCGTCGCCGGCGGCGCGTTGCTCGCCGGACACGTCGAGCTCGCCGACCGCGCGTT
The DNA here is from genome assembly GCA_041476145.1 of Binatia bacterium. Lineage (GTDB taxonomy): Bacteria > Desulfobacterota > Binatia > UTPRO1 > UTPRO1 > DP-19. The sequence continues at coordinate 5,747 of JBGOSW010000255.1, forward strand.
CGTCTCCGGCAACTGCGTCGTCCATCAACACGTCCGCATCGGCACCTTGGCGCTCATGCGCGGGCTTTCACGGACGAGCCGCGACGTGCCGCCGTACTGTCTCATCGACGGCACGCACACCGTGCGCGGCGTCAACGTGACCGGGCTCCGCCGCGCCGGGTTCTCCGCAGCGCGCATCGCCGCCATCCGCGGCGCCGTGACGGCACTCTTCGGTCGGCCGGTGCACCTCGGCCGCGCACTCGATC
>JBGOSW010000256.1:0-5986 GCA_041476145.1 Binatia bacterium
CGTCGACGGCGGAGCAGTCGCCGACGCGCTGGGTGACTCCGGTCGCGCGGACGATCACTTGATTGAGCCCCCGCTCGCCGCGCACGCGATGGGCGTCGGCGCGCGAAGTGAATTCGCGCGCCTCCCTTCTCGACTGCAGCTCATCTCGAGTGCGCCCTTCTCGACTGCTCCGTTGCTGCTGTCGTGGTTGTCGACTTGCGCGCTAGCGCTAGGAGCATGGACTCGGTGTCGACGGGTAGCTGCTCCACCAGCTGCACGCCGCCGTCGTTGAGTGCGGCGAGCTCGCGGAGGACGTGGGGCGCGCCGGGGGTGCGGGCGAGGGGAACCTCGACGCGGGCGTAGGCACCGGTCGCGCGCGCCTCGGCGACGTACGGAAGGGCGCGGGCGGTGCGAGCGATCGCGTGCGGGTCGGGGCCCCAGGCGCGATAGAGCTCGAGCGCGGCGACGGTACGCAACTCCGCGGGCGTGCCGCTCGCGACGACGCGCCCGGCGTCGAGGTATACGAGGCGATCGCACGCGGCGGTCTCGTCGAGGTAGCTGGTGCTGAGCAGGATCAGGGTGTCCTCGCGACGCGCCTGCAGGATCGACCAGATCTCCGCCCGCGCGATCACGTCGACACCGGCCGTCGGCTCGTCGAGGATGAGCAAGGCCGGGTCGGGGAGGAGGGCGTTGGCGATCGCGAGCTTCTGCCTCATGCCGCCCGAGAGCGCGCCGGCGGCGCGGTCGGCAAACGGCGCCAATCCCGTACGCTCGAGCAGCTGTCGAGCGCGCCGTTCGAGCTCGGTCTCCGATAGGCGGTGCAGCCGTGCCGTGAAGCGGAGGTTCTCCATGACGGAGAGATCACGATGCAGGCTGAACGCCTGCGGAACGTAGCCGAGCCGCGCCTTCAGCGCGCGTACGTCGCCCGCGAGATCGACGCCGAGGACGTACGCGTCCTCGGCGGTGAACTCGAGCAACCCGGCGACGGTGCGCAACAGGGTGGTCTTGCCGGCGCCGTCGGATCCCACGATGCCGACGATCTGCGGGCCGCTGACCACGAGATCGACACCCGCGAGCGCGCGCCGCGGCCCGAAGTGCTTCTCGAGACGGCGCAGCCGGATGCTCTGGTCCGCTGCGCGCGCACTCACGTCACTCAACGCCGCTCCCCGTCGGATGCGCGTGCGGCGCCGGACTCCGTCGTCGACGGACGGTCGGCGTCCGCCGCCATGTAGACGTTGCCTTCGGTCCCCGGCTGAAAGCGCTCGACATCGGCGAGGATACGCACCTTCGCGCGGTATACCTGGCCGAGACGGTCGCTGCGGGTCTCGATCTTCTCGGGCGTGAACGTCGCTTGATCGGCGACGAAGCTCACCTCACCGGGCACGCGATGCCCGGGCTCGCTGTCGAGCTCGATGTCGACGTGCCGTCCGACGCGGAAGCGGTCGATGTCCGCAACCGGTACGTACACCTGCACGTACTTGTCGCGGGGATCGAGGACCGAGAGGATCGCCGTGCCGGGCTGCGCGAGCTCGCCCGCCCAGATGAACTGCGTCTGCACGACGGTCGGGACGTCGGGGGCGCGGATCTCGTATTTGGCGTGCGTCACCTCGAGTTCGGCGATCTCCGCGAGGGCGAGCTCGCGCTGCTGGCGCAGCACCTCGAGCTGATGGCGGGCGACGGCGATCTCGCCCTCCTGCGCGAGGGCGCGATCGAGCATGGTGCGGGCGCGATCGACGGCGCTGCGTGATTGATCGCGGGTCGCGCGCGCCTGGTCGAGGAGCTGTGCGGTGCTGGCACCCGTCTGCACGAGGCTCTGCTCGCGCGCCATCGTCCGGCTCGCGAGCTCGGCCGCCGATTGCGATTGCGCGAGTTCGGCGCGCTGGGCGTCGACGTTCTCTTTCCAGGTGCGCTCGAGGAGCGTCACTTGCTCTTCTTGCCGGCGGATTTGCGCCTCCTGGACGGCGACCTCCTGTCGCTTGGCGGCGAGCCGGCTGCGGATGTCGTCGTCGGCCAGTTTCGCGACGAGCGCGCGCGCCGGGATCTTGTCGCCCTCGACGAACGCCACGTCGACGACGCGGCCGCTCACCTCGCTGCGAAGGATGCGCTCTTCGCCCTCGACGAACCCGGTGTAGTGCGGCGCTCCGCGATCGCGGCGCAGGAACCACACCAGCAGCGTCAGCGCCACGACGCCTACGATGCCGATCGCGACCAGCCGTCGTCGCATGCGCTCGTCACCTCCCCTCGGCCAGCAGCGCCTCGAGCGGCTGGCCCATGAGTCGTTGCAGCTCGGCGCGGCGCGTCTGCGCCTGATAGCGCGCGCTCGCGAACGTGGCGCGCTCGCCGGCGAGCAAGGCCTCGGCGTCGAGCACGTCGTCGCTGGTGGCGCGCCCGACGTCGAACTGCTGTTGGCGGATGCGGAGGTTCTCTTCCGCTTGTTGGACCGCGATCTCGCTGGTGTCGAGCGCGGCGAGCCGCTCCTCGGCGGCGCGGTACGTGGAGCGCACCGCCTGCTCGATCTCACGCAGCTCGCGTTCGGTGCGCACCCGATTCTCGTCGGCGGCGGCGCGCGCCTGGGCGATCTGCGCCTCGCGCCGGGTGTCGGTGCCGAGATCCCACTCGAAGCCGATGAAACCGCCGCCGACGAGCGTCGGCGCGAAGATCTCCGAGTTCGAGTCGTCGACGTTGCCGCCGCCGGAAAACCGCGGCAGCCGGCTGCGCGCGAGCGACGCCGCGGTGGCGTCGAGTTGCTGCTGCTCCTCGATCAGGGCGAGCAGCACGGGGTTGCCGCGATACGCGGCTCGCAGCACCTCGGCCTCGCCCGGGAGTTGCGGACGCTCGCGCACGTCGACGACCTCGGTCGGCGTGTCGATCGGCAATCCGACCGCCTGGTTCAACGCGAAACGGGCCTCGTCGATCGCGAGCACGCGTCGGCGGAGCTCTTGCTCGCTGTTTCGCAGGGCGACCTGGACGACCAGGACCTCGTTCTTGGTCAGCCGGCCGTTGCGGAAGCGGTCGTCGGCGAAGCCGAGCTGTTGGCGGTGAAGCGTGAGCGTCTGCAACGTGACGTCGCGCAGCCGCTCCGCCTCGAGCAGGGTGTAGTAGGCGTCGATGACCACCAGGTCTTGTTCGAGCGTCGTCGCCCACAGACGCGCTGCCTCGCCGCGGTAGCCCGCCTGCGCGGCGGCGAGCACGTGCCGAATCTCGCCCGAGAGATCGATCGGCACGGTGACGATGCCGGAGACGGTGCCGAGGTCACGGTCGCGGATGGTGATCGCCTGCACCGGCGCGCCGGGAATCTGGACGGCGTTCTGCTGCTCGCTGTTGTTCCACGTGTAGCGACCGCTGCCGCGCGTCGCCGGGAATAGCCGACCGCGCGCCTCGAACACACGCTGGCGGGCGATCGCGAGTTGCGCGCGCGCCTCGGCGAGCCGGCGATTGCCGTCGCCGACGCGCGCCAACGCCTCCGACAACGAGAGAACGAGTGGTCTACGCAAGGGACCGGCGGGGCCCGTCTCGACGGCGCTTGCGGCGGCGGCGTCCGCTGGCGTCACGTGCGACGGCTCCGGGGCCGGATCGAGATCGACACCGGCGCGGTGCGCGAGCTCCGCCAGACGCTGGTCGCGCTCGGCGGCCGGCCAGCCGCCGTCGCCTTCGGGGCGCGTCAGCATCGCGACGGTCCCGCAGCCCGCGAGCGCGACCAGGCCGACGGCGGTGAGGCATGCCGCACGCCCAGCCGCGCCGCGGCGGCGCGACGTCCTCGGATCAACGGCCACGCGCCCTCCGGTGGCGAGCGGGCGCGCGGCGTGATCGCTCGCGCGTTCGCCCGACGTGCGCCCGCGGACGCCGCGCCACGGGACCCGAGCGGCCGACGCGCGTGAGTCCGCCGAGCGAGAACTCGACGATGTGGCTGGCGATCTGACGCGTGAAGCGCCGTGGATAGGTCGGCCGTCCGAGCATCAGCAGCACCGCCGGCATCGTGAAGCGGTAAAACAGCACCTGGCCGACGATGCTCCGCACCGAACGTTCCACGATCACGCGCCCGGCGCCGGGGATGAGGCAGGCGACGATCGCCGCCATTTCGTTCGTCTGCGGGCGGATGAATTCGCGCACGATGATCGGCATGGCGTCGGTCGGGTCGCACATCTCGCGTAGCATGAGCGCCCCATGCGGTCGCAGGGGCGGCGCCAGCAGGATCGTGACCATCGCCTCGATGCGGTGGACGAGCAGCGCGACCAGCTCGCGGCGCGGCAGCGTCCGCAGCACGCGAGGCGCCGCCAGCGACCCGTGGCGGTCGAGCGTCGTACGCACGCGCGCGAACTGGTCGCGCAGGACCTGCACGTAGAGGCCCTTCTTCGACCCGTAGTGGTAGTGGCCCGCAGCGACGTTCGCGCCGGCGCGCTCGGCGATCTCGCGGATCGAGGTGCCGTGAAATCCGCGCCGCGCGAAAAGGTCGGTCGCGGCGGCGAGCAAACGATCGGAAGTCGTGCGAGAACGAGACACCGGGACAGGGGGCACAAACGGTCGATTAAAACACTCGTTTCATGGACGCAAGAGACGATCCCCGGCCGGGTGCAAGCGGCCGTTCTGCCTAGCGGAGCGAATCGGGGCCGGCCACATCCGTCCCCCACCGCCTGCGCTCAGCGCCGGCGGCGACGGAGAGCTCGACGTAGACGATAGGTGAGAGCGTGCAGGCGCGAGTTCGACGCCTCGGTGGGGAAGAGACGCGGGAAGAGAAGGAAGAGGCGGCGGCGGCCGCCGAGGCGGATGCGGCCGGTGAGCAGGCCCCAGAGCGCGCTCGCCTCGCCGCGGTGGATCGCGAGCAGGAGGAGCGCCGGCATACGCACGACGAGATCGGTGCCGGCGATCGTGCCCGGACGCACCTCGCAGCGCTGGTCGGCGATGCGCATGACCCACGCGCCGCCGCCGGGTCCGTCGAGCGTGAACTGCGTCGTGAACGCGAGCCCACGGGCCTCCGTGGGACGGAAGTACTGGGGCATCCAGCGCATCATCGCGTCGACGTTCTGCGTGCGGATGCGGCGCAGGCTGACGAGGCGCACGCCGCGTTCGTTGGCGCCGGTGCGATCGATCGGCGTTCGCCACTCGCCCGGCGGGATGTCGTGCTTGGCGCGCGCGCTCGGGGTGTCGATGACGAACTGCGTGTCCTCGACGGTGCGCGTGTAGGTCAGCGGCTTCAAGGTTTCGTCGAGGTACTGCCGGCGCACCTGATGGTCGTCGTGGAACGCGCGCTCGATCTCCGCGGGGCAGGTGGCGACGCAATTGAAGCAGCGGTACTCGACCTTGAATGAGAGCGCCTGCCACAGCGCCGCGATCTCGTTGTCCGCCCAGCGCTTGCGGAACTCGCGCGGGCTGCGCTCGGCGAGGTCCCAGACGAGATCGAGAAACCCCGGGATCGAGTCACGATAGGTGTGATTGTAGCAGGCGAAGAAATCGAAGCTGCCGTCGGCGTGGATCGCTTCGGTCGGGCACGAGGCGACGCAGAGGTTGCACTGCAGGCACGGATTCCAGTCGATCGCGCCGTCGTACTCCGGAAACTCGAGGTTCGTGACCACGGTGTCGATCAGGCAGTAGGCGCCGAAGCGCGGGTGGAGGAAGTTGCGGCTGGTGCCGATGATGCCGAGTCCGGCCGCCTGCGCCACGAGCTTGTGGCTGAGCGGCCAGATCTTGTCGGCCCAGCGCTGCCCGACTTCCTGCGGCCAGCCGATCGTGGTCGTCAGTCCCTCACCGCCGAGGCGGTTGATGAGCTTGACCGTCCGCCTCCCCATCTCCCACAGGCGCTCCTCGCAGCGGTAGAGCTCGGTGTTCGCGCTCGGCAGGTAGCGCGACTGCATGGCAGCCTTGTTCTCCTCGCCGATCAAGCAGACGAGCGAGCGCGCGTGCGGGTAGACGTAGCGGATCTCGTCCCGCTCGTGCGCGATCGCCGGGTGGTCGATCGAGATCACGCCGACGTCGTCCGTCCAGGCGCCGACGTCGCGCTTGAACGCAGCGA
>JBGOSW010000257.1:0-5838 GCA_041476145.1 Binatia bacterium
GGCGCGAGACGACGACCTTCATGGCCACCCGGCTCGCGGCGCTCCGGTTCTTCTTCAGTGCCGTCGACGGCGCCATCGGCGCGTTCACCCAGGGCAAGCCCGTCGACGCCGAGACGCTGCAGAACGTGATCCCGTTTCCGCCTGCCCGGCCGCAACGGCGGCGGTGAGGATCCCTTCCGGAAAGGAGAGTCTCAGATGAAGCCGGCCCTGATGATGACGTTGCTGTGCACGCTCTTCGTGGGGACGCACATCGCTCTCGCGACGCGGCGGATACGCGCCGCGCTGGTCGCTCGCCTCGGCGAGGCGGGCTTCACGGTGCTCTTCTCGCTCGTCGCGGCCGCGTCGTACTCCGTACTGGTCTCCTTCTATGCGGCGCATCGCTTCGAAGGCGTTGCCGGTGTCGCGCTGGCCGGTGTGCCCGCGCTGCACGGCCTCTTGACGGCGGCGATCGTACTCGGCGCGGTTTTGACGGTCGCAGGCCTGGTGAGCTATCCCGCGTCGCCGTATTATCTCTTTGGCCCGGCGATCCAGCCGCCACGCGGGATCGAGCGCATCACGCGTCATCCGTTCTTCGCAGGCGTCGCGCTCTTCGCCCTGGCGCACGCGCTGCTCGCGACGCGGCTGATCGGGACGGTCTTCTTCGGCGGTCTCGCTCTCCTCGCCATCGCCGGCCCGCGCTACCAGGACGCGAAGCTGCTGGCGCGTCTCGGGCGGAGGTTCGCCGACCATCTCGCGACCACGTCGTTCATTCCGTTTGCCGCCATCCTCACCGGACGACAACGGATGGCGTGGCGGGATCTCCCGCTCGGTGCGATGGCGGGCGGGGTCGTGCTGGCCGTGGTTCTGCGCACGGTTCACGGTTCCATCCTCGCATACGGCGGCGTCTTCGTGATCGCTCCCGGCCTCGTCGCCGCAGTCGTCGCATTGCTTCAGAGCTCGCGAGGTGGACGGCGCACCTCGCGATCGGATTCGCCGCCCGCCGCCTCCGCCCGCACGGTGCTGAGCGAGCCGGTGTCACGGCGTCGCGCCCTAGCATGCGCGGGCGCGATGCTGCTCGGCTACGTCGGCCTCGTACACGAGGTGGTCGGCGCGACGCTCTATCCGGACGGACCGGCGTCGTTCGGCGGTCCGCTCGGCTGGCATGTCGCGGGGCTCAGCCTCGTGGCACTGGGCATGCTCTTGATCGCCGGCACGCTCGGGGTGGCGCCAGTCCCCGTCGTGCCGCTCGCGGCCATCGCCGGCGTGGCCGGCGCGCTCGTGGTCCTGGGAGAGGCAATCGTGCACCACGGGTTTCACTTTTTTGCCTTCACGATGGCGCTTGCCGGTACGCTGATCGTGGTCGCGGCGCGCGACGGCCACCGACCCGGGGCGCGTCGCCTCGACGCCGGAGAGAAGGCCGTCGTCGAGCTCACGGTGTGATCTGGGCACGCCGCCCGAGGGTCCAGGCGAAAATCCATTAGCCGCCCTGTCGGGCGGGTCGACGTCTTTTTCGCCCGCCGACCCTTGCCCCCGACGTAGCGGTCGGTACCATGTGCCGCCGTGCCCCAGGTGTTTCACCGCAGCACGAACACGTTCTCACGGGTGAGCATCTTCGGCGCGCTCTTTTTCATCGCCGCGGCGACGTACGGGTTGGCGCTCATCAACCGCTCGGCGTACGTCACGCAGGCCGGCGTCGCGCGCGCGCAACCGATTCAGTTCAGTCATCGCCACCACGCGGGTGAGCTCGGCATCGACTGTCGCTACTGCCACACGTCGGTCGAGCGCACCGCGTCCGCCGGCATTCCGCCGACGCAGACCTGCATGAACTGCCACGCGCAGATCTGGGTCGAGAGCCCGGTGCTCGAGCCGGTGCGCGCCAGCTACCGCACCGACACGTCGATCCGCTGGACTCGGGTACACGACCTCCCCGATTACGTGTACTTCAACCACTCCATCCACGTGCAGAAGGGCGTCGGTTGCGCCACCTGTCACGGGCGCGTCGATCGGATGAACCTCACGTGGCAGGAGTCGTCGCTGCAGATGGAATGGTGCCTCGACTGCCATCGCAATCCGGAACGCTACGTGCGACCGCGCACGGAGGTCTTCAACATGGCGTGGGAGCCGCCGGCCAACCAGGTCGACCTCGGACGCGAGCTGATGCGGGCCTACAAGATCCAGCGCCTCACCGACTGCTACACCTGCCACCGATGAGCGGCCGGGTAGCAGGAGCGGCCGGGATTCACTCCCGGGCGCGAGCTCATCGCGGAGCGCAGCGGAGCGGGAGCGTAATGTAATGTTCGATCTGGACGCGATTCGACGCCGCCTCGCGACCGAAGAGGGACGGCGCTTCTGGCGCAGCTTGGACGAGGTCGCCGAGACCGCGGCGTTCAGCGAGTTGCTGCAGCAGGAGTTTCCGCGGCAGGCGGCGCCGATCGCCGCGGGCGTCGATCGCCGGCAGTTCCTGCGCCTGATGAGCGCCTCGCTGGCGCTCGCGGGACTCGGCGCCTGCACGCGCCAGCCTCCCGAGCACATCGTGCCGTACGCGAAGGCGCCCGAGGACGGGATCGTGCCCGGCGAGCCGCTCTTCTTCGCGACCGCGATGCCGCTCGGCGGCGGCGCTCTCGGGCTGCTCGTCGAGAGCCACATGGGGCGGCCGACGAAGGTCGAGGGCAACCCGCAGCATCCGCTGAGCCTCGGCGCGACCGACGTCTACGCGCAGGCGTCGATCCTCGGGCTCTATGATCCCGATCGCTCGCAGGTGATCACCAGCGCGGGCGAGATCCGGCCGTGGCGCGCGTTTCTCGAGACGTTGCGCGCGGCGCTGGAGGCGCAGCGCGCCAAGGGCGGCGCCGGGCTCCGCATCCTCACCGAGACGGTGACGTCGCCGACTCTGGCGGAGCAGATTCGCGACCTCCTCGGCGAGTATCCCGCGGCGCGCTGGCACCAGTACGAGCCACTCGCTCGCGACGCCGCCGCGGCGGGCCTGCGGAGCGCGATCGGCGCCGACGCCGCGGCGCACCACCGTGTCGAGCTCGCGGACGTGATCCTCGCGCTCGACGCCGATTTCCTCGCCTGCGGTCCGACCGCCGTCCGCGACGCGCGCGCGTTCAGCACGCGACGCCGGCCCGAAGCGGGGATCCCGATGAATCGCCTCTACGTCGTCGAGCCGATGCCGACCGTGACCGGCGGCGTCGCCGACCATCGCTTGGCGCTGCGTGCCGGCGACGTCGAGCGTCTGGCGCGCGCGGTCGCCGCGGCGGTCGGCGTTCGCGGCGTCAGCGCGCCGGGTGGTCTCGAAGCGCACGCGGCGTGGATCGCCGCGGTCGCGCGCGATCTCGTGGCGCACATGGGGGCGAGCCTCGTCGTCGCCGGCGAGGCGCAGCCGCCGGCAGTGCACGCCCTGGCACTGGCGATGAATCAGACGCTCGATAACGTCGGGCGCACCGTCATCTACGCACAGCCGTTCACGACGCCCGGCGAGGGAGCGGCGTCGCTCGGTCGGCTCGCCGACGACATGGAGGCGGGGCGTGTCGAGCTGCTGCTGATCCTCGAGGGCAACCCGGTCGTGACGGCGCCCGCCGACCTGCGTTTCGCGGCACACCTCGAGAAGGTGGACATGCGCATCCGACTCGGGCTCTACGACGACGAGACGTCGCGGCTCTGTCATTGGCACGTACCCGCCGCGCACTACCTCGAATCGTGGAGCGACGCGCGCGCCCACGACGGCACCGCGACGATCATTCAGCCGTTGATCGCGCCGCTTTACGACGGCAAGACCGCCCACGAGCTGCTCGCCGCGTGCTCGGGCGACGGCGCGCAATCAGCGTACGATCTGGTGCGCGACTACTGGAAGCGCCAACCCTTCAGCGGCGACTTCGAGGCGCACTGGCGGCGCGCGCTGCACGACGGGCTCGTCGCGGGTACGGCGGGGGTGCTGCGCATCCCGCAGGGGAGCGACGAAATCGTCGTGCCGCCGTGGGCGGAGCCCGCGGCCGCGGCCGGCGCGCTCGAGATCAGCTTCCGGCCCGACCCGACGATCTACGACGGTCGATTCGCCAACAACGGCTGGCTGCAGGAGCTGCCGAAGGCGATGACGCGGCTCACCTGGGACAACGCCGCATACCTCGCGCCCGCGACCGCGGAGCGCTTGGGCCTCGCCAACGAGGACGTGGTCGAGCTGCGCCGCGGCGAGCGCGCGGTGCGCGCGCCGGTCTGGATCGTGCCGGGGCACGCCGCCGACGCCGTCACCGTGCATCTCGGCTACGGGCGGACGCGCGTCGGGCGGGTGGGGAACGGCGCCGGTTTCGACGCCTATGTGATGCGCACGAGCGACGCCATGTGGATCGGGCGCGGCCTCGAAATCCGCAAGACCGGCGAACGCTACGCGCTCGCGTGCACGCAGGATCATCAAAGCATGGAGGGGCGCGACCTGGTGCGCGCGGCGACGATCGACGAGTATCGCGCCGATCCCGCCGTCCTACGTGAGCGCGCACCCGAGGAGCCCGGCGACGTCTCGATGTACCCGCCGCATCGCTACGAGGGCTACGCCTGGGGGATGGCGATCGACTTGAGCGCCTGCACCGGCTGCAATGCCTGTGTCATCGCCTGCCAAGCGGAGAACAACATCGCGGTCGTCGGCAAGGACCAGGTCGGGCGCGGCCGCGAGATGCATTGGATCCGTGTCGATCGTTACTTCGAGGGCGCCCTCGACGCGCCCGCGATCCACCATCAGCCGGTGCCGTGTATGCACTGCGAGCTCGCGCCGTGCGAGGTGGTGTGCCCGGTCGGCGCGACCACGCACAGCAGCGAAGGCTTGAATCAGATGATCTACAACCGCTGCGTCGGCACCAAGTATTGCTCGAACAACTGCCCCTACAAGGTGCGGCGCTTCAATTTCTATCTGTACTCGGACTGGGCGACCGAGAGCCTGAAGCTGCAACGCAATCCCGACGTCACCGTCCGCAGCCGCGGCGTCATGGAGAAGTGCAGCTACTGCGTGCAGCGGATCCAGTACGCCAAGATCAAGGCGGAGAAAGAGGATCGGCGCGTGCGCGACGGTGAGATCGTGCCGGCTTGCGCGCAGGCGTGCCCGGCGGAGGCGATCGTCTTCGGCGATCAGAACGATCCCGCGAGTCGGGTGGCGAAGCTCAAGGCCGAGCCGCGCAACTACGCGCTCCTCGGCGAGCTCAACACGCGCCCGCGCACGACGTATCTCGCAAAGCTCGGGAATCCGAATCCGGAGCTGACGCGCGGATGAGCACCCCCGTTCTCGAGGCGCGGCGCGACAGCCGGCCGCCGGTCATCGCGCCCGGCCACACCTTCGAGACCGTCACCGACCGCATCAGCCGCGTCGTCCTGCGTCGCGGAACGCCGCGGGGATGGATCGTCGGCTTCGCGCTGTCGTTCTCGTTGATGATGGTGCTTTTCTACGCGATCGCCGTGCTGCTGTTCCGCGGCATCGGCATCTGGGGCATCGACATTCCCGTCGCGTGGGGATTCGACATCGTCAACTTCGTCTGGTGGATCGGTATCGGTCACGCCGGCACGCTCATCTCCGCGATCCTCCTCCTGCTGCGGCAGGACTGGCGTACCTCGATCAACCGCTTCGCTGAGGCGATGACGCTCTTCGCGGTCGCCTGCGCCGGTCTCTACCCGGTGATGCACCTCGGGCGTCCGTGGCTCGCGTACTGGCTCTTCCCCTACCCGAACACGATGGGAATGTGGCCGCAGTTCCGCAGCCCGCTCATCTGGGACGTGTTCGCGGTCTCCACCTACCTGACGGTGTCGCTGATGTTTTGGTTCGTCGGCTTGATCCCCGACCTGGCGACGCTGCGCGACCGCTCGGCGAGCCGCGTCGGA
>JBGOSW010000258.1:0-5822 GCA_041476145.1 Binatia bacterium
CTACGTGAAGAACATGATCACGGGGGCGGCGCAGATGGACGGGGCGATTTTGGTGGTCTCGGCGGCGGACGGGCCGATGCCGCAGACGCGCGAGCACATTTTGTTGGCGCGCCAGGTGGGGGTGCCCTACATCGTGGTGTTCATGAACAAGGTGGACACGGTGGACGATCCGGAGTTGTTGGATTTGGTGGAGTTGGAGGTGCGGGAGTTGCTGTCGAAGTACGAGTTTCCGGGCGACCAGATCCCGATCATTCGGGGGAGCGCGTTGAAGGCGCTCGAGGGGGATCCGGGTGAGATGGGCGAGGGTTCGATCACGAAGTTGTTGGAGGCGTTGGACACGTACATCCCGCAGCCGAAGCGGGACGTGGACAAGCCGTTTTTGATGCCGGTGGAGGACGTGTTTTCGATCAGTGGGCGGGGGACGGTGGCGACGGGGCGGATCGAGCGCGGGAAGATCAAGGTGGGGGAAGAGGTGGAGGTGGTGGGGATCAAGGCGACGGCGAAGACGGTGGTGACGGGGGTGGAGATGTTCCGGAAGATATTGGACGAGGGGCAGGCGGGGGACAACGTGGGGTGTTTGCTGCGGGGGATCAAGCGGGAGGAGATCGAGCGGGGGCAGGTATTGGCGAAGCCGGGGTCGATCACGCCGCACATGAAGTTCGAGGCGGAGGCGTACGTGTTGACGAAGGAGGAGGGGGGGCGGCACACGCCGTTTTTCAACGGGTATCGGCCGCAGTTTTACTTTCGGACGACGGACGTGACGGGGGTGGCGACGTTGCCGGAAGGGACCGAGATGGTGATGCCGGGGGACAACATCAAGCTGGTGGTGCAGCTGATCATGCCGATCGCGATGGACGAGGGGCTGCGGTTCGCGATTCGCGAAGGCGGACGCACGGTCGGCGCCGGCGTCGTTGCGAAGATCCTCGAGTAGGGCGATGCGCGATCTCATCACGCTCAACTGCGATTCGTGCAAGCGGAAGAACTACACGACGACCAAGAACAAGAAGACGATGACCGACAAGCTGTCGCTCAAGAAGTTCTGCCCGGCCTGTCGGAGTCATACGCTACACAAGGAAGGCAAGGTCTAGGGTTCTGGAGCAAGCGCGACAACGGCGATCGGCGGGCGATGCGGACGTGGGGGCCAGTAGCTCTAACTGGCTAGAGCACCGGACTCCAAATCCGGGGGCTGCAGGTTCGAATCCTGCCTGGCCCGTCCTTCGGAGCTGAGCCGAGCGGAGCACGCGTTGGAAGATCGACTACAACGAGTCAAGGACGTCGTTCCGCAGAGCCGCCAGTTCCTCACCGAGGTGTGGAGCGAGCTGCGCAAGGTGCATTGGCCGACGCCGCAGGAGACGATGGCGGCGACGGTCGTGGTGATCGTGGTCGTCATGATCGTGGCGCTGTGGCTCGGGCTCGTGGACGGGATGGTCTCGTTTCTGATGACTCGACTCTTGGGTGGACAATGAGCACGGCGCCGGCATCGGACACCGACAAGCGATGGTACGTGGTGCATACGTACTCCGGCTACGAGCACAAGGTGAAAGCGGCGCTCGAGGAGCGGATTCGGTCGCTGGGCAAGGAGGAGTACTTCGGCGAGATCCTCGTGCCGGCGGAGAAAGTCGTCGAGCTGGTGAAGGGGAAGAAGCGCACCTCGTCGCGCAAGTTCTTCCCGGGCTACATCCTCGTCAACATGCTCTTGAATGACGACACCTGGCACGTCGTCAAATCGACGCCCAAGGTCACCGGCTTCGTCGGGGGCGCCACCAACCCGCCCTCCATCTCCGAGACCGAGGTGCGCCAAATCGCGCAGCAGGTCGAGGAAGGCGCGGTGAAGCCGAAGCCCAAGGTCTTCTTCGAGACCGGCGAGAACGTGAAGGTGGTCGATGGGCCGTTCCAAGACTTCAACGGGGTGGTCGAGGAAGTGAAGCCCGAGAAGGGCAAGCTGCGCGTCCTGATCAGCATCTTCGGACGCGCCACCCCCGTCGAGCTCGACTTCGTGCAGATCGAGAAGGCCTGAGAGGAAAAGAGAGAGAGATGGCAAAGAAAGTCGTCGCCGAGGTGAAGCTCCAGATTGCCGCCGGACAGGCGAATCCGAGCCCTCCGGTCGGACCGGCGCTCGGACAACGTGGCGTGAACATCATGGAGTTCTGCAAGCAGTTCAATGCCCAGACGCAGGCGCAGCAGGGGCTCATCATCCCGGTGATCATCACCGTCTACGCCGATCGCTCGTTCACGTTCATCACCAAGACGCCGCCCGCGTCGGTGCTCCTGAAACGTGCCGCCGGCGTCGAGAAAGGGTCCGGCGAGCCACACAAGAACAAGGTCGGCACCGTCACCAAGCAGCAGGTCCGCGAGATCGCGCAGCTGAAGACGCCCGACCTCACTGCGGCGGATCTCGACGCGGCCATCCGAACGGTCGAGGGTACGGCGCGCAGCATGGGCATCACGGTCGAGGGCTGACGATGGGCAAGCACGGCAAGAAATATCGCGCGGGTGTCGCGAAGATCGACCCCGAGAAGCTCTATTCGCTCGAGGAGGCCGTCAGCCTCGCGCTCGACGCGCGCTTCGCGAAATTCGACGAGACGGTCGATCTCGTGGTGCGGCTCGGCGTCGATCCGCGCCAGGCGGATCAGAACGTGCGCGGCACCGTGATGTTGCCGCACGGCACCGGCAAGAGCGTGCGGGTTCTAGTGATCGCCAAGGGCGAGAAGGTGAAGGAGGCGGAGGAGGCCGGCGCCGACTTCGCCGGCGGCGAGGAGCTCACCAAGCGCATCACCGAGGAGAATTGGCTCGACTTCGACACCGTGGTTGCCACACCCGACATGATGGGCGTCGTCGGCCGGCTCGGAAAGATCCTCGGTCCGCGCGGGCTGATGCCGAATCCGAAGGTCGGCACCGTCACCTTCGACGTCGGGAAGGCCGTGCGCGAGGTGAAGGCCGGCAAGGTCGAGTACCGGGTCGAGAAGGCCGGCATCGTGCACGTGCCGGTCGGGAAGGCGTCGTTCGGACCCGAGAAGCTCATCGCCAACGCCGGGGCGCTGATCGCGGCGCTGGTGCGTGCCAAGCCGGCGTCGGCGAAGGGCAACTATCTGCGCGGCGTCTCCATCGCGACGACGATGGGGCCGGGCGTCGCAATCGACCCGACCACGGCGCGGGCGTTGACGGCGGCCTGAGGAGGACGCGTGAACCGAGACGAAAAGACGGCGCTCGTCGCCCAGATCAACGAGCGATTGCGCGGCGCGAGCCTCGCGATCATGACCGAATATCGGGGACTCACGGTCGCGCAGCTGAACCGCCTCCGCCGCGAGCTCAAGCAGGTCGGCGGGGTGTATCAGGTGACCAAGAACACGCTCACCCGCCGGGCGCTCAAGGACACTGCCTTCGAGAAGCTCGAGGAGCTGCTGAGCGGTCCGACGGGACTCGTCACGGCGGCGCAGGACCCAGTTGCGGTGGCGAAGGTCTTGGTGCGTTTCGCCGAACAACACGACAAGTTGAAGATCACCGGCGGCGTGCTCGAGGGCGCGATGCTTCCCGCCAAGACCGTCGACGCGCTCGCCAAGCTACCCCGTCGCGAGGTGCTGCTCGCGCAGCTGTTGGGGTTGATCAACGCGCCGGCGGCACAGCTCTTGCGCACCATCCAGGAGCCGGGCGCGCAGGTCGCGCGGCTGCTGGGTGCGCTCGAGCGATCGAAACAAGGCGCGAGCGAGGGTGCAGCGCATTGAGGCGGACGCGTGTTCCGCATCCATCGTATCAGAATCGTCCGTGGCGGAATCGTCGAACCATTGAATGAAGGAGGAGCTCTCTCATGACTGAGGTGTCTCGCGAGCAGGTGAAGGATTTCATCAAGAACATGTCGTTGATGGACGCGGCGGCCCTGGTGAAGGAGCTCGAATCGGAGCTCGGGGTGAGCGCCGCCGCGCCCGCGATGGCGATGGCGTCGGGAGCCGCCGCCGGCGGCATCGGTGCCGCCGCGCCGGCCGAGGAGCAGGACGAGTGGACGGTGGTGCTGAAGAGCGCCGGCGAGAAGAAGATCCAGGTGATCAAGGTCGTCCGCGAGCTCACCGGCCTCGGGTTGAAGGAGGCGAAGGATCTCGTCGACGGCGCGCCGAAGAACGTGAAGGAAGGCATTGCCAAGAAGGACGCCGAGGACATGAAGAAGAAGCTCGAGGAAGCCGGCGGCCAAGTCGAGATCAAGTAAGCGTCGTTGCGGCGGCGCGCAAAAGAAGTGTTGGGCGTATCGGGCGTGCGGCGACCGCGTGACGGCGGTGTTCGGCCGCAACGCCGACGCGCGCTCCACGATCGACTAGCTCGACTCGACGAGATGAGCCGCCCGCGGCTCGTCGGAAGGTAAGGGGAATGGGAGTCCAACAGGTCGCGAATAATTTTCGCCTGCGTCGCACGTTCGGTCGCATCAAGAAGATCGTCGACATCCCGAATCTGATCGACATTCAGCAACGGTCGTACGAGGAGTTCCTGCAGCGCGACGTGTCGCCCGAGACCCGCGCCGACACGGGGCTCCAGGGCGTCTTCAAGTCCGTCTTCCCGATCAAGGACTTCAACGAGACGGCCTCGCTCGAGTTCGTCAGCTACACGCTGGGCGAACCGAAGTACGACGTCGACGAGTGTCACCAGCGCGGGATGACCTTCGCCGCGCCTCTCAAGGTGACGATCCAGCTCGTCATCTGGGACGTCGATCCCGAGAGCGGCGTGCGCTCGATCAAAAACGTGAAGGAGCAGGAGGTCTACTTCGGCGAGATCCCACTCATGACCCGCAACGGTACGTTCATGATCAACGGCACCGAGCGTGTGATCGTGAGCCAGCTGCACCGCTCGCCCGGGGTCTTTTTCGACCACGACAAGGGGAAGACGCACGCGAGCGGCCGCCTGCTCTACTCGGGCCGCATCATTCCCTACCGCGGCTCGTGGATCGACTTCGAGTTCGACGCGCGTGACATCCTCTACGTGCGCATCGACCGGCGGCGGAAGTTCCACGCCACGGTGCTGCTGCGCGCGCTCGGCATGAGCGGCGAGGATCTGCTCAACTACTACTACAAGACGGATACGGTGCTCCTCGACGGCCGCAAGGCGTCGAAGGTGTTCAAGCCCGACCAGCTCGCCGGCGTGAAGGCGACGCGCGACGTGCGCCATCCGAAGTCGAACGAGGTCATCGTCAAGGAGGGGCGGAAGTTCACCAAGGCGGTGATCCGCCAGATGGAGGCCGCGGGTGTCGAGCAGGTGCCGGTCGCACTCGAAGAGGTCGTCGGCCGGGTGTCGGCGCACGACATCGCCGACGCGAAGACCGGCGAGATCGTGGTCGAGTGCAACCAGGAGATCACCCAGGAACGGTACGACCTGCTGCGCGAGCGCGGCATCGCCTCGATCGAGGTGCTCTTCGTCGACGATCTCCACATCGGACCGTCGCTGCGCAACACCTTGCTGCAGGACAAGATCACGTCCGATCAGGAGGCGATCCTCGAGATCTATCGCCGCCTCCGCCCGGGTGATCCGCCCACGGTCGAGACCGCGACGGCGTTCTTCCACAACCTCTTTTTCAACCCCGACCGCTACGACCTCTCGAAGGTCGGGCGCCTGAAGCTCAACCACAAGCTCAAGCTCACCGTGCCGCTCGAGCAGGGGACGCTGCGACGCGAGGACATCCTCGAGGTCGTGCGCTACCTCATCGAGCTCAAGAACGGCAACGGCACGATCGACGACATCGACCACCTCGGCAACCGGCGCGTGCGCGCGGTCGGCGAGCTGGTCGAGAACCAGTACCGCATCGGGCTCGTCCGCATGGAGCGCGCGATCAAGGAGCGCATGAG
>JBGOSW010000259.1:0-5812 GCA_041476145.1 Binatia bacterium
ACTCAAAATCCCGTGGGGGCAACTCCGTGTCGGTTCAAGTCCGACCTCCGGCATTCGCTGATCTGGACGACATGGCGACGCACCGTTCCCCGAAGCAACCAAGCAAGGCGATCGGCGTCGACCGCATGGACGCCTCGCTCGGTTGTCATCCGACTCGCTAGTGTAATACACTTACGAGTGTGCGGTTCACGTGGGACCCGGCCAAGGCGCGGGCGAACGTTCGGAAGCACAGCGTAACTTTCGAGGAAGCCACAACCGTCTTCACCGACCCACTGGCATTGCTCATCGAGGACCGCGGCCATGCCGACCGCTCGCTCGTTGTTGGCGAGTCCGTTGCGCGGCGCATCGTCGTGGCGGTGTTCGTCGAGATTGCCGGTGACGAGATCCGCATCATCAGCGCCCGACGCGCAACCAAGCATGAAAGGAGAGCCTATGAAGAAGGCGAAGACACGTAGGCAGAGTGAGCCGTCGCAGGCATCACTCCGCGAGATCCCGGAGATCGACTTTTCGCAGGTGCGCGTGCGTCGCAACCCGTACGCGGCGCGGATCGCCAGAGAGGGCCTCACCATTCAAGTCGGACGGGGACGGCCGAAGAAGCTCTTGGAAGTCGGGGGCACACGGCCACGCTCCGTCCGCTTTCCCGACGTCGTGTGGAAGCAGATCGAGGCACGTGCCAAAGCGAAGGGCATGACCCTGCACGCGGCCTTGCGCGCAGCGATCCTGGCATGGCTCAAAGCCGCCGCATGAATGCAATCAAACGCTCGCGGCGAGCAGACGAAAGGTGCCGGACATTCCCTTGAGCGCGACCTCGCCACGGTCGGCGAACACGATTCCCGAGCCGGCCACCAGATCCGCGACCACGCGTGAGACCAGCACCTCGCCCGCACCCGCATTCGACATCACACGTGAAGCCGTGTGCACGGCGATGCCGCCTATATCGACGCCGCGTTCCTCCACCTCGCCAGTATGCAATCCCGCCCGCACCGAGAGCTGCAACCGTGCCAACGCGGGTTCCATTCCCAGCGCGCAACGGATGGCGCGGCCCGGTCCATCGAACATCGCGAGCACGCCGTCGCCCGTCATCTTGATCACCCTGCCACGATGCTGCTCGACGAGGCGCTTGGCGATGCGGTCGTGCTCGTCGAGCGTCTTGCGCCACCCGGCATCTCCCATCGCCGCAGCGTGTGCAGTCGAGTCGACGATATCCGTGAAGAGCACCGTCGCCAGAACCCGATCGATGGCAACCGGGGCCTCGTTGCGCTGGCCGGTTACGAACTCCTCGATGTCCGCACACAAGGTGTCGGTGTCCCCGAGCCATGGGATGTGGTCCGCCTCGGGGTATTCGATCAATTTGGCACCGGGGATGTGCACCGCCAGATACCTGGCATTCTCGATATTCCTCACGAGGTCGGCTTTGCGATGCAGCACGAGCGTGGGTACGCAAATCTGCCCCAGCACACCGCGTACATCCAAGTCGAGGTTCATCTCGATGAGCGCGCGATAGTTGCCGGGACTGCACGACAATCGTGCATGTTTGGCAAAGCGCACCACCTCGTCCGGGTCGTCCGCGATGGACGGCGCAAAGTATCGGAGCACTGCGCTTGGGTCGCTGTTGGTGAGCGCAGCCCGAAGCATGCTGGCAGACGGAGCGAACGGATAGTCGTCGGCACTCGCGTAGCGCGCGCCGCCGCCGAATGTGATGAGGTGCGTTACGCGCTCGGGATGCGACGCCGCGAAGAACACGGACATCATCGTCCCTTCCGACACCCCGAAGATCGCCGCCTGCCGCATGTCGAGATCGTCCATCACGGCGCGGACATCGTCCGAACGCTCCTCCAGAGAGGGCGCGCCCGCGACGCGATCCGACAACCCCTGACCGCGCTTGTCGAACGTGACCACGCACGCGAACTTGGCGAGGCGGCGCAGGTACTGCGTGTACCCCGTCATCTCGTGGGCGACTTCGACGTTCGAGATGATGCCGGGAACGATGATCAGATTGACCGGCCCGTCGCCCATCACCTGATAGGCGATGTTGACATCTCCCGACTGGGCAAACCGGGTTTCAGGCAGATCGGTTGAAGTCATGAGGCAGCGCTTCCGGTTCGCCCGGCACCCTAGCCGGGCGCCGGGCATGCGCCAAGCCGGCAGCTCACCTTGATGGAGGTTCGATCACAGGCCGCCCCGCACCGCCCGGACGCGGGCGACTTCACTCTTACCCCTGAGATACCTCCGAAGCCGCTGTGGAAGCCCGCGATCCAGTCGGTGTCCAGCCCGGGGGTCTACACCAAGGCTCGACTGAGTCTCACTTTGACGGTTCTTTGAAGGTTCTGAACACAACAGGCCGCAATCCATGTAACCGCGAGCGCGACAAACGCCCGATCCGATTCGCATTGGACGCGTCGAGTTGCGTTGAGTTTCCCCCTCAATGGTCGTGACCCGAAGGCCGCTGCTCTAGTTGATCCACGCGCTGCTGTAGTTCGACGCCCGCACACAACCCCTTCGCCGCCAACAACCTCTCCAACGCCACCTGCCAGCGCTCGTAATACGACCATTCGCCTTCGCCGTGGCCTTGCTTTTCCCAAGCGGCGATCTCGTCGATCAGCAGGCGGCGGAACTCGTCCCACTCGAACAGGCCGGCGCGATGCAGCGAGATGGTCACGCCGAAGATGCGGCTCTCCCATGGTGCCGCGAACACCATCTCACCATTGCGCCGCGGCGGCGCCGCCGGACCGTCGATGTCGAGGATCTCTCTCGGCGCCGTAGTCATTCGAGCTGCTCAGGACGGGTGTGAGACTTTCGCGGTGCCGATCATTGCATCGCGCGTAATGAGACCCGCAAGCTCCGCTTCCGTCAGCGAATCGGTTCCAGCCGGCCGCTCGGGCAGAACGAGATAACGCACCTCGGCGCTGCTGTCCCAAACCCGGATCTCGACGTCCTCCGACAAGTCGAGCCCCATCTCCTTCAGCACGGTGCGCGGCTCGCGCACGATCCGCGAGCGATACGCCGGTGATTTGTACCAGGTCGGCGGCAAGCCGAGTACGGCCCACGGGTAGCAAGAACAGAGCGTGCAAACGACGACGTTGTGAACCTTCGGTTGGTTCTCCACGATCACCATACGCGAGGCCTCGGCGCCGCCGTAACCCATCTCGGCGATCGCCCGATCGGGACTGATCAGCAGCCGCGCCTTGTACATGGGGTCCGTCCATGCCCGCGCCACCACCTTGGCACCGTTCAGTGGACCGACATCCTGCTCGTAGTAGCGCACGATCTCGTCGACCGTGGCGGTGTCGATGATGCCTTTCTCGGTCAGCAGCGACTCGATCGCTTCGACGCGCAACGCGATCTCGGAATGCTCATGATCGTGGTGGTCCGCCATGTTACACAACCGGCTCGAGATAGCTTTCGAACAGATCGACGTGCACGACGTTGTTCGCTTCCGCGGCGGCGCCCCAGAGCTCGCCGGCTTCGAAGCGCACGGTGTAGAGGTATTGGGGATTCTCACCGCGGCCGTGGGCATGATCGTCGGGAAAGATCATCGCTGGATGAATGCGTGCGACGACGCCGCAGCGACAGCGAGCATACGCGGGTAGGCGGGTGTGACCCGATGGCTGGTGATTCTTCGTGACGACCGGCTGCCCGATTGAAAAAGCGGGTAGCGCGTCGACCTTGCGGACATAGTCGACGGCGGAGGAATGCCACGCCGGTGCCGACGATGTTGCACCTCGATGAGGGGCGTGACCGGCCCGCATGCGCGCCTCGATCTCCGTACTCGTCAACACGCGGGCGCCGAGCAGGCCGCGTTCGAATGCCGCGAACCAGCGGCCATAGTAGCCATTCCGTAGATAGGCGACGGGATCGAGACGTTCGATCGAGTGGCGGCCGGCGTCGATGTTGCGTCCACCGAGGCTCTGAATCATTCCGAACACGCGCGCTTCCCAGCGCTCGTGGAAGACGGGTTCATCGGCTTCGACCTCGACCTCTCCGAAGCCGTGCATGCCGCCCATGTCGTGAATGCCGTTCATGCTCGATGGAGGAAGTGTGGCACAGGCGTACTGAACGCGACAAGGACCGGACGGCGGAGCGGCAGTATCCCGAAACGGAGACGGATCTGAACACCGATCTTCCGAACGTACTCCGGGAAGTAGGCTCACGGTCACCGACCTCTGCCCGTTCAGAGAACCACGAGAGGTCGTGTTCGCACCCTGCCCGTTCGCGGAGTTGCGATACGCGACGGAATCTCCAATCCCGTGGGGGAGAACGGTTCAAGGCCGACCTCCGGCATCATGAGTCCCATAGCTTCGCGAGCCACCTGGATCGGCGATCGGACGTCACGGGGGGATTCCGTCGAGCGGAATCATGTTCCCCTTGACCTCTGACAGGGGTTTCGGAGTATGCCCTCGCGAATGCCCGAACTTCCCGGCGGGACAGCCTCCGAAACTTCGAGCCGCGGTGAGATCGAGGCAGCTTCTCACCCTGCTCGAAACAGCGCCTCTGCTCAGGTAGGTGCCACCGCCCCCGAGCCGACGCCGTCGGCGAGTAGGCCGCGCTGGTATCCAACGCTGCACGTGCTCCGAGGGGTGGCCGCGTGGAGCGTTGTGCTTCTCCACGCGAGTGTCATTCCCGGGCTCCCGCACGACGTGGTTACCGCCGTCGGCTTGGACCGCATCGCCAATCTCGGCTTCTCGGGTGTCTACCTATTCTTCGTCCTGAGCGGCTTCCTCATGGTGCACATTACGCAAGAGGATCACGGCCTGCTCGCGGCGTGGCGGTTTCTGCTCGCCCGCGCGCAACGCACGGTCCCGCCGTATTGGGCGGCACTCTGCTGTGCCGCAGCCTACTATGGGACGGATCCGGTTGCGTCCAAGGAGCTCCAGCTTCCGCCGTTGAGCGCCGAGTTCCTCGGCCGGAATATGCTCACACTCGATCAGCATCTTTTGGGTGTCAGCTGGACGCTCACCTTCGAGTGGATGTTCTATGCCGGATTCTCCCTTCTAGTGCTCTTGAATCTCCGCGCCTGGTGGCTGGTAGTCCCGTGGGCGGGATGGATCTACGAGAATCGGACGATCGGCGTCGGCCCCGGATCCATTGCCATGAGCGGACTGCTCATCGGCGCAGCCGTTGGGGAAGTCGCCCTGCGTATGCCCTCGGTGCTGCGTGCCGCGAAATGGGCCGCCCTGATCACGCTCGTTCCGATCGCGGTGTTCGCGACCTCGTACCTGTGGTCGCTGTGGCGACCCGCACTCGTCCTTCCATTGCTCCTCGCCCCGGTGGTCCTTGCAGCGATCGCGTTCGATCAGACCCACGCCCCTCGCTACCCGCGCTGGCTCCTTCTACAGGGCGACTATTCGTACATGATCTATCTCATGCACGTGCCGACTCTCTGGGCACTCGCACGCTTGGGGCGCTGATCATCACAGCGCCCCGCGGGCCGCGCTCATGAAAAGGGACGCAACTCGACGCACCGCCGTTCTCTGTAACGCCGCAATCCCGTTCGCGTCGCATCCACGGAGTAGCCTCCATTCCGCTCCTCCTCGCCCCTCAAAATCCCGCGGGGGCAACTCCGTGTCGGTTCAAGTCCGACCTCCGGCATCTGTAGATGGCGGATGGCCGCGGTCGGCGGAGCGGCCATGTCGTGCGGAAGCCCCTGACCGACCTCTAGAATTCGCAGACTCCTTCGCGATACATCGTAACCGTGCCGCGACTTCAGCGAAAAGGATTCGGCGGCCCCGACGAGGTCCGGCGGTTTCCGAACGGCGTCGTCGAGATCGTCACGCTCGACGAGATCGCCGTCAGCCATTTCGTGTTCCAGCCC
>JBGOSW010000260.1:0-5754 GCA_041476145.1 Binatia bacterium
CACGCCGATCGCGGGCGGCATGCCGGACTCCGCGGGGCGATTCAAGATCGGGGCGATGGGCGACAGCACCGATACGCTCAAGGATTTCTTCGACGGCCCGATCGACTCCTGCGTCGTCCTCCGTCGCCAGTTGACGCCCGAAGAAGAATGCTCGCTCTGCCGGTTCGACTATACCGGCACGCAATCGGACCGCGGGCCACTGTGTAGCTCGTGCACGTATACGCTCGCGCCGACGCCCATCCCGACGCCCACCGTGTCGCCGACGCCGACCGTCACCCCCACCTAGTCGCCGACCTCGTCGGGCTGTCGATCACACGCGAGCTCGCGCTGCTGATGACGGCAATCATCGTCGCCGGCCGTCGCCACGACCTCCGCCTCGACCTCGACGGTGAACCCGAGCGCCTCCACCATACGATGCGTCGGCTCGGCGGCGAGCCCGGGGGTGGTCAAGTAGCCCTCGATGAAGATGGAGTTCGCCGGGTAGAGGGCGAGCGCCTGCCAAGCGCCGAGGTTGCGCTCGCGGCCGCCGGCGGCGCGGATCTCGGTTGCGGGATTGGTGAAGCGGAAGAGGCAAAGCGCCTTCAGGCCCCGGGTTGCGGCCACCGATTCACCGTCGCCGAACGGCGTTCCCGCGATCGGAACGAGGAAGTTCACCGGCAAGGAATCGACACCGAGCTCGCGGAGCGCGAACGCGAGATCGACGACGTCGTCGTCGGTCTCGCCCATACCGATGATGCCGCCGCAGCAGGTGGCAAGTCCGGCGCGCTGCACCGCACGTACCGTGGCGACGCGATCGGCGTAGGTGTGCGTCGTGCAGATCGACGGATGGAAGCGCTCGCTGGTGTTGAGATTGTGGTTCACCCAGCCGACGCCTGCGTCTTTCAGCGCCCGCGCCTGTTCGTCGTCCATGAGGCCGAGCGAGACGCAGATCTCGAGCGTCGGAAAGCGCGCCTTGATCGTGCGTGTCGCCTCTCCGAGCTGCGTGATGTCGCGCGCGCTCGGACCCCGACCGCTCGTCACCATGCAATAGCGCCGCGCCCCGCGCGCCACCGCCGCCTCCGCACCCTCGATCAGGCGCTCGGTGGGGAGGAGCCGGTAGGTGTCGATCGCCGCCGTCGAGACCGCCGACTGCGAGCAGTAGTGGCAATCCTCGGGACAAAGCCCGCTGCGTGCGTTGCGCAGCATGCAGAGCTTCACGCGCCGTCCGAAGTGGTGCTCGCGGACACGGAACGCCGCCAACAAGAGCGGCCGCAGATCGTCATCGGGCGCGCGCAGCACGGCGAGCGCCTCGTCGCGCGCGAGCGCGCCGCCGGCGAGGGCGCGATCGGCGTAGCCTTCATACGGCGTACGCCCGTGTCCACGTCCGTCGGCGTCGCCGAGAGTCGTCGTCATCGCCCCCTCCCCGTTCACGACCACCCTCGCTGGCGCGCGTAGAAAAACGGGCCGCCGAGATACATCGCGAAGCCGATCGCGTAGACGAAGGCGAGATCGGCCTCTTCCTCGCTGGCGACGATGCCGCGGTCGAGCAGCTCCTTCGCCTTCCGCCAGATCGCGCGCACGCAGCGCTCGACGATCTCGTCGGCACCGGCGACGCGGTCGCCGCGCGGCGCCGCGAGACTCGCGAGCTCGGCGTAGGGTGCCCCCTTCTTCCCCTCCGTCCAATCGTAGAACCCGCCGCTCGACTTGAGGCCGAAGCGGCCGCGATCGCGAAGCTGTACGACGAGCGGCGGCCGCTCGGGCGCCGCGATGCGCGCCAGGACGTCGAACATGCCGGCGGCGACGTCGACGCCCGCTTGGTCCGCGACCTCGAATGGCCCCATCGGGAAGACGCGCTCGCGCATCACGCCGTCGATGGTCTCGATCGGGGTACCTTCACGGTAGAGCGTCTCGGCCTCGCGAAAGTACTCGGCGAGCCCCGCGTTGACGAGGAAGCCCGGCGAGCCGTCGTGGAGAAACACCGGCACTTTGCCGATCTTGCGGACGAACCCGTGCAGGGCGGCCAGTACTTCGGGCGGCGTCTCGGGAGTGTGGACCACCTCGACGAGCGCCCGCAGTGGATGCTCCGCCGGGCTGAAGAAGTGCAGGTTCGCCATCTGGGCCGGCGCGCCGCCGCCCTCGCCGAAGAAGCGCCCGAGAAATCCCGGGCCCATCGAGCTGCTGTTCGAGCTGACGATCGCGTCGGGGCGGACGACGCGCGCGAGGCGCCGATAGAAATCGGCCTTCGCCTCGGGATCCTCCTTGCGCGCCTCGATGATCAGGTCGCAGCTCGCCAGCGTTGCGAGGTCGGTCGCGACCGCGACCGACGCCACCTCGGCGTCCGCCGTGGCGGCGTCGAGCCGGCCGCGCTCGATCAGCGGCGCGTACTTCTGACGCATGCGCGCCGGTGCCCCGGCGGCGAGCGCGGGTACCGGCACGTGACCGACGACCTCGTAACCGGCGCGACGTGCGAGGAACGCAATCGCGTTTCCCATGTAGCCGTCGAAGCCGTCGACACCGACACGGCGGATGGGACGCGGCGTGACCGCAGCGAGCGCCGACGGTAGCTTCGTCACCCGCTGCTGGGTGAAGAAGAAGCGCATGCCGGCCTTGGCCTCGCTCGACGACGCCACTTCGAGAAAACGGTCGCGCTCGAGCTGGATCGCCTCCTTCAGCGGCAGCTGCACCCCGCGGGTGATCACTTCGAGGGCGACGAACGGGGCGCGCGGATGCTGGCGTCCCTGCGTCGCCTTGAGGACCGTCGGCAGAACCATCGGCGCCACCTGCGACGCCAGTGAGAAGTCGGGCGCCGACCGGCGGAGCGTCGGTACGGTCTCGCGCAGATAGCGCGCCGCGAACGCCTCGATGCTCTCGCCCTCGGGAACGAGCGCGTCGAGCATGCGGATGGGGAGCGCCTTGTCGGCGCCGAGCGTCTTTCCTTGCAGGATCACGCTGAGGGCGGCCTCGCCGCGCATCGGATCGTCGGCATTGACGAGGCCGGCCCGCCGCGGCAGACGTTGCGTGCCGCCGAGCCCGGGGAAGATGTTGAGCAAGATTTCCGGAAACCCGACCGACGAGCGACGCGTCGCGACGATCGCGCGGCAGGCAAGCGCGAGTTCGTAGATGCCGCCGAGGCAGACCCCGTCGAACGCCGCCACCCAGGGAATCGGACCGTCCTCGATGCGGAGGAGGACGGCGTTGCCGCGATCGATGAGCGCGGTGAGATCGGCGGCACTGCCCTGCATGAGCTCGCCGATGTTGGCGCCGGCGCCGAGACCGTAGCGGTTGCCGAGCAGCACGACGCCGGTGAGCGGGGTGCGCGCGTGCTGCGCGCGCACCTCCGCCTCGACACGCTCGAGCTCCTCGACGGCCGCCCGCGAGAGCGTATTCATCCCGCCCGAGTCGAAGATGACGATCGCGACGTCCCGCTCGATCCGAATTTGGAACTGAGCCATGCGTTCTCCCCTCGTCGCGCTCTTCTTCCGGGCCGCCGATCCTTTGTCAACCAGGTCTAGCGTCCACGTTCACGAGCGCACCATTCACCGCAGCCAGCTCGGCGCGGCAGTCTCGACCGGGAGCACCCGGGATTCACTCCCGGGTGCGACGCTCATCGCGCGCCGAAGGCGCGCGGGGGCGAAATCTATAAACCGGGGGCGAAATGTTATAAATCGTCGACGAGCGCGGTACTGAGATAGCGCTCCGCCGAACTCGGGAACACCACCACGATGAACGCCCCGGCGAGCTCCTTGCGCGCCGCCACCTGCAGCGCCGCCCACGCCGCGGCGCCGCTGCTGATGCCGCAGGGGATCCCTTCCTCGCGCGCCACGGCGCGCGCGGTGCGCAGCGCGTCGTCGTCCCGCACCTGCACGATCTCGTCGATGATGCCGGTGTTGAGGATCTCGGGGATGAAACCGGCGCCGATCCCCTGGAGCTTGTGCGGGCCGGGCGCGCCGCCCGAGAGCACCGGCGAGGCGGCGGGCTCGATCGCGATCGCACGGAAGCTCGGCTTCTTTTGCTTCAAGACCTCGGCGACGCCGGTGATCGTGCCGCCCGTGCCGACACCGGAGATCAACACGTCGACCGCGCCTGCGCTGTCGTCCCAGATCTCGAGTGCGGTGGTGCGGCGGTGGATGTCGGGATTGGCGGGGTTCTGGAACTGCTGTGGCATGAACGCCTTCGGCGTCGTGCGCACCAGCTCGGCGGCGGTATTGATCGCCTCGCGCATGCCGCCGGCGGCGGGTGTCAGCACGAGCTCGGCGCCGAGAAGCTTCAGGAGCTTTCGCCGCTCCACCGACATCGAGTCCGGCATCGTCAGGATGAGACGGTAGCCGCGCGCCGCGGCGACGAACGCCAGCGCGATGCCGGTGTTGCCGCTCGTCGGCTCGACGATCACCGCTCCCGGTCCGAGGAGGCCCGCCCGTTCGGCGGCGTCGATCATGTTGACGCCGATCCGATCTTTGACGCTCGAGAGCGGATTGAAGAACTCGAGCTTGGCGTAGAGGCGGACGTCGAGTCCACGCGTGATGCGGTTCAGGCGGACCATGGGCGTCCGTCCGATCGTCTGCGTGATGTCGTCGAAGAGCCGGGCCATCGTCCTCTCCCTCCTGCGCGGGCGCGCACGTCGCGCCAGGCCCCACCCTATCCGGCCGGCCGCTGGCTCGCCATCGGCGCGTGCGAACGATCTAGACAGCCGTCCGACATCCGGCTACGATTTTTGCACGCGTCGCGGACGGCGCGACGTGCTGGAGATACCCGATCGGGGTTTACACAGGCCCCCTGGCCGGCTGCCGGCGATCGGGACCGAGAGGTGGCATCGGCGGTCGCCGCTCGGTGGCGGGGCTTGGGCCTGCCCGGTCGTCTCGCCGGACGAAAGGAGGTGATCCAGTGACGTATTTCCCTACGGTGATCTGTGAGGTGGTGGCCTCCTAGGGGCAGCCCACTTCCACGTCGCTGGGTCATCCTACGGAGACCCAGGCACCACCGAACCCCGATAGCCCCCGCGTCACCGGCGGGGCGGCGCGTCGCCGCCAAGGCTATCGGGGTTTTCTTTTGCCGCGGCGCCGAGCCACGCAAGCACCGCGCGATTGAAGTCGTCGGGATACTCGACGAGCACCGCATGGCCGCCGCGCGGCAGTATCTCGAGCCGCGCGTCTGGAATCGCCGTCGCGATTTCCTCGCTCAGGAAGACCGGCGTGAGGACGTCCTCGGCGGCGGCGAGGACGAGTGTCGGCGCGCGCACCAGGTGGAGCCGGTCGCGGGTCGTGTACTCGAGGATCGCGTCGACCTGGTGACTGTAGGCATCGGCACTCATGAGGGGCATGTCGCCGAGGAGGGCGAGGATCGGTTGCAGGCGCTCGGCATCGCACAGGATCGGTGGCGACAGCATCCAGGGCAGACTGGCGAGGCTTTCGCTGGCGGCATCGACGCCCTGCAGACGTGCCCAACGTCGATGGAGGAGGAACGTGCGTCGCAGCGGCTCCGGTCGCGCGAACGACATGGCGATCACCAGCCGCGCGACGCGTTCCGGATGACGGATCGCGAGCTCTTGCGCGATCATGCCCCCCATCGACACGCCGACCACGTGCGCACGTTCGATGCCGAGCGTGTCGAGGAGGCCGACGGCGTCGGCGGCCATCGCGGGCACGGTCCACGGCGGCGGCGGACTGGCGCTGCGGCCGGCGCCGCGGTTGTCGAAGGCGATGACGCGGTACCGTTCGGCGAACGCCTGCCGCTGCGCCACCCAGGTTTCGAGGCTCGCACCGAGCCCCATGATCAGCA
>JBGOSW010000261.1:0-5745 GCA_041476145.1 Binatia bacterium
GACCGCGCGCGCGTTCCCGCCGGAGCTGCGAGCGACCGCGACCTCGGTGCGCCTCGCGACCGGCCGCCGTGTCGACCGCATCGCCTTCACCGCGGCGCTATGCGATGCGCTCGAGGCCGTCTATGATCGCCTGCTGCAGGAAGGATTCGGGGCGTTGATCGCGGAGTGGAACGACTACTCCTGTCTCACCGGCCGCGAGGTGACGGTGGAGTGCGCCGGACACCGGACGACCGGCGTCGTGCGCGGCCTGGATGCGAGCGGACGGCTCGTGCTCGCGCGCGATGGCGCGCGCGCCGGCGTGGCCGACGAGCGGGTCGAGCACGTCGAGCACATCGTCGCCGGCGACGTCACCGTGATCGGCGGCTATGCGGCCATCCGCCCGGTCACGAAGCGCGCCGACGGCGGCCGGACCGAAGGACGATGACGAAGCATCTGCTCGCCATCGACGTCAGCAATACGCACACCAAGATCGGCGTCTACGCCGACGACCGGCTCGTCCGCCATTGGCGGGTGCGCACCGAGCACGACCGCACCGCCGACGAGTACGGTGTCCTGCTCCTCGGGCTCTTCGCCGCCGCGGGCGCGTCGGCCTCCGAGATCGGCGGCGTCATCGTCGCCAGCGTCGTGCCGCCGATGAACAGCACGATCGACGAGCTCGCGCGCACCTATTTCGGGCAGGAGCCGATGCACGTCGGGCCCGGCATCAAGACCGGCATTGCGATCCTCTACGACAATCCCAGAGAGGTCGGCGCCGACCGCATCGTCAATTCGGTCGCCGCCTACGAGCGCTACCAGAACGCCTGCGTCGTCGTCGACTTCGGCACCGCGACGACCTTCGACTGCGTGTCCAAGCGCGGCGAGTACGTCGGCGGCGTGATCACGCCCGGACTCGGTATCGCCCTCGATGCGCTGTGTGCGAAGACGGCGAAGCTGCCGAAGGTCGAGCTGGTGAAGCCGCCGAGGGTCGTCGGCAAGACCACCGTGCACGCGATCCAGTCGGGCAGCATCTATGGGTACGTCGCGCTCGTCGACGGGCTCGTCGATCGCATCCGCGGCGAGATCGGCGCCGACGCGCGCGTGATCGCCACCGGCGGCTTCGCCGCTCTGCTCGCGCCCGAGTCGCGCACCATCGAGACCGTCGACGAGTTCCTCACTCTCGACGGCCTGCGGCTCATCTACCGACGCAATCAATAGACGGAGGACGGCATGGCTGCCGAAGAGGTCGCACGCATCCGCAACATCGCCATCGTCGGGCAGGGTGGCGTGGGGAAGACCTTTCTCGCCGACGCGCTGGTGCTCGCCGCCGGCGCCACCAACCGCCTCGGCAAGGTCGACGACGGCAGCTCGCTCTTCGACTTCGAACCCGAGGAGATCCGCCGCAAGACGACGATCGCGAGCGCGCTCCACCACTGCGCCTGGAGGAAGCACGAGATCACCATCGCCGACACCCCCGGGTATTCGGTCTTCCAGGCGGAAACGCGGGCGACGCTCGCGGCGATGACGGGCGCCGTCCTGGTGCTGTCGCCGCACGGCGAGGTGAAGGTCGAGCTCGAGCGCGCCTGGGGCTGGTGCGGGGAGCTCGGGATCCCGGTGCTCGGCTTCATGAGCCGTCTCGACCGTGAAGAGACCGATTTCGCGACGGCACTCGCGCCGGTCGCCGCCGCCCTGGGCACCAAGGTCGTGCCGGTAGCGTTGCCGATCGGCAGTGTCGCGGGCTTCAATGGCTACGTCGATCTGATCACGATGAAGGGCTACACCTTCGGCGGCGACTTCACGCCGGCGAAGGAGGGCCCCGTGCCCGCCGGTCTCGAGAGCGCGGCGGGCGAGCACCGCGATCGCCTTCTCGAGGCGGTCGCCGAGTCCGACGACACGCTCCTCGAACACTACCTGGAGGGCGGCGAGCTCTCCGAGGACGAGATCCGCCGCGGCCTGCGCCTGGCGGTGCTCGGGCGCAAGTTCCTGCCGCTCTTCGTCGGCGCGGCGCCGAAGGGCATCGGCGTCGTCACCCTTCTCGACGCGATCGTCGACCTCTGCGCCTCGCCCGCGGACCTGCCGCCGATCGAGGCGATCGACGCCAAGAGTGGCGCGGCCGTCGAACGCCCTGCCGATCCGACGGCACCGTTCGCGGCCCTCGTGTTCAAGACCGTCATGGACCCGTTCGCGGGGACGCTCTCCGTGATGCGCGTCTTCTCCGGCAAGGCGACGAGCGACTCCACCGTGCTGAACGCGAGCCGCGACGCGAAGGAGCGTTTCGGGCAACTCCTGCGCCTCGAAGGGAAAAAGCAATCGCCGATCGCCGCCGCCGTCGCCGGCGAGATCTGCGCCGTCGCCAAGCTCAAGGACACCGCTACCGGCGACACGCTCGCCGACGAGAAGGCGCCGGTGTTGCTGCCGAAGCTCCCGACGTTCGAGGCGGTGATCTCCTTCGCCGTGCAGCCGAAGAGCAAGGCCGACGAAGAGAAGGCGACGCAGGCGCTGCACAAGATGATGGAGGAAGACCCGGCGTTGCGCATGGAGCGCGACGTGGAGAGCCGCGAGATCATCGTCTCGGGCTCGGGGCAGTTGCACATCGAGGTCGCCGTCGAGCGCTTGAAGCGCAAGTACGGCGTCGAGGTCGAACTCAAGGCGCCGAAGGTTCCCTATCGGGAGACGATCAAGGGCCGCGCCGAGGTCCAGGGCAAATACAAGAAGCAATCGGGCGGCCGCGGCCAATTCGGCGACGCCTGGATCAAGCTCGAGCCGCTACCGCGCGGCGGCGGCTTCGAATTCGTCGACGAGATCGTCGGCGGCTCCATCCCGCGGCAGTACATCCCCGCCGTCGAGAAGGGCATCCGCGAGACGATGCCGCACGGCATTCTCACCGGCTCGCCCGTCGTCGACTTCCGCGTGCGTCTCTTCGACGGCTCGTACCATACCGTGGATTCCTCCGAGATGGCGTTCAAGATCGCCGCCTCGATGGGTTTCAAGCAGGCGCTCGAGCAGGCGAAGCCGGTCTTGCTCGAGCCCATCATGCACCTCGAGGTGACGGTCCCCGACGAAGCGATGGGCGACGTCATCGGCGACTTGAACAGCCGCCGCGGCAAGGTTCTCGGCGTCGATCCCAAGCCGCCGAATCAGGTGATCCGCGCCCAGGTGCCGATGGCCGAGGTGCTGAAGTACGCCCCCGACCTGCGCGCGATGACCAGCGGCCGCGGCGACTTCCACATGAGCTTCTCGCACTACGAGGAGGTGCCGCCGCATCTCGCCGAGCGCGTCATCAAGGAAGTCCGCGAGACACGCGGCGTCCAGGCGCACCATCACGAGTAGCGACGTCCCGGCACACGCGATGGACGAAGA
Organism: Binatia bacterium; assembly: GCA_041476145.1. Lineage (GTDB taxonomy): Bacteria > Desulfobacterota > Binatia > UTPRO1 > UTPRO1 > DP-19. The sequence continues at coordinate 3,337 of JBGOSW010000261.1, forward strand.
CGAAATCGCGGCCGAGGTCGTCGCCGGCACCGACACGATCGCAGTGCCCGAGGAGCTGCTCGAAGAATCGCCCGTTGCACCTCCGAGCCCGACCCTCTTGCAAGCCATCCAAATGATGGGCGTCTCGGAGAAGATCAAGCTCGCGCTGCGCGGCAGCCGTGACGCACGCGTGCAGCTGATCCGCGACCCGAATCGCCTGATCCGGCGCTTCGTGCTGCAAAACCCCCGGGTCACCGACGACGAGATCATCGTCATCGCCAAGAACCGCACCGCCGACGACGAGCTGCTGCGCATCATCTCCGACAGTCGCGATTGGACCAAGAACTACCAGGTGCGCCTTGCGCTGGTGACGAACCCGAAGACCCCGCTCGCGCTCGCGCTGCGCTTCCTCGCGTCGCTCCACGAGCGCGACATCCGCGCGCTCGCGAAAAGCAAGAACGTGTCGGGGACGATCGCCACGCAAGCGAAGCGCCTCGTCCTTCGTAAGGGTCCGCAGGCCGGATAGGGCGCCCGAGCAGTTTGGGGATCACCGCCAGTCGTCGAGGACGTACACGTCGGGGCGATCGTATCCCGCCGCGTTCGGCCGATGCATCGCGATGCCTTGGATGGCGGTGCGATACCCGCGCGCGAGCATGCGGCGGTACGCCTCCTCGCGACCGACGTTGACGCCCGCCGCGACCGCCGCGCCGCGCGACGCGGCATACGCCTCGATCGCGTCGAGCAGTCGCTCGAAGCTGTCGCCCGCATCGGTGCCGGGTCGCGCGGCGGCGAACTTCACGTAGCAGTGTCCGCTTCCCGCCTCGCTGCCGGCGCCGACGTGGCAGAGCGCGACGCCGAGGAGACGCGAGCCCTCGCGAACCAGGAGCGTGTCGCCGAGCGATTGCGCGGCGATGGCGCGGATCTCGTGCGTCACGTCGAGGCCGTCGAAGATCCCGCTCGTGAGCGCGCGGCAGGCGGTGAGAGATCCCTCCCGCTCGTGCACGGGAATCTCGGAGAAGCGTGTGTATCGTGGCACCGTCGCGACGCCGTCCGGCTTCTTCACCATGATCGTGACGAGAAACCGCGGGTAGAAACCGAAGCGTTGGTAGAGGCCGACGTGCTTCGGGCTCTGCGCGAAGGTGTAGAGACCGGCGTGGCGCGTGCCCCAGCGCGTGAAGCAGTCCATGACCGGCGCGAGGAGGCGCCGCGCGACGCCGCGGCCCCAGAGGTCGGGACGCACGCTGAGCGGGCCGAAGAAGCCGACACTTCCCCAATTGGTCGCGAAGTTCGAGCCCGCGAGTCGACCGTCGACGTCGGCGGCGAACGCGGCGCTCGGGTCGGCGCGCCGGCGCGTCGCGATCCAATCGCTGTCGCCGCCGAATTCTGCGGGATCGGGGAGGCCGATGAAGGTGCCGAAGGCGACGCGGAAGATGCGATCGGCCTCGGCGAGATCGTCCTCGCGGAGTGGCCGAACGGTGACCGTCGTGGACGGCTCGGACGCGGTCAAGTGCCGGTGGGAATCGGAACCGACGGTGTCTGTGTCGGCGCGGGCGTCAGCGTCGCGATCGGCGTCGGTGTCGAGCAGCCGTCGCAGAGGGAGAGATTGTCGCCGCCGCAACCCGCGATCGCGAGCAGCAACGGAGCGAGCAGCGCCGCAACCACGATGAGCCGCATGCGGCGGATTTATACGGCACGGCGCCCGACGGCAAGTATGGCCAAGTGCGGGCCACGACTGTGGAAGCGCGTTGACAGCCCATAGGCCATTCGTTAGTGTCCGCGCCTCCGTTCGATCGCCGATGAGCACGTATCAGCACGTCCACGTTCCGCACGAAGGGGAGCGCATCGCGATCGGCGCCGACGGCCGCTGGCAGGTGCCCGATCGTCCGATCCTGCCCTTCATCGAGGGCGACGGCACCGGGCCCGACATCTGGCGCGCCTCCCAGATCGTCTTCGACGCCGCAGTGGAAAAAGCCTACGGCGGCCGGCGACGCATCGTCTGGATGGAGATCTACGCCGGTGAGAAGGCGACGCACGTCTACGGCGAAGGCACCTGGCTCCCCGAGGAGACCAACGCCGCCATCCGCGAATTCAAGATCGCGATCAAGGGGCCGCTGACGACGCCCGTCGGCGGCGGCATCCGCAGCATCAACGTCACGCTTCGCCAGGTGCACGACCTCTACGCGTGCGTGCGGCCGGTGCGCTGGTTTCGGGGCGTGCCGAGCCCGGTGAAGGAACCGCAGAAGCTCGACGTCGTGATCTTCCGCGAAAACACCGAGGACGTGTACGCCGGGATCGAGTTCAAGGAAGGCTCGGCAGAGGCGCACGACCTGATCGAGTTTTTGCGCACGCGGCTGAAGAAGGAGATCCGCTCCGACTCCGGCATCGGCATCAAGCCGATGTCGATGACCGGTTCGCAGCGTCTGGTGCGGC
>JBGOSW010000262.1:0-5689 GCA_041476145.1 Binatia bacterium
ACCGGCAAGTCGCGGCCGATGCCGATCGTCTTCCTCGACGCCCCTCGCGGCACGTACTGGAAGACGTGGAAGCGCTACGTCGAGGACCATCTGCTGCGCGCCGGCCTCATCTCCCCGGTCGACATGGGCCTCTTCAAGGTGACGGACAAGATCGACGACGCGATCGCGGAGATCCGCGGCTTCTATCGCGTCTACCACTCGTCGCGGTACGTCGGCGACCGCTTCGTCATCCGCCTGAACGCGCCGCTCGCGCCGTCGCTTCTCGCCGAGCTCAACGGCGATTTCCCCGACATCCTGAAGGACGGCGTCTTCGAAGTCGGTGCGGCGCTCCCCGAGGAGGAGGGCGAGCCCGAGATCGCGCACCTGCCGCGGCTCGTCTTCCGCTTCAACCGGGTGAGCTTCGGCCGCCTGCGGGCGATGATCGACCGCATCAATACCGAGGGGCCGGCGTCCGCGACACGGGCTCCGGCGAGCCACACCGCCGAAGGCGGCCTGGTCTGAGCGCCTAGCGCGCGCGCGCCGCCCGTCTAGCCAAGCGACGGAATCCGCTGCACACTCCCAGCCGACGGGGCGAGGCCCGAGGTCTCTTCCTCGCGACGGCGATGACCACCATCGAGCCCGGTGAACGAAGAATCGCGGCGGGGTTCCTCGCCGTCGCCTTTGCGCTCCGCGCGCTGTTCTCGCCGCTGCCGGTCACCGCCGGGGAGGTCGCATGGCGCGCGTCCTGAGACTCGGCGCGCACGATCGAATCCTCGTCCTTGCGCCGCATCCCGACGACGAGACGATCGCCACCGGCGGTCTGCTGCAGTACGCGCGCGCGCGCGGCGCGGCGGTGCGCGTCGTCTTCGCGACCGACGGCGAGAACAACCCGTGGGCGCAGCGGGCCGTCGAGCACCGCTGGCGGATCCAGGACGTGGACCGCGCGCGCTTCGGGGCGCGACGACGGCGGGAGGCGCTCGCGGCGTTGGCGCGCCTCGGTGTCGCCGCGCGCGACACCGAGTTCCTCGGCTGCCGCGATCAAGGCCTGACGGCGCTTCTCATGTCGAGCGGTGAGGCGCCGCACGCGCGTCTCGCGCAATGCATCGCCGCGTTCCGCCCGACGACTGTCGTCGCGCCGTCACCCGCCGATCTCCATCCCGACCACAGCGCGCTCGGTGTCCTGGTGGATTTCGCGCTCGTCTGGCTCGCGCCTCACGAACCGGCGGTTCGGGTCGTCCACTACGTCGTCCACGACCTGCCTCCCTCCTCTCCGGCCGATCGACCGATGCAGGCGACGCGTGCGCGGCTGATCGTCCCGCTCGCGCACCGCGAGCGGGTGCGCAAGCGGCGCGCGATGTTCGCGCACGGCACGCAGCTCGTCCTGCGTCGTCGCATGCTCCTCACGCGTGCCGCCGATCCCGAGATCTTCGTCGTCGCGAGCGAGACGGCGCGCGGCGAGAGCGATGGGTCGCGATTCCCGGCGACGAGCGTGGACGCGACGGACGCCGACGGCCGGCTCTGGCTCTCGCTCCGCCGCAGCGTCCGGCTCGGAGCATGCGGCGCCACGACGCTCTTGCTCGCGGTGGCGGGTGTGCACGGACGGCGGCTCTACGGACGCCTCGGGCATCGTTCGGGGGTCGTCCGTCTCCGCGACGTCGTCGGCGCCGCCTCCGACGCGTCCGTCATCGTGCGTGCGGCTCCGCATCGCGTCGAACTCGGCATACCGGCGCCGTTGTTCGCCGGCGCGCGGCGCGCATACTTGAAGCTCGAGCGGCGCTTCGGCTTCTTCGACGAGGCGGGGTGGCATCCGATCGCGCTGCAGCTCGCACGCGGGCGCACGGCCGAGAGTATCCGAGAAGACGACGGCGTGCGCCGTGTCGCGGCGGCGAGGGACGCGCGATCGGTGGATCGCGATGCGCGCGGAGACCGGCTCAGCTGAGGGCGGGCTTCGACACGGTGCCGACGTCGTTGGCGGCGAGGAGGGCGCGCAGCAGCTCGGCCAGGGTCAAGACCTCCTGGTTGACGCGCACGAAGGCCTCGACCGCTTGGAGCCATTCCGTGCGCAACCGCTGCTGATCGTCGGCGGGAACGTCGGGATTCAACGCGACGACCTTGCGCATCCCGTCCAGCAGTCCTTCGGAGACGCCGTAGAGATGGCGGGCGATGTCGTTGAAGGTGGTGGTGTCGATGACCATCGACAGCTCGAGCTCCAAGAAGGATGCCATGGCGCGCCGACTCTCGACCCCGGGATTCCAAGCTCGTCACGCGCTTGCGACGGGCGCGCGCGCCGCAAAACTGCGCGAACCACGCCCCACCTTGCAGGGCTGCGAGCGTGACCGTCCATGCGGACGCTGTGTGCTCGACAGGGAAGGCGCCGCCCCGCTATAGCGCTGGCCTCCCGTATGAAGGGGACGTGCATACGGCGTTCAGCGGCACCGCGGCCGGCGCGGCGATCGCCGGCGCCACGGTCGTTCGCAGTCGCCGTGGCGCTCCTCGCGACGTGGCTCGTCGCGAGCTGCGGGCGGTCGCTGCCGCCGCTCGTCGAGCGGGCGGCGGATCCCCCGCCACCGACGGTCATCCGCAACGTCGCCGTCTTCGACGGTTTCGCCGACCAACGCACGTCGACCCGCGATCTGCTCATCGAGAACGGCCGCATCGCGCGCATCGCGCCGCCGGGGACGCTCGCCCGCGGCGCCGGCATGCGCATGATCGACGGCGCCGGACAGACGCTGCTCCCGGGATTGATCGACGTCCACGGTCACGTCGGCAACTCGCCCGCCCCGTTGTGGCTCGGCGAGTGGCCGGACGCGAAGCGTAACCTCGAGAGCTATCTGTACTGCGGCGTGACGACCGTGCTCGACCCCGCGGACCTGGCGACCGACGCCTTCGCGCGTCGGGACCAGGTCGCGCGCGGCGAGCTCCTCGGTCCGCGCATCTACGCTGCGGGGCCGATGTTCACGGCGCCCGGCGGGCACCCGATCGCCATGATCAGAGCGTTCGTTCCGTGGTGGCTGCGGTGGTACGTCGTCCCCCGCATGACGCGGCAGGTGGAGACGGCCGCGGGCGCGCGCGCGGCCGTCGCGGCGCTCGCACCATCGCGTCCCGACGTCATCAAGGTCGCAATCGACGCCGTGCCGTTCGAGAGCCCGATCATCTCCCCCGAGGTGCTGCGCGCGATCGTCGAGGAAGGACGCGCGCGCGGGATTCGCACCGTCGCCCACGTCGGTACCGTCGCTGACGCTCTCGAGGCCGCGGACGCCGGGGTCGCCGCCTGGATGCACGGCGTGTACAAGGAGCGTATTCCAGACGACGTCATTCCGCGGCTCGCCGCGGCGCACATCCCGGAGGTGGCGACGATCACCGTCTTCGACAGCTGGGCCGATCTCTCCGAGGGCCGTCGCGAGGCGACCGCGCTCGAGCGTGAGACCGCGCCGGCGCGTGTCCTCGATGCCTTCGTGCCGATACCCGCGGCCGCCCGCGCGCCGCAGTACGCCGCGTTCTTCGCCCTCCTCGCCGCCACTCGCGACGCGCGCCACGACAACGTCCGTCGCATGCACGCCGCCGGCGTCACGATCCTCGCCGGCTCCGATACGCAGATGGGCGTCTTCCCGGGGCCGGGCCTGCATCGCGAGCTCGCGGCGCTCGTCGCCGCCGGCCTGACCCCCGCCGCGGCGCTGCGTGCCGCGACCGGTGACGCCGCGCGTTTCGTCACCGGCAGTGCCGATCCCGAGTTCGGGACGATCGCCGTCGGTAAGATCGCCGATCTCCTCCTCGTCGAGGGCGATCCGACGACCGACATCACGCGCATGTCGCACATCACGCGCGTTCTGCTCGGCGGCGCCGAGCTCGAGCGCCATCCGCTGGCGCACTGAGGCGGCCGTGATCGTCGGCCTCATCGGCGGCATCGGCGCGGGCAAGAGTGTCGTCGGCGGGATGCTCGCCGAGCTCGGAGCGCTGGTGCTCGATACCGACAAGATCGGCCACCAGGTCTACGCCAGCGGGAGTGAAGGATGGCGGCGGCTCGTCCAGACGTTCGGCACCGCGATCGTCGCGCCCGACGGCACGATCGACCGCAAACGCCTCGGCGCCATCGTCTTCGGTGACGCCGAGCGGCGCCGCGCGCTGAACGCGATCGTCCATCCGCTCATCTTCCAAGAGATCCAGCGCGCGATCGCCGACCGTCGTGCCGCCGGCTTCACCGGCCACGTCGTCCTCGAGGCACCGGTCCTCCTCGAGGCCAAGGGCACCGGCCTCGTCGACCGCATCTGGGTGGTGGCGGCGCCGCGTGCCGCGATCCACGAGCGTCTCGCCGGCTCGCGCGACCTCACCTCCGCGGAGATCGAGGCGCGCATGGCGGCGCAGCTCTCCGACGCCGAGCGCCGCGCCCACGCCGACTTGATCATCGAGAACGACGGCGACGTCGCCGCTCTGCGGCGACGCGTCGAAGCGGCGTGGCGCACCCTCGACGACCCGGCGCCGCCCGCGTAGCCGGCGCCACGAATCGTCGAAGTCGATCGTGGTCGCGTCCCCCCATTGCGTCAGATTTTGCACGTGTGCTAGTTTTTGCACGCGTTTAAATCTTCATGAGCCTCCTCGCCGAACACAAAGCCGAGCGCCGCGCGCGCATTCTCGCCGCCGCGCGGCGGCTGATCGCCACGCGCGGGTTCGACGGGCTCACGATGCGCGCGCTGGCGCGCGCCGGCCGGGTGTCGGTGCCGACGGTCTACAATCTCTTTGGCGGCAAGCACGCGGTGCTGATGGCCGAGCTCGAGGAGACGTTCGCGACCGTCGCGCGGAGCCTGGCGAGCGCCGGCGGCGCGGGTGTCGTCGACCGCGCCTTCGCGATGTGCGAGGCCGGCAATCGCGATCTCCTCGCCGTGCCGGCGTACTCGCGCGAACTGGTGCGCGTCTTCCTCGTCGCGGAGGAGACGCGGTCGATGCGACGCACGATCCACGAGCGCTACGTGGCGCTGATGGCGGGCGTGGTGCGCGACGGCCAGGCGGCCGGCGACGTGGCGTCGTGGGCCGACCCGACGGCGGTCGCGACGCGCATGTTCGCGCACTACGTGCACGCGATGATCGAGTGGGCGGAAGGCGACCTCGACGACGACGGGTTCACCGCCGCGACCGAGCTCGGCATGGCGCTCATGCTGCTCGGTCTGGCGCGTGGCCGTGCGGCACGCGCACTCGCGGCGCGCGCCGCGGCGAGTCAACGAGCGTTGACGCCGCCCAAGCGGCGTCGCGCGCGCAAAGGAGGGTGATCGATGGACCAGACGCTCACGATCGACGGGATCGACCTCTCGCCGCCCGCCGCCGGCCGCCTGCTGCCCCCCGGTGCCTTCACCTCGCCGGCGGTCTTCGACGTCGAGATGCGACGCATCTTCGCTCGTAGCTGGGTGCACGTCGCCGATCTCGCCGAGCTCGGCGCGCCCGGCGACTTCGTCACCGCGACGATCGGCGCGACGCCGGTGGTGATCGTGCACGGGCACGACGGGGTCGTGCGCGGCTTCGTGAACGCCTGCCGTCACCGCGGCGCGACCGTCGCCGAGGGACGCGGCAACTGCGGTCGCCAGCTGCGCTGCCCCTACCATGCGTGGAGCTACGGCACCGACGGCCGCCTCCTCGGCCTGCCGAGTCGCGAGGAGTTCCGTGACTGCGACCTCGACGCCATGAACCTGGTCGCGATCCGCACCGCGACCGCGGCGCCGAT
>JBGOSW010000263.1:0-5645 GCA_041476145.1 Binatia bacterium
CAACGACCGCGCCGCGACCCTTCCCGCCGTCGCCCCCGTGTGCGGCGGGCACGTCACGCAGCGCGTACGCGCCGCGCGCCGTCTTTCGACCGCGCGTACGTCGCGGTGCGCGGCGCGGGGGCGTGAGTGCGGGGGGTGTGGGAGGGCGTACACGTCTCTTCCGACCTCGCACACCCCCCGCACCCACGCCCCCGCGCCGACCCGTCCCACCACGCGCGTGCGAGTAAACGACGCCCCGCTTGCCCGTGAACATGACGTCCCGTAGCGTGCCCGCGTGACGGCGATGCTCCACGGACCTCTGCCGCTCTTCATCGCGCAAGCGGTCCTGATCATCGGACTCTCACGCGCCATCGGCCTCGCGGCGCGGCGCATGCGGCAACCGATGGTGATCGCCGAGATCGTCGCCGGCGTCATGCTCGGGCCGTCGCTACTCGGATGGTTGCTGCCGGACGTTTCGCGCGCGCTCTTTCCGCACGAGTCGCTCGGCATTCTCCAGATGTTGAGCCAGATCGGGCTCATCCTCTTCATGTTCCTCGTCGGCCTCGAGTTCGACACCCAGCTGCTGCGCGGCCGCGGACACACCTCGGTGGTCATCAGCCACACCAGTATCATCGTGCCGTTCGCCCTCGGCGCGCTGCTCGCGCTCTACCTGTACCCGCGACTTTCGGCGGCGTCGGTGCCCTTCAGCTCGTTCACCCTCTTCATGGGCGCGGCGATGAGCATCACCGCCTTTCCGGTGCTGGCGCGGATTCTGGTCGAGCGCCGCCTGCTCAAGACCAAGCTCGGGGCGCTGACGATCACGTGCGCCGCGGTCGACGACGTCACCGCGTGGTGCATCCTCGCGTTCGTCGTCGCGATCGTGCGCGTCACGAGTCTCGTCGCCGCGCTGTGGACGACGGCGCTCGCGCTCGTCTACGTCGTCGCGATGCTGGTCGTCGTGCGTCCCTTCGTGCGGCGGCTGGCGAGCCGCAGCGCCAATCGCGAGGGCCTGAACCAGAACGTCGTCGCGATGACGTTGATGCTCGTCCTCCTCTCGAGCTGGGCGACCGAGTGGATCGGCATCCATGCGCTCTTCGGCGCCTTCATCTTCGGTGCCGTCGTGCCGAAAGAAAACCGCTTCGCGCAGATTCTCGCCGACAAGCTCGAAGACCTGGTCGTCGTCCTGCTGCTGCCGCTCTTCTTCGCCTACAGCGGTTTGCGCACCGAGATCGGTCTCCTCAATAGCGCCTCGGCGTGGGTGATGTGCGGGCTCATCGTCGCGGCGGCCTGCGTCGGAAAGTTCGGCGGCAGCGCGATCGCGGCGCGCCTGACCGGCTTGCGCTGGCGTGAGGCGACGGCGCTCGGGATCCTCATGAACACGCGCGGCCTGATCGAGCTCATCGTGCTCAACATCGGCCTCGACCTCGGCGTCATCTCACCGACGCTGTTCACGATGATGGTGCTGATGGCGCTGGTGACGACGTTCATGACGACGCCGCTCCTCGCTCTGGTGTGCCCGCTCGCGGCGCTGGTACGCGACGAAGAAGACGTGGCGCCGGCGTCGCCGGCGGGATTTACCGTGTTGATGTGCGTCGCCTACGACCGCAGCGGACCCGCGATGGTGACCGTCGCCGGCGCGCTCGCCGGCGACAGCGCGAGCGGCGGACGCCTGTACGCGCTCCGCCTCGTGCCGCCCGCCGATCGCGCGTCGTTCGTCATGCGCCAGCAGGCGGGGACCGACGACGCCGCGGCGCTGGCGCCGCTCCTCGAGCGCGCCGCACGGCTCGGTCTCGAGGTCCGACCGCTGTCGTTCGTCTCACCGCAGCCGGCGCACGACATCTGCGACGTCGCGGCGGTGAAACGCGCCGATCTCGTGCTGCTCGGCTGGCACAAGCCGATTCTCGGCAACACCGTCCTGAGCGGCACCGTCCACGACGTCATGCAACGCGCCGAGACCGACGTCGGCGTCTTGATCGATCGCGGCCTCGAGCGCATCGAGCACGTGCTCCTGCCCTATCTCGGCACGGCGCACGACGCCGGCGCCCTCCGGCTCGCCCAGCGTCTCGCCGCCGCCGGCGTGCGCGTCACCATCCTGCACGTGATCGAGCCCGAGCGTGACGCCGCCGCCTCGGGGGTCACGGCGCAGGTGGAGGACATGTTCGCGGGCGTCGACGAGAGCAGGGTCGACTTGCGGGTGATTCGGCACCCGACCGCATGGCGCGCCGCGGTCGACGAGGCGGCGCGCGGCTACGACCTCGTGCTCATCGGCGCCGGCGCGGAATGGGGCCTCGAGCACCGGCCCTTCGGCATCCATTCCGAACTGATCATCCGCGAGTGCCCGACGTCGTTGCTCGTCGTCCGCCAGTATCGCGCGCGTGCGGTCGCGGCGGCGCCGCGGCGCGCGGCTGCCGCGGTCTGATCGCGACGGCCTCGTGACGCGGCGGGGGCGGCACCCGCCGCCCCCGCCAGTCTCCACCCCTCACCCCCCGGAGCCGTGCGCCCGAACCCTAGAACTGGATCTGAAAGCGCGTGAGCAGGACGTCTTCGTGGTCGCGCTTGGTCGACCCGAACGTGACGTGCTGCGAGAAATTCGCGCGCTCGTAGTTGAGCTGCACCTTGAATGCCTTGTTGAGGTACCAGTTGAGCCCACCGGTGTAGGCCCAGGTGTTGTCGGAGCCCTTGGCGAGCTTCGCTTTGAGCGGACCGTCGTTGATGTCGACGTTGCTCACCCGCCCCGCGATCTCGAACGCGCCCCAGCGCCCGTTCCAGGGATCGAAGCTGTCGATCGGGACGACGGTCTTGTACGAGGCGTCCTCGCCGGTGAGGACGTACGAGGCCTGCCCGAACCAGCCGCGGTTGCGCTCGTCGGCCTCGGGATGCGTGATCGGGCTCGGTGCGGCGCCGAGCGTGCCTTTGATGTGCGACTCGGTGCGGAGGTACTCGCCCATGAGGCCGAACGGCCCGACGTAGTAGTAGGCTTGCGGAGCGAACCGATACTGCTGGCCCCTGCCGGTGACGTTCGCCGCGCTCACGTACTGGTAGAAGTTCGAGCGGCCGGCGGTCTTGTACGTCAGGCTCGACTCGGACTCGTTGGTGCGCTCGCCGATGCCACCGGCGACGCCGAAGCCGAGACCCTTGAGCGGTGGGACGTCGATCGAGCGGAAGGGCTGCACGAAGACGCGACCCGCGAAGTCCTTGTCGGTCTGATTGTCGCCGTCCGACGATTGCGAGCCGTTGGCGACGCCGTTGAAGAGGCCGAGCTGATAGGTGAACGTCGAATCGGCGACGTCGCCGTAGAACATGATGCCGACGTCGCGATTCGGCGCCAGGTTCTGCGAGATCGCTCGCTCGATGAAGGTGAGATCGGCGCCCGACTGCAGGCGCTCGAGGCTGATCGGCTCCTTGAACTTACCGGCGCGGACCGACGCGTACGGGAAGTACCTCACGTCCATGTAGGCGTCCTGGAGGACGGTGTTGCCGCCGCCGAAGTCGGGCATGATGCGGAAGTCGAAGTACTTGTAGACGGTTCCTTCGAAGATCGGGCGGACGCGCCGCATGAAAAAGCTGTCGTTGCCGGTGTCGCCCGCGTCGAAGGGGAAGAAGCGGTAGTCGGCCTGCGAGTAGCCGCGGAGCTTCAGCTTGAAGTCGCCGCTCGGTGATTGCAGGAAGAAGCCGTCCTGCCATCCGGCGAGGATCTTCTGCTTCTTGAAGGCCGAATCGAGGGCGCTATCGAGGTCTTCTTTCTTGACGACGTCGCTCGCGCCCGCGCGCTCGGCCTTCAGCTGCTGGATCTCCTGCTCGAGCTTTTCGATGCGCTCATCCACGGTCGGGGCGCGCGCCGGCCGGTAGTCGCCGGCGTGCGTGGTAGAGGGAAGGGCCAAGAGAAGGCCGGCGAGGATGGCGCCGGCCTTTCGTACTCTCCGAACGGGTACGCTCCTCATGTGATCGTCCTCCATCGTGTGTGCACGCCTCCGGTCGTCCGGTCGGTTCGTGTCAGGGGGATTCGTGGTCTCCCGTCGTCGGGTCGACACGCGAGGTCGTATGCGGCGGTCACGAGGCGGCACCGGCGGGGCCGAAGACGACCCACGTTCCGCGGCGGAAGCCGTGTCCCCCGGACGCGGGTCTCGCGACCCGCGCCCCGAGGGATCCCACCACCCCGTCCGTCTGGCCGACGGACGGCGCGACGACCGCGTCTCGCCCTGGACGTCGATCGTCAGCTTGATGTCGGGCGCGAGCCCGGCGCAGAGCGCGCGCACGCGTGCCGCCGCCGCGTCGCCGCTGTCGAGCGGCACGATGATCTGGATCTCCGTCTCGGGTCCCGCGGCACGGGCCTCGTCGGCGATCAGCTGCACGGCCGCGGGCACGAGCCACCCGGCGCGTACGGTGATCTTCGGGCGCTGTCGCGCGGACACGAGACGCACCCAGACGAATGGTGGAGCGTCGCCCTGCGGCGGTGCCGAGCGGGGGCGCGGGCCCATGGACGCGAGCGCGCCGCTTGCGATCGTGCTCGCGGCGGCGCCGCGGCGTTCGACGACGGATTCGGTGACCATGTGGTGCTCCTTCCTTCGAGCATCCGCATGCCTCCGGTCTGTCCGGTCAGCCGCGTCTTCATCGCGTTGTCACTCGCCTCCCGGTGACGGGACGGCGGTTTCTCGATGCGGCGCCCTCAGCGGAGCCGCTGGCTGTGCTGCAGGCGCACTTTCTCGGTGCGCTCCACCTGGACGACGACGCCGTTCTGTACGACCGCGGTCACGGTCCCGAACCGTAGGCCGCGTAACGCCGCCTCGATGCGGCCGAGCGCGTCGTCGGCGCCGGCGTCGTCTTCTTGCAAGCGAAATTCTCCGCGCTCCGTGTCGCTCATGGCCGTCTCCTTCAGATTTGGTAGTCCTGGATGAACACGCGCATCCGCCGCGGCAAGACGAAGACGCTCTCACCTGCGCGCAGTTGCAGCTCGTTGTAACGTTCCCAGCCGAGATCGACATTCAGCCAGACGCCGAACTCCGCGGCGTGCAGCCGCACCTTCACCAGCGTGCGCGCCGGGTTGATGTGCACGACGTTCGCCTGCAACGCCGGACGCCCGTTGCGGATGCGCTGAATGTCGAGCTCGTGCGAGCGCACGAAGGCGGTCGCCGCGCGCGACTCCTGCTCCGTGTATTGCGGGTACGCGACGTTGAAGCCGCCGACGTCGGCGCGTCCGTCCTGCACCCGCCCGTGGAAGACGTTCACGTTGCCGAGGAAGTCCATGACGAACGGGTTCGCCGGCTGTTCGAAGATCTCCTGCGGCGTGCCCGCCTGCTCGATGCGGCCCTGATTCATGATGACGACGCGGTCGGCGACCTCGAAGGCCTCCTCCTGGTCGTGGGTGACGAAGACGCTCGTCACGTGGATCTCCTCGTGCAGGCGCCGCAGCCACTGGCGCAGCTCCTGGCGTACTTTGGCGTCGAGGGCGCCGAAGGGCTCGTCGAGGAGCAGCACCTTCGGCTGCACGGCGAGGGCACGCGCGAGCGCGACGCGCTGGCGCTGGCCTCCGGACAGTTGCGAGGGCAAGGAGCGCTCCAACCCCTCGAGCTGGATCAGGCGCAGCAGCTCGTGGACGCGCTCCCCGACCCTCGCCCTCGGCCAGTGGCGGACCCGTAGGCCGAAGGCGATGTTCTCGAACACGCTCA
>JBGOSW010000264.1:0-5593 GCA_041476145.1 Binatia bacterium
CCGCCGCCGCCCACGATTACGCGAGCTTCGCTCCGGACGAGCTCGCGCAGCGCCGAGAGGTCGGCTATCCGCCGTTCGCGCGCCTGGTCGTCCTGCGCCTCGAGGGCGTCGAAGCGGACGCCACCGAGCGCGCGGCGACCATGCTCGCCGCCGCCGGACGTGGGCTCGATTCGCGCGTCACCCTGCGCGGCCCGGCGCCGGCACCGCTCGAGCGCCTGCGCAACCGCTACCGCTGGCAGATCCTCCTCGCGTCGACGAGCGTGCGTGCCCTCCACCGCGTCGTTCGCCACCTCCTGACGCTCTGGCGCGCGACCCGCACGGCGCGCACGGTCCGCCTCATCGTTGATGTCGATCCAGTCAGCATGTTATGAAAAACACGTGATTCGTCGGATCTTTACCTACCCCGAGCCGGTCTTGAAGGAAGTCGCCGCCGACGTTCCCGAAATCGACGGCGCGCTCGTCCGGACGATCGACGACATGGTCGAGACGATGTACGCGGCACCGGGTGTCGGCCTCGCGGCGCCGCAGATCGGACTCTCGCAACGCGTGATCGTCCTCGATGTCGATCACGAGAACAAAGGCAAGCACCTCCTCAAGATCGTGAACCCGGTGATCGCGGAGCGTGAGGGCGAGATCGTGTGGGAGGAAGGCTGCCTCTCGGTGCGCGACTACGTCGCCGAGGTGCGCCGCGCGGCGCGCGTGCTCGTCCGCGGCTACACCCCCGACCAGAAGGAGATCGCGATCGAGGGCACCGATCTCCTCGCCGTCGCCCTCCAGCACGAGATCGATCACCTGGACGGCAAGCTCTTCCTCGACCGCATCAGCCGCTTGAAACGCGATCTCTATCGCCGCCGCTTGAAGAAGCTCGAGCGTGAGGGTCGCGAGCCGTCACCCCACCGTGGTGACGTGATTTAGCTCCCGCGCGCACCACCGCTGCGGTACGCTACGCGACGAACGATGGCGCCACCACGCTTGCACTGGCCCGCCGCACGAGCGCTCCGCTCGGTGTTCATGGGAACGCCGGAGTTCGCGGTGCCGAGCCTGGAAGCGCTCGCCGCCTGCACGGAGCTGGTCGGCGTCGTGTCGCAGCCTGACAAGCCGAGCGGGCGCGGACTCGCGCCGACGCGGTCGCCGGTCGCGGCGCTGGCGTCGGCGCGCGGGTACCCGCTCATCCGACCCGCCAAGATCCGCGCGCCGGAGGTGCGCGCGACGCTCGAGAGCTGGGGGCCGGACCTCCTCGTCGTCGCGGCCTATGGACGCATCCTGCCGGCGGCGATTCTGGCGCTGCCCACGCTCGCGCCGATCAACGTCCACGCGTCCTTGTTGCCGCGCCACCGCGGCGCCGGCCCGATCGCGGCGGCGTTGCTGGCGGGCGATGCGCAGACCGGGATCACGATCATGCGCATGACGGAGGAGATGGACGCGGGCGACATCCTCCTCCAGCACCCGGTTGCGATCCTCGCCGAAGACACCACCGGCAGCCTGACGGCGCGGCTCGCGGCGGCGGGGGGCGTCGCGCTCCGCGAGGCGTGCACGCGGCTTCGGAACGGTGGGCTCGAGTCGGTGCCGCAAGATGCCGCGGCGGTCACCTACGCGCCGCGCCTCACCAAAGAGGCCGGCCGCATCCGCTGGACCGACCCCGCGGTCGTGATCGAGCGCAAGGTGCGAGCGTTCACACCCTGGCCGTCGGCGTTCACGTCGCTGGCGGGGCGCACGCTGAAGGTGCTGGCCGCCCGCGTCGCCGGCGAGCGTCCTCCGCAGGACGCCGCACCCGGGACGATCGTCGCGCTCGGCGACGTCATCCGGGTCGCGACCGGCGAGGGCGCGATCGACCTGCTCGCGGTGCAAGCGGCGGGAAAGCGCCCCCTCGACGTGCGCGCGTTCCTCGCCGGCGCGCGGCTCGCGGTCGGTGCACGCCTCGATGCCTCCGCGTGACGCGGCCGACGGGCGCGATCCCCTCGCCGCCCGCGCCGTCGCGCTCGCGGTGCTTCGCCGCGTCGAGCGTGATCGGGCCTATGCGGACGTCGCGCTCGACGCCGCGCTCGCCAAAAGCGCCCTCGACACCCGCGACCGCGCGCTCGCGACCCGCCTCGTCTACGGCACCGTCGCCTGGCAAGGGCTGCTCGATTGGCACCTCACGCACCTCGCCGGCCGCGCGCCCGAGACGCTCGACGTCGCGGTTCGCCTCGTGCTGCGCCTCGGCTGCTACCAGCTCCTCGTACTCGATCGCATCCCCGCCCACGCCGCCGTCGCGACGAGCGTCGAGCTCGCCAAGCGTGTCGCGCCCGCGGCCGCCGGGCTGGTGAACGCAGTCCTACGGCGTGCCGCGCGTGAGCGGGCGACACTACCGCTTCCCGACGCCACCGATCCGGTGCGTCATCTCGCCGTCGTCTTCTCGCACCCCGAGTGGCTCGTCGCTCGTTGGCTCGACCTCTTCGGCGTCGAGGAGACGCGCCTTCTGCTCGCCGCCGACAACGAGGCGGCGCCGACGATCCTGCGCGCTCGACCGGGTGAGCGCGACCGCCTGATCGCCGACCTCGCCGCGCAGGGGATCGCCGCCGAGCCCGGCCGTTATGCTCCCGACGCAGTCGCGATCGACGCGGTCGCGCCGCACGCGCTCGCCGGCTATGGACTCGGTGCCTTCACCGTCCAGTCCGAGGCCTCGCAGCTCGTCGCACTCCTGCTCGATCCGCGACCGGGGACGCGGGTGCTCGACGTCTGCGCCGCGCCCGGCGGCAAAGCCACCTACCTCGCCGAGCTCGTCGGCAGCCGCGGCCTGGTGGTGGCGTTCGACCGCCGGCGGCGCGGAGCGGCCGCGATCGCGGCGGGTGCGCGACGGCTCGGGATCATGCGCCTCGCCGTCGCCACCGCCGACGCGCGGCGGCTTCCGCTGGCGGCGCACGAACGCTTCGACCGGATCCTGGTCGACGCGCCGTGCAGCGGCCTCGGCACGCTGCGTGCGCATCCCGAGGTGCGGTGGTCGCGAGGTCCCGCCGACGTATTGCGGTTGGCGGCGCTGCAAGCGGAGATTCTGGATGCGGCGACGGCGCATCTCGCGCCCGGCGGCGCGCTCGTCTACGCGACGTGCACACTCTCCGCCGCGGAGAACGAAGGCGTCGTCGAACCGTGGCTGGCGGCGCATCCCGAGCTCGAGCGCGAACACGCCGCGGCGCACCTCGCGCCCGCGGCCGCCACGCTCGTCGACGCGAGCGGCGCACTGCGCACCCTACCGCACCGCCACGGCCTGGACGGCTTCTACGCGCTGCGGGTGCGGCGGCGATGAGGGGGCGCACGGCGGCACCGCTTGCGGGGCCTCCCCGCACGATCGTATAAACCGTGTCTCCGAGCCCGTCGGTGCGCCGCACGATCGCTCCATCGTTACTCTCCGCTGATTTCGGTCGCCTCGCCGACGAGGTGCGCGCGGTCACGCGCGCAGGCGCCGATTGGCTGCACGTCGACGTGATGGACGGCCATTTCGTGCCGAACATCACGATCGGGCCGCCGATCGTCGACGCCATTCGCAAGGCAAGCACGCTGCCGCTCGACGTCCACCTCATGATCACCGACCCGCAGCGCTATCTCGCGGCGTTCGTCCGCGCCGGCGCGAGTTGGGTGTCGGTCCATCACGAAGCCTGCGCCGTACCTCGAGAAGCCGTCGCCGAGATCCGCGCGCTCGGCGCCCACGCCTCGGTCGCGCTCAATCCGGAGACACCGGTCGCGGCCGCCGCCGACGTTCTGCCCGAGATCGACATGCTGTTGCTCATGAGCGTCCACCCCGGTTTCGGCGGCCAAGCGTTCATTCCCACGACACTCGCGAAGATCGAGGAGGCGGCGCGGCTGCGGGCGACGACGCACGCGCGCTTCCTGATCGAGGTCGACGGCGGGATCACCGTCGAGAACGTCGAGCGCGTCGCCGCCGCGGGTGCCGACGTGATCGTCGCCGGAACGGCCGTCTTCGGCGCCGATGACTATGCGAGCGCGATCAAAGCGCTGCGCGGCCCCACCGACGGAAGTCCGCGCTGAGGGCCGCTTTGCTTCGCGACGACGATGTGTTAGCCAACGTGCAGCGTACTTCGCGGGGTGTGGCTCAGCCTGGTAGAGCACTGCGTTCGGGACGCAGGAGTCGCTGGTTCAAATCCAGTCACCCCGACTCTCTCCCTTCCCATTCCACCCGCGCGCGGCCGCCCCGAACGATCTCGACGTCGGTCCCGACGGTGCGGTCGCCGCGCGCACGTCGTTGAGGCCCGTGCTCGCGCTCACCCTCTTCGTGCTCGCGTATCTCTGTGGGTCGATCCCGACCGGCGTCCTGCTGAGCCGGCGGCGCGGCGTCGATCCCCGCGACATCGGCAGCGGCAACATCGGCGCGACCAACGTCGCGCGCGCGGCGGGGCCGGCGGCGGGCCTGCTCACGCTCGCCGGCGACACGCTGAAGGGACTCGTCCCGGTGCTGATCGCCGGCGCGCTCGGGCTGTCGAGCACGACGATCGCTCTCGTCGGCCTGGCCGCGTTCTTGGGTCATCTCTACTCGTGCTTCCTCGGATTCGACGGCGGCAAGGGCGTGGCGACCACTCTCGGCGTCCTGATCGGGCTCGCGCCCGCGTGCGCGGCGCTTCTCGCCGCCGTCTTCGTGCTCACGATCGCCGCGGCACGCTACGTATCGCTCGCATCGCTGCTGGCCGCCGCGCTCACCGCACCGCTCCTCCTCACCCTCGGATACCCGGCGGCGACGGTGCTCGTCGGCCTCGTCATGAGCGCCCTCGTCACCGTGCGCCACCGCGACAACATCCGACGATTGCGATTCGGCACCGAACCCCGGATCGGGGTCGGGAGGCCGTCGGAGGTCGATTCGGGACTTGCCTAGATCGCGAGCATTGCCCGCGACTTGAGCAGCATCGCCGGCGCGCGCAGGTCGTTCCCTACGCCGCGCTCGAATTTTTCGCCGTTTGACGGCCGCTTCCGACGGTATCCGGCTTGCTTCGGGATATCGAGTTCATGCCCGCGCATCCCCGACGGCAACAAAAATCACCCGCCTCGATCTCCCGCAGCACGGCGCGGCGCGGTACGGCTCGGCGATGCGCGCGGGTGCGACTGGTCCCGACTTTACAACCCCAATCGAATGCGATTTAGAGGGCGGCGAACACCACCCAGCCCGCGGAGGCTCCCATGAAGAAAGTCGAAGCGATCATCAAACCCTTCAAGCTCGATGAGGTGAAAGAGAGTCTCTCCGGGATCGGCATTCAAGGCCTCACGGTAACGGAGGTGAAGGGTTTCGGGCGGCAGAAGGGTCATACGGAGCTCTATCGCGGCGCCGAGTACGTCGTCGACTTCCTGCCCAAGGTGAAGCTCGAAATCATCGTGAAGGACGCAAGCGTCGCGGATGTCGTCGCGGCGATCGAGAAGTCGGCGAAGACCGGCCGTATCGGTGACGGCAAGATCTTCGTCTTGCCGATCGAAGAGGTCGTGCGCATCCGCACCGGCGAGCGCGGCGACCAAGCCCTCTGACGTCGTCGGCGGTCGTAGATCATCGAACCCCAACCAAAGGAGAGAAGCGTATGAGCACGGCGAAGGACGCCATCAAGCTGGCGAAAGACCG
>JBGOSW010000265.1:0-5567 GCA_041476145.1 Binatia bacterium
CGGGATCCTCCCGCGCGCTTCGCAACGTCGCGAGGAGCGTCAGGAGATCGAGCGCGGAGGAGCGACGACCGAGGTCGCGCAGGCGAAGCTCGCGCGGGACCTCCGGGAGATCGCCGCCGAGCTCGATGCGCAGCACGCGATACGGCCGGCGGCGACGGAGCCAACGACTGAGGGTCGCACCGATGGTGAGCACCACGCCGAGCACGCGCCGCCGGGCTGCACGCAAAAAAAGAGCGGCAGGGCCGGTCCCCTGCCGCTCGCGAAGCTCGTCGTCGCCCGCGGCACCGTGCGGCGGATGCGCGGGTTCGCTCATGCGAGCGCCGCGCTCACCCGCCGCTCGCCCGACGCAACGGTGGCTCCTCCGACGCCGGGTCGTCGGTGCGCGCGGCCGCCGTGGACACACGCGAGGTGCCGCGCCGGGGCGCATCGCGCCACTTCAAGAGCCCTTCGCGGACGTAGTCCGGGTCGATGTCGAGCGTGTCGCACACGTTCGGGAACGAGAAGAACCACGTCGGATTGTGGCCGGTGATCCACGCTTCGGCGTCTTGGAAGAGTTGCCGCTGCTTGGGATCTTCGGCGTCCACGTACTTCTGAAAGCAGTGCAGGGCGTCCTCGAGTACGGCGACCATCAAGCGGCGCTCGCCGCTCAGCGGCACGCCGCCGCGCAACGCTCCGAAGAATTGCGAAGGCAACATGGCATCGGGAACGAGCCCGCCGCCGAAACGTTCATCTAATGTCGAGTCGTTCATCGTCTCCTCTCCTGTGATCGAGCCGTCTCAGACGGACGACGGCGGGGCATATTCGTCCGGCGATCGTACACCCTCCAACACGCGGGACACGTCGAAGGTGCGCGCGCGGACGTCCGCGAGCGTCGTCTTCGCGAAGAGCTCCATCACGCGTTTCTGCGCCTCTTGCCACACCCACAGCATCCCGCAATGCGGAAACATGGTGCATTCGTGCGCATCGCCGTTCTCGCCGACACAAACGTTCAGCGATACCGGCCCCTCGATCGCCTCGATGACGTCTTTGAAGGTAACCATCTCCGGCGCGCGCGCCAGGGTGTAGCCGCCCTGCGCGCCGCGCGTCGAGCGCACCAGGTTGTGGTGGATGAGATCCTGGATGATCTTTTCCAGGAACTTCTTCGGGATGCCCTCGCCGGCGGCGATCTCCGCGACCGAGGACGGCCGCCGATCGGTACGCAGCGTGAGATAGATCACGGCCCGCAAGGCGTAGTCGATCTTTCGGCTGATTTGCATGACGGCCATGGTGCTCTCCTTTACTCCGCGCGGTCGCGATACTCCTCGAGCCAGGCCATCTGGATCGCCTCCAGCTTGCCCTCGGTCGAGGCCTTGGGGTCGTCGTCGAACTCGGCGAGCTCGGTCACCATCCGGTGCAGATCGGTAAAACGCACCGTGAGCGGATCGACGCCCTCGTGTGCGTCCGCGAGCTCGATCGCGAGGTCCTCGGCATCATCCCAGCTCAGACCCATGATGCTCCTCCGGACACGTTCTTGTGCTCGAGCGCGCGCTTCAACGACGCCGACATGATCCGCTGCGCAAAGGGGGTCGAGACCTCGTTCAAGCGGTCGATGAGCTCGCGAATCGCGTCGTAGTCCGAGCCCGCGATCCCGTCGCGAAGCACGCCCATCGCGGCGCGGACGCGCTCCTCCTCGCCGCTCTCGAGCAGCGTCGCGGAGTCACGCAGCGCCCGCTCCGTCTGGCGGAGGACCGTCTCGGCGTCGGTGCGCGCTTCGGCGAGAAGCCGGGCCGCGACGTCTTCCTCGGCATGGTCGATCGACTCCTCGAGCATGTGCTCGATCTGCTCGTCGGTGAGGCCGTACGAGGGCTTCACGTCGACCGAGCGCTCCTTCGCCGTCCGCACGTCGCGGGCGGTGACGTTCAGGATGCCGTTGGCGTCGATCATGAAGACCACCTCGACGCGCGCGAAGCCGGCCGGCGCCGGCTCGATCGGAATCGAGAAGCGCGCGAGGCTGCGACAATCGCTGGCGAGTTCGCGCTCGCCCTGCAGGACGTGGACGTCGACCGCGGTCTGGTCGTCGACCGCCGTCGTAAAGGTCTCGGCGACGCTCGTCGGAATCGTGGTGTTGCGCTCGATGAGGCGCGTAATCACGCCGCCCATGGTCTCGATGCCGAGCGACAGCGGCACGACGTCGAGAAGGAGCATGTCCTTGCGGCCGCCGGAGAGGATACCCGCTTGCACGCCGGCGCCGAGCGCGACGACCTGCTCGGGATCGAGGTCGGCGAGCGGCTCGCGCCCGAAGAGCGCGCGCACCCGCGCACGGACGAGCGGAATCCGCGTGCTGCCGCCGACCAGCACGACGGCGTCGATTTCATCGGGGCGGAGACCGGCGTCGCGCAGCGCCTGGCGGCAGGGGCCGAGCGTGCGCTCGACGAGCGGTGCGATGAGCGTCTCGAGCTCAGCGCGCTCGAGCCGGCGCGCGACGTGCGTGCCGTCCGGAAGCGTGAACGCGATCTCGGTGCGATCGGCCGTCGAGAGCCGGCACTTCGCATCCTCCGCGGCACGGCGCGCCAGCGCTTGGACCTCACGGCGCGCAGCGACGCTCGCCGACAAGCCGGCACGCTCGAGGACCCAGGCGGCGAGGCGCTCGTCGATGTCGTCGCCGCCGAGGCGGGTATCGCCGTTCGTCGCTTTCACCTCGAAGATGCCGCGCTCGAGCCGCAGGATCGACACGTCGAACGTACCGCCGCCGAGATCGTAGATGGCGACGGCAGCGGCGTCTCGGCGATCGAGACCGTAGGCGAGCGCGGCGGCGGTCGGCTCGTTCACCAGCCGCAGCACCTCGAGGCCGGCGAGCCGCCCGGCGTCCTTCGTCGCCTGCCGCTGGCTGTCGTTGAAGTACGCGGGCACGGTGATGACGGCCTTCCGCACCTCGACGCCGAGCGCCGCCTGCGCGCGCCGCTTCAGCTCCTTCAAGACGAGCGCGGAGATCTCGGGCGCGGAGTACGAGCGCTCACCGACGCGGAAGCGCACCACGGCCGGATCGCTCTCGTCGAAGACGTAGCGCTGGCGATCGGCGGCGTTCACGTGGTCGAGGCCGAGGCCCATGAACCGCTTCGCCGACTGGATCGTCGTCGCCGGCTCGACCGGCGCGCGCGCGCGCGCCGCGTCGCCGACCAGCACGTCGCCTTCCGCCGTGAACGACACGACCGACGGCACGAGCGCGCGTCCGCTCGCGTCCGCGACGACGCGCGGGACCCCGTCGTCGTCGAGATAGGCGACCAGGCTGTTGGTCGTGCCGAGGTCGATGCCGACTAGACGCTCCACTGTGGCTCCAGTTCCTTCTCGACGTCGCGCAGCAGGGTGCGCACGTAGTGCAGGTCGGAAAGGATCGCCTTGGTCTCGCCGATCGCTGCGGCACCGTCGCCGTCGGCACCGTCGCTGCGGCGGAAATTGGCCTCGAGCCGCTCTCCGAGCTCGCGCATCCGGGCACGCAGGTCGTCGCGGATCGCGTACACCTCGCTCTCCACGCGCGCGGCGTCGCCGCGCTTGCGCACGTCGCGCAGCTCCTCGATCTTCTCCTGCACTTCGAAGACGCGTGCGGCAAGCGCGGGCGGAACACGCTCGTTGTCGCGCCCGAGGGACTCACCGTGAAGCGAGAGCCAGTAGAGTCCCCGCCGCACGGGATCCTTCAGCGTGCGATAGGCGCTGTTCACGAGCGCGGTCGCGCGAACGCTCGCTTCACGTTCCGCGGGGGGACGATCCTGTAGGAGATCGGGGTGGAAGCGCCGCGAGAGCGCGTAGTAGCGGGCGCCGAGATCATCGACGTCGAGCGCGAGCTTGCGCGGCAGGCCGAAGAGGCTGAAGTAGTCAGCCCCCCGCGCCGGCGACGAGGGCGCGACGCCGCAGCCGCCGCAGGCGAGCTGGCGCGCCGTGTGCTTTCCGCAGTTGAGGCAGAGGGTCGTGTCGGTCGTGATCGTCATCGGAAATGCGCATTGGGGCTCAAACGGTGAAGGACGCGCCGCAGCCGCACGCGCGCTTGATGTTCGGATTGCGCAGCTGGAATCCCGATTCCATCAAGCCCTCGGCGTAGTGCACCTCGGTGCCGTTCAAATAGAGAAAGCTCTTGCGATCGACGAGAACCTTCGCGCCCGCGTTCTCGAAGACCTTGTCGCCGTCGCGCGCGACGTCGAGGTCCATCTTGTACTGCAACCCCGAGCAGCCGCCGCCGACCACCTTCACGCGCAAGCCGTGCTCCGGCTTGTTCATCGAGTCGACGAGGCTGTGGATCTTTTTCGCCGCGTCTTCGCTGACGGTGATCGCCGCCATGTCAGCCCGCCTTCTTCTCGCCCTCGCGGTTGTCCGCCTTGCGCTGCTTCCAGTCGGAGACCGCGGCCTTGATGGCGTCCTCCGCCAGCACCGAGCAATGGATTTTCACCGGCGGGAGACTCAGCTCCTCGACGATGTGCGTGTTTTTGATCGCATAGGCCTCGTCGATCGTCTTGCCCTTGATGAGCTCGGTCACGTAGCTCGAGCTCGCGATCGCGCTACCGCAGCCGAACGTCTTGAAGCGGGCGTCTTCGATCACGCCCGCTTCCGAGATCTTCAGCTGCAACTTCATCACGTCACCGCATTCGGGCGCGCCGACGATACCGGTACCGACGTTCGGCTCGTCCTTCGCGAAACTGCCGACGTTGCGCGGGTTCTCGTAGTGGTCCAGCACCTTGTCGCTGTATGACATCTGCGGATCCTCTCTTGCCGTTGAGTCGCGCCGTTCAGTCGCGTGCCCAGTTGAAGTTCTTGAGGTCGACGCCTTCTTTCGCCATCTCGTAGAGCGGCGACATGTCGCGCAGCCGCGTCACCTCGCGGATGACCCGATCACTCACGTAGTCGACTTCCTCGTCGGTGTTGAAGCGGCCGAGGCCGAAGCGGATGGAGGTGTGCGCGAGATCGTCACCGACGCCGAGGGCGCGCAGCACGTACGAGGGTTCGAGCGTCGCCGACGTGCATGCCGATCCCGAGGAGACGGCGATGTCCTTCAATCCCATGAGGAGCGACTCGCCCTCGACGAACGCGAAGCTCAAGTTGAGGTTGCCGGGGAGGCGCTGCATCGGATGGCCGTTCAGATACACCTCGTCGAGCGCGCCGGTGATCTTCTGGCGGAGCTTCTCGCGCATGCGGAGGATACGCTCCGTCTCGCTCACCATCAGCTCGCCCGCGAGCTCGCACGCCTTTCCGAGGCCGACGATCCCGGTGACGTTGAGCGTCCCCGAGCGCATGCCGCGCTCGTGGCCGCCGCCGTCCATCTGCGGTGCGAGGCGGACGCGCGGATTGCGCGCGCGCACGTAGAGCGCGCCGATTCCCTTCGGGCCGTAGATCTTATGGCCGCTGAAGGACATCAGATCGATGCCCATCGCCTCGACGTCGACCGGCAGCTTGCCGACGCCCTGCGTGGCGTCGGTGTGAAAGAGGATGCCCTTCTCCTTCGCGAGCTTGCCGATCTCGTGGAGCGGCTGAATGGTGCCGATCTCGTTGTTGGCGTGCATGATCGAGATCAGGATCGTCTTGTCGGTGATCGCTTTGCGGAC
>JBGOSW010000266.1:0-5532 GCA_041476145.1 Binatia bacterium
AGGGTATGCGGCGGCGGCGACGATCTCACGCCCGCGGCCATCGGCTTCGCGGCCAATTGCCCGAGCGTCACGATTCCGGGCGGGTCGGCCTGTGGCGGAGCGATCACGAACCTCCAGGATATCGTCAACTGCGTCGATTGCGTGGACGAGTTCAAGGCCGACTGCCTCGATTTCCTCTCGGTGCCCGCGCTCAAGTCGCCGTACCCGGCGGAGTGCAACCCGCCGACGGCTCCGCCATGCGATGCCACACCGCAAAACACCGCGACGCCTTGCCCGACCTCGACGCCGGGCATCATGTGTCCGACGCAGGTGATGACGGAAGTCAATGGATCGGCGGTCGATCTCGACACCGGCTGGACGGGTATGGGACACGACGCGCATATGCCGTCGCAGAATCGTTTGACCCTCGGGGTCAGCCTTTGCTCGAACCCCGACTCCTCGACCTGCGGCGTCTGCGCGACCAGCGGACCGCTGCCGAATGCCGGAGGCGCGGCGTTCAATACCCAACGGTGCGTGCTCGACACCTCGGTGCAGTGCACCAGCGACGGCGATTGCGGTGGCAACGCGCCATGCAGCTTCTTCTTCGGATCGCCGCTGCCCCTCGCGGCGGGCGGCATCACGTTCTGCGTGACCAACCAGATCACCGCACCGGTCACGGGAACGGTGGACGTCGAAGGCGGCACCACGTCGACGACAATCCAGCTGCTATCGAGCGTGTACACCAGTCCGACGCTCAATAAGCCGTGCCCGACGTGCGAGAGTGGAGTGTGCCACGGTGGACTGCACGACGGCGCGACCTGCGTGGTGAACGGCACGAGCCCGCCGTTCGGCGCCGTCAGTTTCGATTGCCCGCCGAACCCGGGAGCCAACGTCGGCAAGGTCTCGACCACGCGCAACTACTCGACGGGAACGCAGACGGTCTCGTTGTCCGCGACGAACCCCAACTGCCGCGACCCGGTATTCTCCGGCGACAAGTGCTTCTGCGACACGTGCAACAACCTCGCGGGAACGCTGTGCAGCTCGAACGCCGACTGCGTTCTGGTCGGCGCGACGGTGTGCGGCGGCAAGCGCTGCCTCGGTGGCGTAAACCCCGGAGCGCCGTGCGCCAACAACAGCGAATGCCCGGGTACGGGTGGCGGGTGCGGCGTTGCCGGCGAGGCGACGAGGCCCAACGCCTGCAACGACGGCACGTGCTCGTCGACGATGACGTGCGTCGGCGGGTGCAACAACTTTCTCGACTGCACCGGCGCGTTCAAGTGCGTCGGCGGCGGCAACGACGCCGCCCTCTGCACCGTCGATTCGGAGTGTCCGGGCGGCGCCTGCAACGACCAGTGTCCGGGCGGGGCGTGCGTCGCCGGCAACGAAGGAACCTGTGCGGCCGGCCCGGTCGAACAGTTCTGCACTCCACAGGAGACGTTCCGCGGATGTGCGACCAACGCCGATTGCCCGCACACGGGTGACACGTGCACGCTCAGGAAGTTCCGTGACTGTTTCCTCGACAATGGCGGGATCAGCGGCTCGGTGGCCGTGAGCGGCACCTCCTACCCGACGTGCGGCAACGTTGGCTCGGGCACGGTCGGTGCGCTCTTCTGCGTACCGCCGGTCGCTGCCAACTTGGTGAACAACGACTTCGGTCTCCCTGGTCTCAGCCGAATCACGCAACCGTATACCGCGACGTTCAACTAAACCGGCGGCTTCACCCGCTGGTACCGACCCCCGAGCCTGCCGAGGCTCGGGGGTCTTTTCTCGTGCCGTCGGAGCCCTCGGTCGCGAGGCTCGCGTGGTCCAGTACGTCTAGGAGAGCACCCTCAGACGATGCCGAGCTGGCGGAGGATCGTCGCCGAGTCGAAGTAGACGCGCTCGCAGACGATGCGGTCGGCGCCCGGATCGAAGAGGAAGAGCGCGACCATACGGCAGGTGAAGGCGCGGCCGGTCGGCGGGATGCCGCGCATCGGGCCCTTGTGCGTGCCGAGGAGATCGAACTCGACGATGACGCCGTCGTCGCAGTGGTGCAGCGCGTGGATGGTGTTCCGCTGGTCGGGGAACGCCGCGCGCGACGCCGCGTAGTAGCCGCGGACGGCGTCGGTGCCGTCGAACACCTCGCCGGTCGCGATCAGCTCGTAGCGCGGATGTGCGAAGGTGCGGAGCGTCGCCTCGAAGTCGCGGCGGTTTTCCGACTCCATGTGTTCACGCACGACTGCCTCGCGGCGGTCACGGAGAGCGGTGGCGGGAACGGTCATGAGACTCCTCCTAAGTGCGCGTGACCGAGAAAAGCGTCACCGGCGCGTCGAAGCCCTTGAGCAGGCGCTTTCCCGCCGGCTCGAAGCGATACGCGCCGGCGGGCGCCTCGGCCGCGAGCTCGGCGGTCACGAGGATCTCGTTCGGCACGGCGAGATCGCCCATGCGCGCCGCGAGATTCACGGTCGGGCCGTAGTAGTCGCCGCCGCGCATGAGGAGACGCCCGCTCGCGAGGCCACCGCGCGGCGTGACGACGGGGTCGTCCGCGAACCGCTCGATCAGCGTGAGCGCGATCTCGCAGGCGTCGGCGGCGCGAACGCTGACGAACATCACGGCGTCGCCGATCAGCTTCACGACCCGGCCGTCGTGCCCCGCCGCGACATCGTGCGTGAGCGCCTCGAAACGGTCGACGACCGCGCCGAGATCGTGGACCGACGCCCGGAGTGAGAGCGGCGTGAAGCCGACGACGTCGATGAAGCCGACGGTCATACGCGTCGCCTCGAGCGACTGCGGATCACGTCCCTCGCGAAAGCGCCGAGTCGCCGCCTCCAGGTGCCAGCGGAGGAAGCTTTGGATCACCGGCGGCAAGGTCTCGAGTCGGCGTATGGCCTCGAGGTTCGCGCGCGCGAGCGCGAGCTCGCCGGCGCCGGTCTCGCGGAGGCCGATCTCGACCGTGCGAATGAAAAGCGAGATCGTCGCCTCGGCGACGCGCGCCAGCGACGAGCCGATGACCCGTGAGAATTGCAGCGCCGCCTGCGTACCGAACATCTCGCCGGCGAGGACGAAGGAGGTGAGCGCCGCCGTGTCCTCGGCCGTGAACGCGGGATCGTCGGGCGCGATGGGTGGAAGTCCGGCGGCGAGACGGAGCTCCTCGAGCTGCGCCGGCGTCAATCCGGTGGCGGCGGCGAGGTCGATGAGGGTGAGCCGTTCGCCGCGGCGCAGGGCGAGATCCGCCGCGATGCCGGTCAGCGAACCTTCGTCGTGCCCGCGCATGAGCTCGGCGAGTGTGATCCCCTGCGCCATCAGCCATTCGAGAAGCGCGAGGCGTTCGGCGGCGTTCGCCGCCCGCGGGTCGTAGAGACCCGCGGCTTCGTAGTCGGCCGCGCGCGCACCGGCGCCGTCACCCATGGCGGCCGATCCTAGCACGCGTCATCTCGATCATCGTGCGGCGGAAGCCGAGGCGCGCGAAGAGGCGCTGCGCCGCGGTGTTGTGCTCCGCGGTCCAGAGCATCACGCGCGGGACGCCGCGCGCGACGATCCACTCGGCCGCGGCCTCGACCAGGCGCGCGCCGACGCCGGCATCGCGCGCGTCCTCGTCGACGACGACGTCGTGAATGAAGCCGGCGACGTCGCGAAGCTCCTTCCACGACTTCGGCTCGATGCCGGCGTAGACGTAGCCGACGACGCGGCCGTCGCGCTCGGCGACGAAGATCGCGGCGTCGTCGTCGCGGCGCTGCATGCCGAGAAAGCGGGCGTATCCTGCTTCCGCGTGCGGACCGGGCGCCAGGAAGCGGTCGCGATCGAAGGCATAGTGCGCGCGCATGAGCGCGGCGCCGAGGCGCCCGAGCGCGGGGAGGTCGCGCTCCTCGGCGCGGCGGACGACGACGGAAGGCGGAGCGTTCATGGCGTGAGAGTACACGCCGGACCCGCCGGGCTTCCAGCCGGCCGGCGACCGGGGGGTCGAGACCGCAACGCGCCGATTCCGGCGATCGACGCCAGCGATACGCGTATCCGCGCGGCCGGGTCGCGCCGGCGCTAGAGGCGTGAGCCATGTCCATCAAGCACGCAATTCTCGGCCTCATCGCCGAAGAGCCCATGCACGGCTATCGGTTGAAGGAAACGTTCGACCGCCGCATCAGCGCGCTTTGGGGCCTCACGACCGCGCAGATCTACCAAACCTTGAGGGTGCTCGAGCGTGCCGGCCTCCTGACGAGCCGGGGGGAGCGGGTCGGAAATCGTCCGGCGCGGCGGATCTATTCACTGACCGACGCGGGAAAGCGCGCCCTGAACAAGTGGCTCGGCGCCGCGCTGTCGCCGTGGATTCGGCCGGTCCGAGCGGACGTGCTGGTTCGGTTGATGTTCATGCGTGAGCCCGACATCGCGACGTTGTGGGGCGCGCTGGATCGGCAAGAGCAGGAGGTCCTCCACCTCCGCGATCGCGTCGCGAGCGCGCCGCGCCGTCCGCGACGCGAGGCAGCCATCGACCTCACCGCACTCTTCCTCGACGGGATGGCGCACCACATCGATGCGGATTTGGCGCTCCTGCGTCGCTGTCGCGAAGAGCTCGCAAAGTGGAGTCGCGCCCGGAAGTTGGAGGTGCCGACGCGCGCTTCGTGCGTCGCGCAGCGCGGAACCGAGCCTGCGCCCTCCCTCCGTGAGCGCCGCGCGGCGGCTCGCTAGCGGGAGCCGAGGCGTGTGCAGGCTTTCATCCGCTGGTGGCGCCAAGGGATGGCGTGGCTGCGCCCTCGCGGCTCTCGTCCTGGTCGTCCAGTTCGCATCGTGCGAGTCGCGTGCCGGGCAACTCGGTGCCATCGCGACGTGGGGGAGCCTCCAAACGCAGAACATCGTGCGCCACCCCGACGTCGGCGAATACCACTTCATCCAGCAGCGCAATACCTTGCACATCGGGCTGCAGTGGGAGTCGGTGCGCGACGATCGTCGGGATGCCTTCGACCTCCCGCTCGTGGAGCAGGCGCGACTCCTGCTCCTCTACCGAGGTGTCTATGACAGCATCTACGATTTCACGCCGATCTTTCGCGAGCGTGATCTGCGGGGCCGCAAGCCGAGTCGGGCCGCGGAGCGTGATCTCGAGGATCTGTCGCGTCGTGCGCGCGACGCGATCAAATTCGAGAGCCAGCTGCGCGAAGCCTACCTCGACGTCACCGTGCGCTCGCATCCCATCCGATTCCGCGCCGGACGACAGCAGATCGTCTGGGGAGAGGCGGACCTGTTTCGGATGCTCGATCGCGCGAACCCGCTCGATACCTCGTGGCATTTCGTCGAAGAAATTCCGCCACCGTCGTTCGGATGGACCGAGCTCCGCATCCCGCTGTGGATGATCCGCGGATGGTCTGAGGTCGGGACCGTCGGTCCGCTCTCCGACGTACGGTGCGAGATGTACTGGACTCCGGGTGATTGGAGGCCGATGAAGGTGGCCTTCCTTCCTCGGCCCTGGGGCATCCGGCTCCCGAATCCGCTCACCAACCGAGAGGACGGAGCGTTCTTCGCGCCGTTCTCCGGGATTCGCCGTCTCGCCGGCTCGACGCTCTTCAGGCAGGGAAACTACAGTCGCAC
>JBGOSW010000267.1:0-5510 GCA_041476145.1 Binatia bacterium
CGTGTCCGGCACCCCGTGCGAGCGATCCTCGCGCTCGCCGACCCACCCGAACGCCCGCGCCCCGGATAGTGGGTGATTTGTAACTGACCCACTACCACCGCGGGCTCAAGTTTTGCACTCACACTTGCGATGTGACTGGTGAATGGCGGCGACGCCGGCCCGAAGCGATGGCGAACTCCAATGACAGGTCGCATATCGAGCGGCTGAGCGCGCTCGACGAATCGCAGCGGGCGGCGCTGCAGGCCGCCTATCACGAGGAAACGGCGCGGATTCTTCGCCGCCGGCTGCAGCTCATGGTGGTGCTCTTCCTGCTCTTCGTCGGGATCGGGATCTGCGCCGAGCGCGCCGCGTACCCGACACGCGCATACTTCGCCACGGCCATCTATCTCGCGGAGGTGGCGGCGGCGGCGATCGCCTTGGTCGCCTGTCGCGTTCCGCGGCTGCGCGATCACCCGGGCGCGATCGGTGCCGTGCTCGCGTCGTGTCTGAGCGTCTCCATGGCGAGCTACGATGCCGGCGTCGGCAACATTCTCGAGCGCTCGGCGATGGCGCAGGTGTGCCTTCTCACCGGTCTCGGCGTGACGCTGCCGTGGAGCTGGCGGGCGCAGATCGCCGTGGCGCTGACCGCGCTCGTCGGCTTCGCCGCCGCCGCCCCGCATCTCGTCGTCAACGACACGCTCACCTACTCGGTCCTGGCGATGCTGACCGGCGCGACCACGTCGGTGCTCGGCGTCTCGTTCCTCGAACGCTACCGTCGGGACGCGTTCCTCCGGGCGACGCTCCTCACGGAGGAGGCCGAGATCGCGGCCGCGCTCGCCGAGATGGCGGAGACCCTGAACACCCACCTGAACGCGCCCGACATGTTCGAGCGCGTGAATCGGGTCGCCGCCGCGGCGCTCGGCTGCGACTGGAGCGCGACCGTGGTCTGGGAGGAGTCGCGCTCGGTGTTTCGTACGCGTACGGTCGTCGGCGTGTCTCCGGAGGTCAAGGCGGAGGCCGATTTGCTCGAGTTTCCACGCGGCAGTCTACCGATCCTCGCTGCGCTCCGGCCGGGCGAGCTGATCGAGATCGTGGACTCCCGCCGTCAGTCGCTCGTCCCCGCGGAGCTCCTGCTGCGGCTCGGCATCGCCTCCGCGCTCTACGCTCCGATCACAAGCGACGGCGAGATCATCGGCGTCCTCGTCCACGGCTACACGTCGCGGACCGGGCCGTTCTCGGCGAAACAGCGGCGGATCGCCCTCGGAATCTCACGCGCGACCGCGATCGCGATGCAGAACGCGCGGCTGATCGCCGACCTCCAGGCGGCGAGCCGCCTCAAGTCGGAGTTCGTCTCGACGATGTCGCACGAGCTGCGGACACCGCTCAACGTGATCTCGGGCTATGGCGACCTCCTCGCCGAGGGGATGTTCGATCCCCTGACGCCGGCACAACGAGACGTCGTCGCGCGCATCAACCGCAGCGCGCTCGAGCTCCTCGAGCTGGTGAGCGCGACCCTCGACCTGAACCGCCTCGAGGCGGGACGCGACACGGTGACCACCGGCCCGATCGATCTGCTCGGGCTCTTCGCCGAGCTCGGCCGCGAACTCGAGGCCCTGGTCGGCGCCGACGTCGCGCTTCGCTGGCGCGCGGCGACGGCGGTCGAGACGATCGTGGGCGATCGCGTGAAGCTGAAGACGATCCTCAAGAACCTCGTCGGCAACGCGCTCAAGTTCACCCCCAAAGGCGTCGTCGAGGTGACCGCGAGCCGGGCCGACGACCGTCTGGTGCTCGAGGTATGCGACAGCGGCGTCGGCATCGCCACCGACGATCTGCCCACGATCTTCGAGATGTTCCGCCAGGCGGACGGCTCCGACCGTCGCTGCTTCGGCGGCGTCGGCCTCGGGTTGCACATCGTGCAACGGCTCGTGGAGCTGCTCGGCGGCACGATCGCGGTCGCGAGCGCGCCCGGCGCCGGCTCGACGTTCACCGTGAGTGTGCCGGTGGCGGCGATGGACGAGTGGGGCGAGTGCCGGCACGCCGCCGGCTGACCCGGTCGCTCACTTCTCGATACTGATCAGCTCGGTTTCGAAGACGAGCGTCGCGCCCGGCTTGATCGTC
The DNA here is from genome assembly GCA_041476145.1 of Binatia bacterium. GTDB lineage: Bacteria > Desulfobacterota > Binatia > UTPRO1 > UTPRO1 > DP-19. The sequence continues at coordinate 2,098 of JBGOSW010000267.1, forward strand.
GGCGGCCGGCCGTTATCGCCGTAGGCGATGTCGGACGGGCAGACGAGCTTGGCCTTGCCGCCCACCTTCATGAGCTGCAGGCCCTCGGTCCAGCACTTGATGACTTGATTCAGCGGAAACGTCGCCGGCTCGCCGCGGTCGATCGAGCTGTCGAAGACCGTCCCGTCGGTGAGCGTGCCCTTGTAGTGGACCTTCACCTTGTCGGTCGCTTTCGGCGACTCGCCGCTGCCGGGCGTGATCTCTCGATAGACGAGACCCGAGGCGGTCTTGGTCGCGCCCTTCTCCTTGGCGGCCTTGTCGGCGAACTCCTGGCCGGCTTTCTTTTCGACCGCGGCGCCGGCGGTCACGCGCGCCTTCGCGATCTCTTGAAATTTCGCTTGATATTGCTTGCCGTCGACCTTCGCCGGGTGCTTGAGGACGCCGTCGGTGAGGCCGGCCTTCAGCATGTCGAGGTCGTGCTCGGACAGGTTCAAGCCGCCGAGCTGTTGGCTCAGGTTGAGTCCGAACGCGTAGAACGCTTTGTCGTCGTCGGTCTTGAGCTCGGGCCCGGCGGTGGGACCGGCGGCGCGTGCGGCGCTGGTGAGCATCAGAAGGGCAAGCATGAACAGCGTGACGATGATCCGCATGGTGGCTCCTTTTGGGGGAAACGACGGTCGGGAAAATTCCGAGCGGTACTATCGGCGTTGCGCGCGAGAGGCAAGGGCTCTATAGAACGCGCCATCGAACAGCTTCCGCTCGCGCCTCGCGCTCCCACTCCCCACGACGTCCTCACTGGCGTCTTCGGTTACGACGATTTCCGTCCCGGGCAGGCGCGGATCATCGACGCCGTGCTCTCCGGCCGCGACTGCATCGGGGTCATGCCGACGGGCGCGGGGAAGTCGCTGACGTTCCAGATCCCGGCGCGTCTCCTCGGCGGCACCGTCCTGGTCGTGAGCCCGCTGATCTCGCTCATGAAAGACCAGGTGGACGCGCTGGTGCGGAACGGCTTCCGCGCCGCCGTCCTCAATTCCAGCCTCGAGCTCGACGAGCGCCGTGACACCGTCCGCCGTCTGCGCGCCGGCGACTACGAGCTCGTCTACGTGGCGCCCGAGGGCCTCGAGGGCTCGCTGCGGAGCTTCCTCGGCGACGTGCGCGTCTCGCTCGTCGTCGTCGACGAGGCGCACTGCATCTCGGAGTGGGGCCACGACTTCCGCCCCGCGTACCGCCGCCTGCGCGGCTTGAAACAGGAGCTCGGCGGCGTGCCGATCCTCGCGCTCACCGCGACCGCGACGCGCCGGGTGGCGGGGGACATCATCCGCCAGCTCGGGATGGTGAAGCCCGACGGCTTCAAGGGGTCCTTCTATCGCCCCAATCTCACGCTTTGGGCGCACAAGAAGGGCGACGGCCGCGGGTCGCGGAAGGACATCCTCGCCTACGTCCGCCGCCGCGCCGGCGAGAGCGGCATCATCTATACGCTCAGCCGGAAGAACGTCGAGTCGCTGGCCGAGTTCCTGCGCGCCGCCGGGATACGCGCGGTGCCGTATCACGCCGGCCTCGACGATGCCGTGCGCGCCCGTCATCAAGATGCCTTCGCGCGCGACGAGGTGGACGTCGTCGTCGCGACGATCGCCTTCGGCATGGGCATCGACAAGTCGAACGTCCGCTACGTGATCCATCGCGAGATGCCGCGCTCGATCGAGAGCTATTACCAGGAGATCGGCCGTGCCGGCCGCGACGGGCTCGCGAGCGACTGCATCCTGCTCTACTCGTGGGCCGACGTCGTCGGCCACGCGCGCTTCCAGGAGCAGATCGAAGACGCGACGGTGCGCGCGGCGGCACGCGAGAAGACGCGCGGCATGTTCGCGCTCGCCGATGCGCCGGGTTGCCGGTACCAGGCGTTGGTCGCGTACTTCGAGGAGACGATGGAGCCATGCGGCGGCGCGTGCGACCATTGCCGCGGGACGAGCGTCCTCGACCTCCTGCATGCCGGACCGGCGACGCACGGCGGGCGCCGTGCGGCGGCGCTCGCCGGCACGCCCGTCGATCGTAGGAAAGGCGTTACGCCGGCCGCGGGGGCTCGTGCGGCGGCGCGCGCCGCGGTCGACGTCGCCGAGCTCGACCCCGACGCCGACGCGCTCTTCCAGCGCCTGCGCGCCGTTCGCCGCGCGCTCGCCGACGCCGAGAGCGTCCCGGCGTACATCGTCTTCAGCGACGCCGTCCTCGCGCGCATGGCGGCGTCGCATCCCACCGACGAGGCGGGGCTGCTCGCGATCTCCGGTGTCGGGCCGGCGAAGCTCGCACGCTACGGCGCGGCGTTCCTGCGCGCGTTGCGTGAGTGAAATCGCGGTGGCGAGCGCCGCGAGCGCGCCGATCGTCCTTGCCGGCGGCGACTGGACGGCCTCGCGCCTCGCCGCCGCGCCCTGACGCGCCGGCGCGATACGGCACTCGCGTACGCGACCGCGGCGGCGCCGACCATGCGCGACGCTGCGCGCGCTGACAGATTCGCGGCGCGTCTGCGCGGGCGCGCTACTTGCTCTCTACCCCGGCGTGGCGAGAAGCCGTGGGACAGTCATGAGGCCGGCGCGATGGCCCTCGCGATCTTTCGCGAGCGCATTTTGTGGCGCCGGTGTTACGTCTGCGACGAGCGTTACCGTTGCGACACCGGAAGACGCCGTTGCGGCGCCGGGGAGCCCCACGCGATCCGCTGTCGGTTCTCTGACCTGCCGTGCGCGGGCCAATGGCGGTGTCGTCGCGCGCAGCGCGCTCGGCACGTTGCTGGTCGCCGTGATGACGGCGAGCGCGACACTCGCTCCGGCGCGGCCGGCGGGCGCGATCACGGTGGGCGGCGGCGGCAGTCCGCGTACGGACTGCCTCGCGGTTTTCGAGGCGGCGGCCAATAGCCCGGCGCGACACCCGCGCGACATCCGATGCACGGACGGTGATCCGACGTGCGACGCCGACGGCGTCGTGAACGGCGCCTGCGACTTTGCGATCGCGGTCTGCGCCAACAGCAACTTCGACCCGATCTGCACGATGCAGGGTGTGCAGTCGATCACGATCGACCACTCGAGCGACGACGGCGATCCGAAGTTCAATCCGGAGTTGCAGGCGCTCCAGGCGCGCATCCACAACGAGGTCGATCCACCGACGAGCGTCACCGGGCAATGCACCGCCACGACGAGCTTCCATGTCGCAATCCGCGGGCCGTTCGGCGCCGGAGTCTGCAAGTCGACGAAGCGCGACGTGCGCATGGTCACGCTGTCGACCCTGATCGACGGCAGAGTGTTCCGTGACGTCGACCGACTGAAGCTGCGCTGCGATCCGGCGCCGGACAACTGCAGCGCGCAGCAGCTCTTCAGCGGCACCTTCGACCGCATCCAGCGGCAGATCTTCACCCAGAGCTGCGCCGTGAGCGGCTGCCACGATTCGCAGAG
>JBGOSW010000268.1:0-5485 GCA_041476145.1 Binatia bacterium
CGGCGGTGATCTCGGTGAGCATCTCGACGAGCTTGAACTGCGTCACCTGCATCTTGCTGAGCGGCTTCTTGAAGACGATGCGCTCCTCGCAGTAGCGCCGGGTCTCTTCCCAGAGCGCCTTGGAGCCGGCGCTGGTGCTGATGCAGGCGATCAGGCGCTCGTCTTGGAACTGCATCATCTGCTGCTGGAAGCCACGGCCGATGTCGCCGATCGTGTTCGTCACCGGGACGCGCACGTCCTCGAAGAACAGGAGGCCGGTGTCGGATCCCCAGTTTCCGATCTTGTCGAGGAGCTGGTAGCTGAAGCCGGGCGAGTCGGTGGGAACGACGATCTGCGAGAAGCCCCCGTAGCCGGCCTCGGGGTCGTTCACCGCGAGGAGGCAGAGCCAGTCGGCGGTGGCGGCGTTGGTGATGTAGATCTTGCTGCCGTTGATCACCCAATCGTCGCCGTCGCGCACGGCGCGCGTCTTGATCGAGGCGACGTCCGAGCCCGCGTCCGGCTCGGTGACGGCGATCGCCGCCACCATTTCGCCCCTGACGGCGGGCACGAGATAGCGCGCGCGCAGCTCGTCGGAGCCGAACTGATGGAGGGACGGCGTCGCCATGTCGGTCTGGACCGTGATTCCCATCGCCACGCCGGCATTGTCGCAACCTGCGATCTCCTCGAACATCACCGCGGTGTACGACCAGTCGAGCCCCGAGCCGCCCCATTTCGGGTCGTAGCGCAGGCCGAGCAGCCCGAGCTCACCCATCTTGCGATAGAGACGCTTGTCGATGCGTCCCATCTGATCGAACTCGCGCGCCCGCGGCGCCAGCTCTTCCTGCACGAACTTCCGCACCGTCCGGCGAAAGAGCTCGTGCTCCGGCGTGTCGTAGATGTCGGCGGCCATGGGATGGTTTCATAGCTCGGTCGGCGCGGCATCACCAGCCGTCGGCCGGACGCGGCGCCGGGCATCTTGCGGTTGCGGCGCATCCCATGGAACCGTAAACGAGTGCGTGGACGACGGCACCCGTTGATGACCACGGCACAGCGACTCGCGCGGATCACGGCGCCGTTGGTTCTGCTCGCCGGGGTGCTCGCGCTCAACATCGGCGCGCTCACGGGCACGGAACGATTGACGGCGTACCATGACAACGTCCGCGGCGCGTATCCGTTGCGGGTCGAAGCGGCACGCCAGTGGCGCGCGGGAAGGATCCCGTTGTGGAACCCCTACAAGCGCGCGGGCGCCCCGTTGCTCGCCGACATCGTGGCGGGCGTCCTGTATCCCGGGAACATCCCCTTCTTGTTCAACCCGGACGCCGACCATTATCGACCGCTGGAGCAAGGCGCAGTGCTGCACGCGCTTCTGGCCGCGGCGTTCATGTACATGTTCTTGCGCACCTTGGACCTGCACGTCGTCGCAGCGATGCTCGGCGCGCTGGTGTTCTCCGCCAACGGGTTCATGGTGTGGATCACCAGCCTGTGGATTCAGCTCCAAGCCGTCGTCACGTGGACACCGCTCATCCTCACCGCCGTGCACCATGCCGCGCTTCGGCGGGACACGTTTTGGAGATGGACGGCCGTCGGCGGACTCGCCGTCATGTTCCAGATGCTGGCCGGGTACCCCGAGCTCGGCGTGTACGCCGCGCTCGTCGTCGGCGCGTACGCGCTTTCGCTCGTGCGCACCGCCGCGGATCGCTGGTGGCGCGCGCTCGTCGCGGTCGCCGCGATCTACGTCGTCGGCTTCGGGCTCGCGGCGATGCAGCTCCTTCCCACGTTCGACCTCGCCGCGGTGTCACGCCGCGCCGCTCGCGTGAGCTTGAAGGAGTTCCAAATGTTTTCCGCGTCGCCGTGGGTCATCCTCGGGTTCGCCGTCCCGGGGATCGCGATCGACATGCTGCATCCGTTTCCGACGACGGGGACGTGTTACCTCGGCCTCCTCGCGGCGGCGCTGGCCCTCGAGGGCATTCGCGCGCGAACCCGTGCGGGAACGACGTTCGGCGTGGTGCTGGTCGTCGCGTTCTTCGTCGCGATCGGCGCGTTCTCACCACTGAGCCGTCTGGTGTACGCAATTCCCGGACTGCACGCGTTTCGCTATCCGTTCAAGCACCTCTTCGAGGTCACGCTGTGCTTGTCGGTTCTCGCGGCGCTCGGCGCGGACTCGTTCGTGCGACGGCGTCCGGGAAGCGGCGTCGTGGTCGTCCTGGCGAGCATCGCCGGCTTCGGAATCTGCCTGTACTACCTCGCGCCCTTCGTCGCGCACGGGTTCCGCGTTCCGGATGCGCACGACCCGACGTGGCGCATCGTCATTGCCGCCTTCGGCGTCCTTCCCTTTCTCGGGCTCGCGTTCACCGGCCGGCGCACGGTGGCGGTCGGGTGGGCGGTCGTGGCCGTATGGACCAGCTTCGCCGGAAACCGCGGCGACGTGCTGCGACACGCCACGTGGGAGGAGTTCGACCGCGACCAACCCGACTCCGCGCTCATCGAGCGGTTGCGGTCGAATCGCGGAGGGATCGCGCCACGCTACGTGCTCGTCCTCGCCCCGAACGAGGCGTTTTCCGAGTATCGCAACTCGTTCCTCGCCGCCGATGCGGGAACCGCCTATCACGTGCCCGTCATCCACGGGTGCTGTCCCTTCCTGTGGTCCGCACTCGCGGAGCAGTTGGTCATGACCGACGACGGCCTTTTCTTCACGACGGTACGCCAGCTGCTCTCGCCGCGTGATCAACGGTTGAACGTCCTCGCTTGCCGCTACGTCGGGATCCCGCCGAAGGACACGCTGCGGCCGGATGTGCGCGCGCTTCGCCTCGGGAACGTCGGCGGCGTGCAGCTCCTCGAACGCGAGCAGTACCTGCCGCCCCTCCGCTTCGTCGATAGAGCCGCATGCGGGACCCCGAACGAGATTCAACAGCTGCTCCGCGGCAACGAGGTCGATCCGCAAGAGCTCGCGCTCGTCGACTGTGACGGGCTCCCCGCACCGCCCTCGACCCTCGCACCACGCAGCGCCGCGCACGCAGACGTAGTGGAAGACGCGCCAGGAACGCTGCGCCTGCGAACGCGCGTCGACGGCGATGCGCCGTCCTTGCTGGTCGTGAGTCAGGCCGATCTTCCCGGGTGGCGCGCCCACGTCGACGGCACGCCCGCCGTGCTGTACCGCGCGTACGGACTCGTGCAGGGAGTCGTGGTTCCACCGGGAGAGCACGCCCTCGTTCTCGAGTACGCGCCGGCGAGCTTCAGGCGCGGCGTGCTCCTGTCGTCTCTCACCGCGCTCGCGCTCGTCGCTCTGACGATTCGCGAGCGCCGCCGCCGCACGACACGAGGATCGGATGCCTGAGACGCCCGCCGAAACGTCCACCGCCGTCGCAGCCTGTGATCTCTGCGGCGCCCGCGACCAGCGCATCAAGTATCCGTCTCGCCTCCGCGGCGACGTCGGCGCGGACAATTTTCGCATCACCGACAACGCCTACGGCGTCACCGGTCAGATCGTCACCTGTGCGCGCTGCGGCCTGATCTACGCGTCCCCGCGACCGTCCGGAGCGAGGATCGAGGGCTTTTATGCGACGGTCCAGGATCCGGAATATTGTCAGGAGGTCGCCGGTCGCTCGGTCTCCTGCCAACGCATCGTCCGCCGACTCGAAGAGCACCTCGGAGCACCCGGTCGGCTTCTCGACATCGGCGCCTCGACGGGAATCCTGCTGCGGATCGCCCGCGACCGCGGCTGGACGGTCGCGGGCGTCGAGCCCTCGGCATGGGCGGTCGCACACGCGGCACGCGCGGACGATCTCACCATCCTTCAAGGGGGCTTTCCGCACCCGCAGCTCGCGGGACGCGTGTACGACGCCGTCACCATGGTCGACGTGATCGAGCACCTCGACAGTCCGCGTCGGGCGCTCGAGGCGGCGCACGAGCTGCTCGCGCCGGGCGGATTGCTCTGCTTGGTGACGCCGGACGTCGGCTCCGCCGTCGCGCGGCTCCTCGGACGGCGATGGTGGCACTACCGCGTGGCGCATCTCTTCTACTTCAACCACACGACGCTGTGGCGCCTCCTGCAGGAGACCGGCTTCGAGATCGTCGTGCGACGCCGCTACGGATGGACCTTCAGCGTCGAGTACCTCGCCACCCGCATCGGCGTCGCGCCCGTGCGCGCGCTCCTCCGCGGCCTGCGCGCGACGGGTCTCGGGCGGCGGCTGCTCGGGTATCCGATCCGCGTGAACTTCGGAGATTCCTTCGAGCTCTATGCCCGTCGATCCTGAACGCCGCCGTCACCGATTCGCCGCCATCCGCCCGTACGTGCGGACGATGCGGGTCGACTACTGGTTCAAGAACGTGTTCATGCTGATGGGCACGATCGCCGCCGTCGCGGCCGGTCAGACGCAATTGAGCGTCGCGTTGGTGTGGCGAACCGCGCTCGTGTTCGGGCTGACGTGCTGCGCGGCATCGGCGAACTACATCCTCAACGAGATCGTCGACGCGCCGTTCGACCGTGTCCACCCCGTGAAGCGGCTCCGTCCCGTCGCGCAAGGGGTCGTCTCGACCCCGATCTGCGCCGTCCTCGGGTGCTCGCTCGCGGCGATCTCGTTGGCGGGCGCCCGGCTGCTGTTCGAAGGGCGCGTGGTCCAGTCGCTCGCCTTCCTTCTCGTCATGGGCGTGCTGTACAACGTGCCGCCGTTCCGGACGAAGGACGTGCCCTACCTCGACGCGTTGAGCGAGGCGGTCAACAACCCCATCCGGCTCCTCATCGGATGGTTCGGTGCCGGCGCACAGACGTGGCCGCCCTCATCGCTCATCTTCGCGTATTGGGCGATCGGCGCGTTCCTGATGACGGCGAAACGGTTCGCGGAGCTGCGTTTCATCGGGACGACGAACGCGTCGGCGTATCGCGTCACGTTCGCGCGCTATACCGAAGAGGGCCTCCTGATCGGGATGATCGTCTACGTCTCGCTCACGACCTTCCTCTACGGGGTCGTCGCCCTCAAGTATCACCCCGAGCTCCTCCTCGGACTGCCGTTGGTCCTGACCTTCATCGCCTGGTTCTTTCATCTCGCGTTCGAGACGAACAGCATCGTGAAGGATCCCGAGCAACTGATCCGCAAGCCGGCGTTTCTCGCGTACTGCCTCGTGGTCCTGGCGGTGTTGGTCGAACTGACGACGATCCGACTGCCGATGATGCTGCGTTTCCTCGGGCTCGGATCGTGAGACGGGGCGAGCGACCGGCGCGCTATCGCGGCGCGAGGCCCACGGCGCGAAGTGCGCGGTACGTCGTATAGCCCCCTGAGAGATTCGCTGCGCGATATCCTCGCTGCAGGAGGAATCGTGTCGCGTAGTATGCGCGCTGGCCGACGCCGCAGTAAACGGCGAGCGGCCGATCGCGCGGCAGCTCGCCGTACCGGCGGCGCAGCTCGGCCAGCGGAATGTGGATTGCGCCGTCGAGGTGGCCGGCGGCGTACTCGTCCGCGTTCCGGACGTCGACCAGCACGGTGTCGGTTCCGTCGAGACGCTGCCAGTC
>JBGOSW010000269.1:0-5469 GCA_041476145.1 Binatia bacterium
AAGGTCACCGCCAAGAATCAACTCACCCTGCCCAAGCGCATTACCGCCGCCGTCGGGGCGGCCGAATATTTCGAGGTGGAAGCACGAGAGGGTCGGATCATCCTCACTCCGGTGCGCATCCAGCGCGCCGACGCCGTGCGCGCGAAGCTCGCCGAACTCGGTCTCGACGAGCTGGACATCGCCGACGCCGTCGCGTGGGCACGGCGGCCGGCTCGGAAGACGTCGACGCGCGCACGGAAATGAGTCGCGCGCCCCGTGTGGTGCTCGACACGAACCTCGTGCTCTCGGCACTGGTATTCACACACGGCCGCCTCGCGGCGCGGCGCTGCGCTTGGCACGACGCGCGCTGCCAGCCACTCGTGTCCACGGCCACGGTTTCCGAGCTCATGCACGCGCTCACCTATCCGAAGTTCAAGCTCTCCCCCGAGCAGCAAAGGGAATTGCTTGCCGATTACCTTCCCTTCTGCGTCACCGTGCGCATGCCGAACAGACCGCCGAAGACACCGGCGTGCCGCGATCCATTCGACGTGCCGTTCCTGCAGCTCGCGGTCGTCGGCAAGGCGGACTATCTCGCCACCGGCGACCGGGATCTGCTCACCCCCGCAAGCAAGTTCCCCTGTCCGATCGTGACTGCTGACCAATTGTCAGCCACGCTGGCCAAGGGCTAGGCGTTACGCGCGCGCCTCGCGCGCCGATGTCGTCGAGAGGGTCTCATCGCGCCGGCCAAGCGACCCGGCCAGTGCTGATCTCGGCGTCGAACCATCCTCGAGCGCCATTCACGCCTGCCCTCCGCGTGCCGGTGCGGCGGCGCGTGACAGTGAACGAGCTATCTGCTGCTGCGATCCACGTCGAGATCGACGATCCCTCGGAGAGTCTCCACCGGCCGGCGTTTCGACGCCGGCCGGCTCGAATCAGACGCGCGCGTCACGACCCGCGGCGGAGCTCCTCCGGGTGTGCCGCGAGCTCACCGCCGAGATACGGAGTCGCTCGGGGTCGTAGGCCGACCTGCTTGTTGGCTGCGACGGTGTCCATTCCGCGGTGCGTCGGGCGGGTCGTAGGCAACATGATGCCCCTTCTCGGACATTCGCCCTTCTACTCCTGAAACGCGAAGAGAGCCGGTCCGATGTCTTGGATTCCCTCCGGACGACGAGAAGACCTAATTCGGAATCGCGTCGAATGCCGCCCACGCTGCAGGCGGGATTGCGGCACAGTTGGTCGCCGCGTCTGGGCCGACGTAAGCCGCTTGAGTTGCGTTCCCGGTGCAGAGCTCGGTTCCTCCGACCCCGGTGTGGTTCAAGGCGGCAGTGCACTGGTTCTGGGGGGTGTGCTGGCCGAATGTGCCGATCGTGCAGTCCGCGCGGGGGACGCCGCCCTGAGTCTCTCGCTGCGCGCACTTGGTGGCGGCTGTCGTCAGCTTCATGAGGATCTTCGAGATCGCGATCTTGCATTTGACCGGGTTGGGGCTGTTAGCATCGGCTGCGGGGGCTCTCAGGAGGACGATGACGCTGATCGTCACGCTGGCAATCCGAAGCATCGTTAGGGCTCTAGACATGGAACGTCTCCTTTCGATTCGCAGATGCTACTGCAAGAATCTTGCCCTCAGCGCGCTCTACGGAATGGCGAGCAAGTCGCGAAAAGTCAGGCCTTTCGCCGCCGTCGGAGTCCAGCGCCATGTTGCAGAACTGCGCGAAGCTGCACCGCATCCAGCAAATGTTTCACGGCTCGAAGAACGCTCCGGCATGCGGGATGTCGTCCTGCGCGCGGAGTCGACTTTGCATGTCGGGCTTCCCCTCATCGGGAAATCGCGCGAACCACGCCTCTATGGTTTCACGGATTCTGGCGGCTTCAGGTAGTGCCGACCGATTGAGATACCGGAACATCGGCTCGTTATAGAGCTTCGGATCGATCTCCCCGCGCTCGACATCGTCAAAATCGGCATCCCTCGTACACTGCCAGTCGCGAGGCTGGATTGCACGACAACGGTCGTGCGCCGTGGCATCAACTAGTCGACGGCTTGATCACGACTAACCCTGGGGGAATTGCCGATGAACTCCGAGCGTGAGGCGCATGACCGAGTGCTGACGCCGAACCGCGGCAACGGCACGCAGGGTCAGCGCACCCGGCCCTTGCACACGTCGCGCTCGATGACGGGGATGAGATCTTCGAGGATCGAGTCCTCGTAGCGGCCCGACGTCACCGCCGGCACACCCGGGGCCTGCGACTCGGAGACCACGTGGTTCACGTAAAATGACCCTTCATATCCACCGGCGCCGGGGAGAAATGCCAAGAACATGTTCTGCAGCTGCCCGTTGATGATGAGAGCATCGAGCAAGATTTGGATTTGCCGGAAGTCGTCGGGCTCCTGACCGTAGCCGCCGAGAAAGTACGCGATCGGAAAGTGACCGTCGCCGCGGAAGAACGCCGGCGGACGATAGACCAGGATGGGCCGCATCGGCACCGCGCCGCCGCCGCTCGCGAGCGCCGGGGACGGGAGCTCCCCGCGCACGATGTCGCCGGTCGGATCCGGGTTCGGCAGGTCGAGAATCTTGCCGCCGACACCGAAGACACCGTCGGCGAAGCTCTCGTTCAGGAACGCGATCAGGTTGACGATCCGCTGCCAGACCGTCGCGTCGCCGCACGGATCGCCATTCAGGAGATCGCCGGGGTCGACGGCTCGGAAGCCGACGTGCCCCGCATCGTAGCGGACGAGTCGGAACGGTGCGTTGAGCTTCGGCAGATCGGTGCAGTTGCCGGGGAACCCGTCATCGATCTTGACCGTGAGACCCTTCGCCTGCAGGACGGCGACGAGGTTAGCGTAGTGCCGCGCGAACCCGAACTCGTCCTTCGTGCCGACGTCCATGTAGATGCGTTGGGTCGCGATCTGCGCCGCGGATAGCCCCGCGAGTCGGGAGAGCGGGTCTTCGGCAAGCCAGTGCGCACGGTCGGGATCGTAGTCGAAGACGCCGTTCCCCTCACCGAAGTCTCCCGTGCCGGCGACGCCGTCGAGGCCGACATCCGTGAAGGTTTCCCCCAGCTCCGGCTCGAAGACACCGTTGCCATTGGGATCCGTGAACGGCTCCGAGAAGTTCGCGACGATGTCGTCGCCGACATCGAACACGCCGTCGCCATCGAGGTCCGCGAGCGCGCGGTCGCCGAGCACGGTGCCGTCGACCCCGGCGATCCCGTGGAGGGACCCGCGTGCGGCCAAGAGGACGTCGGTCGGGAGCGTCGGCGACTCGGACGTCTCCCGGAGGCCGTTCCTGTTGGCATCACCGCCGTCCAGAAATCCGCGCGCGTCGCCGGGGATCGTGAACGGACCGACCGCGTCGTCCATGAGGAGTCGTGCGGGCTCCGAGTCGGAAGCGAGATACTGATGCGCGGGATCGGCATGGTGCAGGAAGGGATTCCCCAATGCCAGCACCAGGTCCTTGATCTCGGAGATGCGCAGGTCGCGTCCCGGGTAGGGAAGCTGGTGATCGAACGTCGTGGGATCGCCGATCGTCGTCGGAATCGAGGTCTGTGGCGCGACCCGGATGCCTACGGCAGTGTCACGCAAGAGCTGCGTCAGATCGACGGGGCCCCCGAGCGATGCGATCGTGCCGAAGAGCTCGGGGTGTTTCGTGCCGAGATTCAAGGCCCCGTAGGCGCCCATGGAGATCCCGGCGATGGCGCGAAACTCCGGGGTCGCCGCCTGCGGCGGCCCGGAGTGGCCGCCGCCCCCGCCACAGCCGAGCGCCAGCACCAACACTACCATCACGGACCCTCGTCTCATGCTCATCGCGTCACCTCGCGACGCATCATGCTAGGCTGATGACTCGACCACAATCTCAGGTCCGCGGGGCGACCATCGTCCACGCCGTCGTCGCGAGGAACGCGCACACCGCGCCGTACGTGCCGGCCTGCGTCGAGCTGGCGTTGCCGTCGAGCCCGCGCCGGTAGACGCCCTGCGCGATCGACGCCAGGCGGAAGAGCGCGAAGGCAACGTAGAACTCCCAGTGCTCGACGCCGCTACGCCTGGTGCGCCGGCAATACGCGGCGACGTAGTCGGACTCGCTGGGGATGCCGACGGCGGCGTAGTCGAGATCCATCAACGTCCCTTGGGTCGGGCTGTTCACGTGGTAGAGCATGCAGTTGTAGGCGAGGTCGGCGAGCGGATGACCGAGGGTGGAAAGCTCCCAATCGAGCAGTGCGATCATGCGCGGCTCGGTCGGATGATAGATCGAGTTCTCGAGGCGGAAGTCACCGTGCGCGATGCAGGTCTCGTCACCGGGGGGAATGTGGGTCGGGAGCCACGCGATCAGGTTGTCCATCGGCTCGACGACGTCGGTCTTCGCGGCTTCGTACTGCTTCGACCAACGACCGATCTGACGCGCGAAGTAGTTCCCCGGCTTGCCGAAGTCGGCGAGGCCGACGGCGGCGTAGTCGACGCGATGCAGCCGCGCCAGCACGTCGTTCATGTCGTCGTAGATCGCGGTGCGCTCGGCGGGCGCGACGCCGGGAAGCTGCGGATCGCGGAAGATCCGGCCGCGCACGTACTCCATGATGTAGAACGCGCTGCCGATCACGCTCTCGTCCTCGCAGAGAGCGTAGGTCTGCGCCACCGGCACGTCGGTCGCGGCGAGGGCGCTGATGACGCGGTACTCGCGGTCGACCTGATGCGCGGAGGCGAGGAGCTTCCCCGGCGGTTTCTTCCGCATGACGTACTCACGGCCGCCCGCCGCGAGGAGGAAGGTCGGATTCGATTGCCCACCGACGAACTGGCGCACGTCGAGCGCGCCGCGGAATCCCGCGACGTACCGCTCCATGTACGCCTGCAACGCGCGCACGTCGAAGACGTGCGCCTCGCGCACGGCGCTGGTTTCGTTGCGCGTCGCTGTCGCCGGCTCGGTCATCGTCCTCCTCGCGTTCTAACGTCGCGCACCCGACGCGGTCAACGAGCGGGCATCGTAGCGGTGCTCGCGCTCGCGACGCTCGCCGCCTGCGCGCCGCCGCACGCGCCGGCACCACGCGCGAGCGCGCCGCCCGCCCCCGCCGCGCTGCGTGTCGGCACGAGCGGCGACTACGCGCCGTTCTCGTTCTCCACCGCGGACCGCACGCGCGCCGGCTTCGACGTCGAGGTGGCGCGCGCCTACGCCGCCGACCGTGGTCGCGCGCTCGTCCTGGTGCCGTTTCATTGGCCCGAGCTCGCGGCACGTCTCGCGGCGGGAGACTTCGACGTCGTGATGAGCGGCGTGACCGTACGTCCCGACCGCCTCGTCACCGGCATCATGACCGCGACCGTCGCACGCGCCGAGGCGGTTCTCGCCGTCGCGGGGTCGGCGGAGGACGCGGATGCGGACGGACGCGACGGCGGGACCGCGGCCGCCGCGCGCGGGTTCGACCGTCCCGAGCGCACGATCGCCGTCAACCGCGGCGGCCATCTCGAGCAGGTGGCGCGGGCGCGCTTCCCGCGTGCGCGCCTCCTTCCGG
>JBGOSW010000270.1:0-5445 GCA_041476145.1 Binatia bacterium
AACTCGGGCGGGCTCTCGCGCGTGAACCAGAAGTAGTGCGTAGGGATGAGGCTCGCGAAGACCACGTTCTGCACCGGGCCGAGGTCGGCCTTCAGCCGAACCTTGGTCGTCGGCTCACTGACGTTGCCGATCTTGAAGTTTTCCTGATCGACGACGTCGGCGCGGAGCGTGTAGACGCTCGGATCGGGCCGGAAAACGATCGTTTGCAGAGAGGCGGCCCCGAGCGCCGCGTCCGGTACGTCGGCCAGCACGACGCCGAGCATCGGTCCGACGTAGGTATCGGGCGTGAGCACCAGGGTGCACTCGCCGCGCTGCCCGTCGCGCAGCCACGAGACTTTACCGGTTGCGAAGTCCACCCGCTGCTCCGCGATCACCTTGCCCCCGAGGCGGCCGATCTTGTGAAACTCCTTGGCGCGGTATCCGGCGCTCAAGTCCATCTCGGCGTGCTCGTCCCATTGCTCGCCGTTCGCGAACTGCGTCACCACCGTGAGCGCGAGGAGGTCGTGCTCGACCACCGCCTCGAACCGCTGCTCGCCGAGAGGCATCCCGTCGGCGAGGGTCCGCAGGACGTGCACCTCCTCGTGGGGGGTGCGCATGTCATGGATCGACGCCGGTACCGGAAATACCTCGGCGCGGGCGACCGAGGCCGCCAGCAGCACCACGAGCGTTGCGAGGACAGTGTACGAACCCCGGCTCATGACCCCACTCCTCTCTGCTCCATCCCGGCGCTTCCGACGCGTGACCCCTCGACCCGCGTAGTCCAAGATCTCGCATCGTATCATCATGGCCATGGCGACCGCCACCCTTGGGGGCGAAGGAGATTCGGCCCTCCCCCCGCCCCAACAGCGCGAAATCACGACCCCTGCTCGGCGCTGCGGCGAGCCCGTGCTCAATCGCTCGCCTCGTCGACGAGCGCGACCGGCTCGAGAAGGTCCGCGCCGAGACCCTCCACGAATCGTGAGGGCTTGGCGAGGATCAGGCCGAGCCCGCGGTCGTACACCTCGATCGGGTAAGTGAGATAGAGCCGGTCCTTCGCCCGCGTAACTGCGACGTACATCAAGCGGCGCTCCTCCTCGATGTCGGCGTCGTCCTGGACGCCGTACATCGACGGGAAGCGGCCGTCGGCCGCCCACAGGACGAATACCGCGTGCCACTCGAGGCCCTTCGCCGAGTGGATGGTCGACAACGTGACCATGCCTTCGTCTTCGCCGTCGCCGGCGAGGACGCCGGCGACGCTGTCCGTCGGCGGCTCGAGCGCCATGTCTGCGAGCAGCGACGTCGTGCTGCGGTAGCGCTCGGCGATCACCGCGAACTGCTCGAGGTCGCGCTCGCGCTTCGGATAGTCCTCGGGATGGAGCCGGCGAAGCACCGGTTCGTAGTACGCGAGGATCCGCCCCAGCTGCTCGCCAGGCGTCGCAGCGGCCGCCACTTCGCCGAGAAGCTGCGCGAGGCGCTGCACCTCGCCCGCGGCCTTGCCTCGACCGGGCGCAGCGGCGAGCGCTTCCCACGGCTGCGGCACGCCGCCGATGCGTGCCAGCAGATCCTGGCTGCTTTTCGGACCGATGCCCTCGAGGAGAAGCAGGATGCGGTGCCACGAGACCGCATCCTCCGGATTCTCGACCACCCGCAGATGCGCCAGCACGTCTTTCACGTGCGCGCTCTCGACGAAGCGAAACCCGCCGCGCTTCACGAAGGGAATGTTGCGTCGGCTGAGCGCGATCTCGAGATCGAAGGAATGGAAGCTCGAGCGAAAAAGGACGGCGATCTCGCCGAGAGGCACACCCTCCTCGCGCAGCTCGAGGATGCGCTGCGCGACGAAGTGCGACTGCTCCGGCTCGTCCCGCGCCTGCACCAGCGCCGGGCGCTCGCCGTCGCCGCGCACCGTGAACAGGTTCTTCGTGTACTTCTCGGGCGCGCGGTTGATGATCGCGTTCGCGAGGTCGAGGATCGGCTGCGTGGAGCGATAGTTCTGGTCGAGCGTGATGACACGCGTTCCCGGAAACCGCTGCGGGAACTCCATGATGTTACGGACGTCGGCGCCGCGAAACGCATAGATCGACTGCGCGTCGTCGCCGACGACCATGACGTTGTCGTGCGCGCTCGCGAGGCGGCGCACGATGTCCGCCTGGAGGACGTTCGTGTCCTGGTACTCGTCGACCATGAGGTAGCGATACTGTCGCCCGAGGTGCGTCGCGAGCGCCGGCTCGGCGAGCGCGTCGCGCAGCTTCACCAGGAGGTCGTCGTAGTCGACGAGCTGCCGTCGCGCCTTGAACTCGACGTAGCGTGCATGCAGTTGGACGATGGCGTCGAGCTGGTCGTAGAGATGCGGATATTCCTCGGTGAGCAGATCCACGAGCGTCGCCTGCCGGTTCACCGCCATGCTGTACAGCGCCGTCACCGCCTGCTTGCGGGGAAAGCGCTTCTCCTTGCGGTCGAGACCGAGCTCGCTGCGGAGCAGGTTGATCACGTCCTCGCTGTCGCTGCGGTCGAGGATGGTGAATCCCGAGGAGAGCCCGACGGCCTGACCGTGGCGGCGCAACGTCAGGTGCGCGAACGAATGGAACGTGCCGCCGGCGACCTGCGCGCAGCTCCCGCCGACGAGCGCGCCGGCACGCCGCAACATCGCCTCGGCGGCCTTGCGCGTGAACGTCAAGAGCAGGATCGCACCCGGCGGCACGCCCGACTCGACGAGACGCGCGACGCGGTAGACGAGCGTCCGCGTCTTCCCGCTGCCGGCGCCCGCCACCACGAGAATCGGCCCATCGAGGGTCGTCGCGGCGTCGAGCTGTTGCGGGTTCAGCTCCTCGGCGTAGGCGATGCGGAACTCCGCCCCTTCGCGCCGCGGATCGGCACGCAGCGTGTAGCGTCTCACGACGTCGTTCACGGTAGGTGCTCGCTGCACGGATTGCAACGCGCCCCGTGGCTCGCGTCGTCCGCCGGCCGGCGCCGCTTGCCGAGCGGCCAAGCGGCGTCGATAATGGCCCGAGCGTAGCGGATCATTCGTGACGCGGACTCGAGCTCAGAACCCATGGCGCACTACTGGATCGGCACGTCGGGATACAACTATCAGGAATGGAAGGGATCGTTTTATCCGGAGGATATCGTCGACAAGCGCATGTTGCCGTTCTACGCGCAGCAGTTCAGAACCGTCGAGATCAACTACACCTTCTACCGCATGCCGACGGTGCGCATCCTCGCGAACTGGGCGCGGGAGACGCCCGACGGCTTCCGTTTCTCGCTGAAGGCACCGCGCCGGATCACCCACGACCAGCGCCTGCGCAGCATCGAGGACACGCTGGCGTCGTTTTGCGAGATCGCGGAGACGCTCGGACCGAAGCTCGGCCCGCTTCTCTTTCAGCTCCCGCCCTTCCTCAAGAAGGACGTCGAGCTGCTCGAAGTCTTCCTGCACGACCTCCCGACCGGACTCATGTCCACGATGGAGTTCCGGCATCCTTCGTGGCACGCCGACGACACCTACGAGGTTCTGCGACGCTTCGGGGTCGCGCTCTGCATCGCCGACACCGACGAGCGCACGACCCCCTTCGAGGTGACTGCGCCCTTCGGCTACTTCCGCCTGCGTCGGGCGGTCTACGACGAGGAGACGCTCCGCGGCTGGGCCGAGCGGATCGGCACCGCCGGCTGGCAGGAGGCGTTCGTGTATTTCAAGCACGAGGAACGCGGCACCGGACCGCGTTTCGCCGCGCAGTTCACGGCGCTGGTCGGCGCCGAAGGAGCGTCCGCATGAGCGACGACGAACGCGACGCAGCAGACGTGCGTCCCCACGTCCACCAGCATCAGATGGCGATTCAGGCCGACTCGGTGACGAGTCTCGGCGTCTACGCCAATCTCATGATGGTCAGCCACCGCAAGGAGGAGTTCGTTCTCGACTTCCTCTTCGTGCAGCCGCAGCAGGCGGCGCCGGGGCAGACGATCGCCACCCTGCGCTCACGCATCGTGACGACGCCGGAGCACGCCAAGCGGATCGTGCGCGCGCTGCAGGAGAACATCCAGCGGTACGAGACCGCCTTCGGCGTGACCGCCGAGGCGACCGACCTGCCGCGCAACGTGCACTGAACGTCGCGGCGTCTGGACGACGTGCGCGTGCGAAGAGTCGTTCCGCAATTCGCGCTGGCGACGGCGCTCGGCGCCGCGCTCGCATGGAGCACGGTCTGGTTCCTCGGCGGCGGGCGCGACGGTGTCACGTCGCGCCGAGCGGCGCCGTCGGCACGGAGCGTCGCCACCGACGAGGAGCGTGCTCGGCTCGCGGCACTCCCCTCTCCCAACGGCGCCGACGCCGGCTCCGAAACGCCGAACGCCGATTCCCTCGCCGACGCCGACCCGGTGGAATCGGACGCCGCGGAAGAGGGCGCGTCCGGGAGCGCGCCGTCTGCAGCCGAGGTCGAGAACCGCACCGCCGTCGACCTCGCCGCGCGCGGCGAGTCGACGCAGGCGATCGCGTTGCTCCGCGAAGCCCACGCGCTCGAGCCCGAGAACGCGCTCTACGGGCGGAATCTGCAGGCCGCCCTCATCAATGCCGGTTTCGCCGACATCACCGCCGAGCACTTCGATCAGGCGGTGGCGCGCTTCGTCGAGGCACGGCAACTCGGGGATCGCCCCGAGATCGGACGCGGTCTCGGCTACGCCTACTATCGTCTCGGCAATCTCGACCTCGCGCAGACGACGCTCGAGCAGGCGCTCGCCGCCGGCGGCGACGACGTCGAGACCTACCTCACGCTCGGGCGTATCTACCTCGAGCGGCACGATCAGGAGCGCGCGCTCGCCATGTTCGACCATGCCGTCGCCGCCGGCGCCGACCGTCCCGGTCTCGCCGCCACCGTGGAGCGCCTGCGCCGCGACGCCGAGGCGGAGCGCGACTTCCAGTCACTCGCGAGCTCGCACTTCGTCCTCAAGTTCGAGGGCCACGAAAACGTCGGTACCGGGCGCATCGTGCTGAACGCGCTCGAGGACGCGTACCGGCGCGTCGGCGCGCGGTTCGCCTACTATCCCCTCGAACGCCTCGAGGTGATCCTGTATCCCGACGAGGAGTTTCGCGAGATCACGAACTCACCGCATTGGAGCGGCGCCGTCTACGACGGTCGCATCAAGCTCCCCGTGGGCGGCCTCGCGCACGGCAACGAACGCGTGGCACGGACGCTGCGCCACGAATACGCGCACGCGGCGATCGTGACGCTCAGCCGCGGCAAGGCGCCGGTGTGGCTGAACGAGGGACTGGCCCAGGTCGCCGAAGAGACGGAGGAACCGGGGCGCGCTGGCCGCCTGCGCATGGCGCTCGCCCAAGACGGTCTGGTGCCGCTCTCGGCGCTCGAGAGCGGTTTCACCGAGCTCGGACGCGAGGACGCGAGCCTCGCCTACGCCGAGGCGTACTTCGCCGCCGACTATCTGCTGCGCAAGAAGGGCGGCTACAACGTGCGCCGGCTCCTCGAG
>JBGOSW010000271.1:0-5372 GCA_041476145.1 Binatia bacterium
CTTTGGGAGACGCTGCATACACGACCGCCCACCAAGGCCGTCGCGACCCGGTGGGGAGACGCGTCAAGGTACCAACGCCGCCCCGACGTCGCAACGCCGCCCGCGGCGTTGGTGGTGGTGCTCAGGCCCCCGCTACCGGGCGCGACGCCGTCGTCAGCACGGTGGAGGACCCGTCATCAACGTCTCCGCCGCGGCGACCGTGGGAATCCCCGGGCGGCCGCCCACCTGCGTGCACTTGAGCGCGGCGGCGGCGTTCGCGAAGCGCAGTGCGCGTTCGAGGGGCCAGTCGGCGAGCATCCCGTAGATGAAGCCGGCGTGGAAGACGTCGCCGGCGCCCGTCGAGTCGACGCTCCGAACGGCGTACGCGGGGACGCGCAGCGTGCCCGCGCGCGAGCGCGCGACGACGCCGGCGGCACCGAGCGTGATGGCGACGATGGGCGCGCTGGTCGCGGCGGCGAGGCGCTCGATCGCGCGCTCGGGCTCGACGACGCCGGTGAACTGCTCGGCGAACTCGTGCGAGACGATGACGACATCGCTCGCGGCGACGAGCCGCTCGACGGCTCCCGAGCGGGTGTCGAGGTCGACGACGACGGGCATGCCGGCGCCGCGCGCCCACTCGGCGGCGGCGAGCGCGGCGTCGAGGTCGTAGCCGTCGAGGTGAAGCACGCGGCCGGCGGTCACGAGGTCGTGGCGCAGCTCGTCGGGCTCGAGGACGAGCGCCGCCGGACGGTGCATGAGGACGGTGCGCTCGCCGGACGCTTGGTCGACGAGGATGACGGCCATCTGGTTGGCGACGCCGCGGCGCTGCACGGCGCCCGTCAAGTCGACACCCTCCTCCGCGAGCGAACGTCGCGACAGCTCGCCGATGATGCCGTCGCCGAAGCTCCCGATGTACGCCGTGCGACATCCCCAGCGCTGCAACGCCACCATCGCGGTCGCGACCTGTCCGCCCGGCTGGCAGGCGTACGACGTCATTTGCAGCTTGCTGTTGAACGTCGGGAACGTCGCGACCGTGCACAGGTGATCGACGGCGTTCAGGCCAACGCCGACGACGTCGAACGGCCGCCCGGCCGGCACGCTGACGCCGACCTCGCGCATCAGACGTCGCCGTCGCGGACCGGAATGGTCACGAGGGGCTCGTCGGGGTCGCTGGTGTGGAGACGGATCGCGCCGCCCTCGGCGGCGAGACGGCCGTGGGCGCGCAGCACGAGCCGAAACTCCCGTCCCGGCGCCGTCGTCAGTAGATCGGCCGCGAGGCCGGGCGGCACCTCGACCGCGGTGATCTCGAACGGCGTCGCACCGACGTTCTTCAGCGTGACCGGCGGCGGCGCGCCCGCCGTGACTTCGCTCGGCAGTGTCACCTCGGCGGGAAACGCCAGCACGCTGCGATACCCGATGCCGCTCACCGGGACGGCGTCCACCTCCCTACCGAGCGCGAGCGTGCCACGAAACGGCCCCGCGGCGCGCGGGGCGAAGCGTACACGCACGACGCGGCGGCCGTCGGCACGCGACGGGCGCGGCTCGATCTGGAGCTCGGGCGCGCGCGCGATCGGCGGCGCGTCTGCGGCCCCGGCGCCGTCCGCGGGCAACGCCAGGTCGCGAGCGGCGCTGGCGCCGACGGGCACGTAGCCGAAGTAGAGCGCAGGCGGCTCGGCCAGGACGCGGCCGCTCTCCGGCAGCGGGACCCCCACCACCACCTCGGGGCGCTCGCGGTCGCTCGACGAGAGACGGATCTCGCGCGGACGCGCCGTCGCGTCCCCGCCGCTCCGGCAGCGCACGACGAGCGTCGCGCGCTCACCGCCCGCGAGCGCATCCGGCAACGCCGCGTCGAGACGGCATCCACAGTCGAGCCGTACGCCGTGCAGCAGCAGCTCCCGCGCGCCGGCGTTCCGCATCTCGACGCGCGCGATCACCGTGCGCGACGCACCCGCTTCGGTGGCGACCGCGCCGAGCTCGAGGCGCGCCGGGGATCCGGCGCCGCAGGCTACGGCGAGCGTCAGCAGCACGGCGGCGGTGGCGCGCCGCGGGTGCGTCACGCGGGTCGACGCGCCTTCAGCGGTCGTCGCGTCTTCAAGGAGCGGCTGCGGGAGTTGGCCATGACGCGTACCGCCGCCCGCAGCCCGAGGAGATAGCTGTCGGCACCGAAGCCGATGATCTGCCCGACGGCGACGTCGCTGATCAACGAGCGCTGCCGGAACTCCTCGCGGCGGGAGAGGTTCGAGAGATGCACCTCGACGACCGGGAGGCCGACCGCGAGGATCGCGTCGCGGATCGCGATGCTGGTGTGCGTGTAAGCCGCGGGGTTGATGACGATCGCGTGCACGACACCGACCGCCTCCTGGATGCGGTCGACGAGATCGCCCTCGACGTTCGACTGGAAGATCTCGAGCTCGACGCCGAGCTCGGCCGCGAGCGCGCGCAGGCGCTCGTTGATCTGATCGAGCGTGAGCGCGCCGTAGACGTCGGGCTCGCGCCGGCCGAGAAGATTGAGGTTCGGGCCGTGCAAGACGAGTACGGTCTTGCCGCGCGCGCGCGCGTCCTCGACACCCCTGGCGCTCATGCTCGACCCTCCGAGCCGACGACTCTAGGGATCGATGGGTAGTGGGTCAAGATCGAAGCGAAGGCGAGGGAGCGCGACGGCATGACGCCGTCGCGCTCCCCCAATCCGCGACTCAGGGAAGCGTGATGTTCCGGGTGTCGTTCGCCGCACCCGACACGCCCGTTACGCTCCGTAGCGTACCCGACTGGCCGACGGGGTACGTGATGCACGTGTTCGCCACGCCGGGCTGGTTGGTCACGACCATGCACGCCGTCACGAAGGATGAGACGTCGCAGGTCGGATCCGTGTTCGTCCCCGACGGACTGCTGATCACCGCGCCACCGGACGGTGCTGCGATGCTGAACGCGACCGAGGTATTGTTCGGCACCGGATTGCTGTTGGTGTCGGTGACCGTCGCGGCGACGATAGTCGTCAACGTGCCGTTGCCGTTGTCGCCGGCGCAGGCCGTGAGCAGCGCCAAGGTCAGGTTGCTCGGTAGGCCGATGCCGGGCGTCGGCGTCGTCGTCGGTCCCGTCGGCGTCGCCGTCACCCCACCGCCACCAGGGGTCGGGGTCGGTGTCACGCCGGTCGGCGTCGGACCGGTCGGCGTCGCCCCCGGACTCGGCCCCACCGCCTCGCAGTTCGAGGTGTCGAACTCGCACTTGTTGTCGCAGCCAAGCGTACCGCCACCGGCGAAGCCGAGCGACGTGCAGGTCTGGCCACGCACGTCGCCGAGGTCGCACTGCTCGGCGCCACGCGCGACACCGTTGCCGCAAACGAAGCTCACGTTCACGGTCACCGCGATCGCTTCGCCGATCGAATCCTCCACCGTGAAGACGTGCGTGCCGGCCGCGCCGGATGCGCTGATGATGTAGGCGATCGATTGACCGGAATCCTTGCAGACGTTCGCCGGCGTCGGCGAGCCGTCGTTGCAGTCGGCGTCGACGGCGCAGCGCGAGCCTGCACAGTTGGTACCGTGGCAGCTCGCGAGACACCGGCTGATCGGTCCCACGCAGGTACCATCGGGCGAACCGGCGCCACAGTCGACGTCGCTCTGGCACGGACTGCCGATGCAGAGGACGCCGCCGTTCTCGGTGCAACCGGGAAGGCAGTGCTGGCTGATGACCGCCGCGCCGATCCCACTCACTTCGTTCTTCAGCTCATAGGGCGGCGTGCCGCCGGTGATGTTGAAGAAGACGACTGTGCCCGGCGCCGGCTCCGTGACGTCCGCCGACGCCGGAATCACGGAAAACACGGCGCTATCGATGAACCCGACGTCGAGGAGGGTGATCGCGGTCTGCGCCCGCAGCCCGAACGCGAGCGGCGGTCGCGCGAAGATCGCGCCCGTCCCGACGATCGCGCCCGTCCCGGTCGGCGTCGATCCGGCGACGGCGATGATGTCCGCATTGCCGTGCGAGTCGGTGACTGCCTGGCCGAAATTTCGACCGCCGGAGTTCCCCCCCGGAATGAAGCTGATGTCGGGGATGTCGGACGTGAACGTCATGATCACGCCGATGAGCGGGTTACCGAGGTTGTCCGTCAACGTCGCGACCAGGCCGATGCGATCCGACTTGTTGGCATCGACTTCCGCCGGGTCGATGTTGAGGATCAGCCGGCCCGCGTTGTTGCTGTTGAGGATGAATTGCACGTCCGGGTTGCCGGAATGACCGCCGCCGCCTCCGGTCCCGCCACAGCTCACCGCGAGAACCGCGAGCATCGCGACGGCGCCGGCTGCGCCGAACCATTGCCAGTGCTTTTTCATGGGTCGTCCTCCTCTTCCCTTCCCCATCACGGCGTCGCCACAGGGACCGGCACCAGGGTGCTCGGCACGACGGTCACGGTGTACGTGAACTCGTTGGAATCGAAACTGTCGCCACTGTCACTCGTTCCCGTGAGCCGCATCACGATGTTCATGGTGAACGGCTTCGGCGGGAGGAGGTTCGGATTCTGGTTGAGGAACGCAATCACGTCCGACTGCACGAAGAACGTCTGCGCGAACGCCTGGTTGGTCAACGTCTCCCCCTCGGCGACCTTCGCGGGGCCGAGGCGGATGCCGAGCGCGACGAAGTCGGTCGCGACGGGATTGATGGTGGCACCCGGAATGACGATCTTCACGTTCACCCCCTCGACGTTGATGCTCTGGGTGTCGAGGTTGTTCTGCATGCCGAGGAAGCCGCCGTCGGCATCGCCGTCCAAGTTGGTGTCGTTGGGGATCGCCAGGATCTGCTCGAGATCGACGATCCGGCCGGTGTCCCCCGGATGGTTCTCCGCGCTGGGGAGCGTGTCGGCGGCGGGCGCCACCTGCTCGACCGCCTCCTGAAACACTCCGAGAAAGCTGAACGACACGCCGTTGTCGTTCGACCCGCCGCCGCCGCACCCTACGAGCGCGAGGCAGGTCGCTGCCACGCAGGTCGTCGTCATGATGATCCGTTTTCTCATGCCGCCATCCTCCCCTTCTCCAGTCGATGTGTGAACGCTTCTATAGGTTCTTTGCGATCTCGTCACAGGTCAGACGCTCGAAGCGGGTTTTGCCGATCGCCTCGATGCATACGAATTTGATGGAGCCGCCATGCGCCTTCTTGTCGGTGCGCATCGCGAGCGCAAGCGGCTCGCCGCGCAGATCGGCCGGCACCTCGGTCGGCAGTCCGCAGCGCTCGAGCAACGTCCGGATGCGCTGATAGTCGCCCTCGTCGCAGAACCCGAGCCGGCGCGAGACGCGCGCCGCCGCCACCATGCCGATCGCGACCGCCTCGCCGTGCAGGTACTGCTTGTACTCGGTGAGGCTCTCGAGCGCGTGCGCCACCGTGTGGCCGAAGTTGAGGATGGCGCGATA
>JBGOSW010000272.1:0-5364 GCA_041476145.1 Binatia bacterium
CGAGTAAAACGTGAACGAAAAGATCCGCATACGCCTGCGCGGTTACGACCACCGACTGCTCGATCAGTCCGTGCGCGAGATCGTCGACACCGTGCGCCGCACCGGCGGCCGGGTCGCCGGTCCGATTCCGCTGCCGACGCACATCGAGCGCTTCACGGTCAATCGCTCGCCGCACGTCGACAAGAAGTCGCGCGAGCAGTTCGAGCTGCGCACGCACAAGCGCTTGCTCGACATCCTCGAACCGACGCAGCAGACGATCGACGCGCTCGGCAAGCTCGACCTTTCGGCCGGCGTCGACGTCGAGATCAAATTGCAATGACGCGGCAATGACGGGGCCGACGACATGGTGACGGGAATCATCGGGAAGAAGGTCGGGATGACGCAGGTGTTCACCGGCGAGGGCGACCTCGTGCCGGTCACCGTCATTCAAGCGGGACCGTGCACGGTCGTGCAGGCGAAGACACCGGCGCGTGACCGCTACGCCGCCGTCCAGCTCGGGTTCGCGCCGCAA
Organism: Binatia bacterium; assembly: GCA_041476145.1. GTDB lineage: Bacteria > Desulfobacterota > Binatia > UTPRO1 > UTPRO1 > DP-19. Next base: position 512 of record JBGOSW010000272.1, read on the forward strand.
AAGGAGCGCCGCGTCGGCAAGGCCATGCGCGGCCACGTCGCCAAGGCGGGCAAGGGGCCGTTCCGCGTGCTGCGGGAGTTCGAGGTCGGCGCGGACGCGCAGCTCGCGGTCGGACAGGACGTGCGCGTCGGCGACGTCTTCGCCGTCGGCGACGCCGTCGACGTGAGCGGCGTCAGCAAGGGCCGCGGCACGGCGGGCGTGATGAAGCGCCACAAATTCAGCGGCTTCCCCGGATCGCACGGCACCCACGAGACCTTCCGTCACGGCGGTTCGATCGGCAATCGCTCGTATCCCGGCCGCGTGTTCAAGGGCAAGCGCATGGCGGGCCGTCTCGGCAACGAGCGTGTCACGGTGGAGAACCTGCGGGTCATCGAGGTGCGTAGCGACCAAGATCTCTTGTTCGTACGCGGCGCGATTCCGGGCGCGTGCGGCGGCATGGTCGTCATCCACAAACATCATGGCAGCCCGCGTCGCGCGGCGGGCGCAGGAGCCGCCAATGGTTGAGCAGCGGCCCATCACCGCGACCGTCTTCTCGCAGGCGCGCGCCGAGGTCGGCACCGTGGAGCTGCCGGCGACCGTGTTCGCCGAGCCGCTCCGGCGCGCCCTGCTCGCCGACGTCGTCCGCATGCAGACGGCGAGCCGGCGTGCCGGCTCGGCCGCGACCAAAGAAAAGGGTGAAGTGCGCGGCGGCGGCAAGAAGCCCTGGAAGCAGAAGGGGACCGGGCGGGCGCGCGCCGGCAGCATCCGTTCGCCGTTGTGGCCTGGCGGCGGCACCATCTTCGGTCCGCACCCGCGCGACTACGGCTACGCGATCCCGAAGCGCGCACGCAAGACGGCGCTGCGCTCGATGCTGGCGCAGAAGCTGCGAGAGGAGCGCCTGACGATCGTCGATCGCATCGAGCTTCCCGAGACGAAGACGAAGCATTTCGTCGACCTCCTCCGCGGTCTCGGCATCGACGACAGCGTGCTGATCGTGATTCCCGACGTCGATCACCGGCTCGAACTCGCCGGCCGCAACCTGCCGCGCGTCAAGGTGCTGCGGGTGGCCGGCCTGAACGTCTACGACTTGTTGCGCTACCACCACCTGGTTCTCACGCAGGCGGCGCTGCAGGCGATCACCGAGCGGGTGGCGGCATGAAGCGCGAGTACTCGATCATCACGGCGCCGGTGATCACCGAGAAGGGCACGTTCGTCAACGAGATCGGCAATCAAGTCGTGTTCCAGGTGCGGCCCGACGCCAACAAGCTCGAGATCAAGCACGCCGTCGAGCGTCTCTTCAAGGTGAAGGTGCTGAAGGTGCGGACGAGTAACGTCCTCGGAAAGGTGCGCCGGGTCGGGCGCTCCGCGGGACGGCGTCCCGATTGGAAGAAGGCGTACGTCACGCTCGGCGAAGGCCAGCGCATCGACTTCTTCGAGCAGGTGTAACGAGCCATGCCGACGATCCTCTACAAGCCGACATCACCGGGCCGACGCTTTCGCAGCGGCTTCGACTTCGCGGAGATCACGCGTGATCATCCGGAGCCCTCGCTGCTCGCGCCCATTCGCAAGAGTGGCGGCCGCAACAACAACGGGCGCATCACGCTTCGCCACCGCGGCGGCGGTCACAAGCGGCGCTACCGCATCATCGATTTCCGCCGCGACAAAGAGAACATCGCGGCACGCGTCGCCGCCATCGAATACGATCCGAACCGCTCGGCGCGCTTGGCGCTGCTCCACTATGGTGACGGCGAGAAGCGATACATCCTCTGGCCCGTCGGGCTCGGCGTCGGCGATCAGGTGATGGCCGGCGCGGGAGCGGACATCCGGCCCGGGAACTGCTTGCCGCTCAGGGCGATCCCTCTCGGTACGATGATCCACAACATCGAGCTCCGCGCCGGCAAGGGGGGGCAGATGGTGCGCAGCGCCGGCGGCGCTGCGCAGCTGATGGCGAAAGAGGGCGAGTACGCGCTCATCAAGTTGCCTTCGGGCGAGCAGCGGCTGGTGCGCATCGAGTGCCGCGCCACCGTCGGGCAGGTCGGCAACCTCGAGCACGAGAACATCTCGATCGGCAAGGCGGGGCGGACGCGCTGGCTCGGGCGCCGCTCACGCGTCCGCGGCATCGCCATGAACCCCGTCGATCATCCGCATGGCGGCGGCGAGGGTCGCTCGAAGGGCAACCATCCGCAGACGCCCTGGGGCATGCCGACCAAGGGGTACAAGACCCGACACAACAAGCGGACCAACCGCTTCATCGTCATGCGTCGGAAGAAGTAGGCGCGGGGAGCACACGGCGTGGCACGTTCCGTCAAAAAAGGTCCATTCATCGACCAGCACCTGCTGAAGAAGGTGGAGGTGCTGAACGCGTCCGGCGAGCGCAAGGTGACGAAGACCTGGTCGCGCCGCTCGACGATCATCCCCGATATGATCGGCCACACGTTCGCCGTCCACAACGGGCGCAAGTTCATCCCGGTCTTCGTGAGCGAGAACATGGTCGGGCACAAGCTCGGCGAGTTCTCGCCGACGCGGACGTTCCACCAGCACTCCGGCGCGCGCAAGGCGGATGTCAAGCCGTCCGGCGGCGGCGGTGGCGCGCCGGCCGCGAAGGGCGAGAAGGGCTAGGAGCGATGGAGACGCGCGCCAGCATCCGTCACGTCCGCATCGCGCCGCAGAAGGTGCGGCTCGTGGTCGACATGATCCGCGGCAAGGGCGTCGAGGAGGCGATCGGCATCCTCGAATTCAATCAGCGCCGCGCCTCGAAGGTGATCGCCAAGACGCTCAAGTCCGCGATCGCGAACGCCGAGGCGACGCAGAACCTCGACGTCGACGCGCTCTACGTGAAGACGGTGTACGTCGATGCAGGCGTCACACAGAAACGATCGCTGCCGCGCGCGCATGGCCGCGCCACCAAGATCTTCAAGCGCTCCAGCCACGTGACGATCGTCGTCGACGAGCGGCAGGGCAAGAACGGGAACGCCGCTGCGACCGGCAAGGGCCGGCGGCGCGCCTCGTAAGGGATCTCATGGGACAGAAAGTACATCCGAAGGGTTTTCGCCTCGGTGTGATCGAAGGCTGGGATTCGCGCTGGTACGCCGGCAAGGAGTACGCGGGGTTGCTGCACGAGGACATCCGCGTGCGCACGTTCATCAAGCGCCGCCTCTACCATGCCGGCATTTCCAAGATCGAGATCGAGCGCGCCGCCAACAAGGCTAAGGTGAACATCCACACCGCGCGCCCCGGCATCGTGATCGGGAAGAAGGGTGCGGAGATCGACAAGCTGAAGAGCGAGCTCAATAAGCTTTCCGGCCGTGACTGCTTCATCAACATCCACGAGGTGCGGCGCCCCGACATCGATGCGCAGCTGGTTGCGGAGAACGTCGCGCTGCAGCTCGAGCGCCGCGTCGCGTTCCGCCGCGCTATGAAGGAAGCGGTGGCGCGCGCCATGCGCATGGGCGCACTCGGTATCCGCATCCAGTCGTCCGGCCGGCTCGGCGGCGCCGAGATCGCGCGCCGCGAGTGGTACCGCGAGGGACGAGTGCCGCTCCACACGCTGCGCGCCGAGATCGCCTACGGCTTCGCGCAAGCGTACACCACGTATGGCGTCATCGGCGTCAAGACCTGGATCTTCCGCGGCGAGGTGCTGACAAAACAAGAAGAGGACCAGCGCGCGGCGATCGGCGCCTGAGCGCGAACGAACATGCTCGCTCCGAAGAAAGTCAAATACCGGAAGATGATGAAGGGCCGCCGCAAGGGTACCGCGTGGCGCGGCTCGACGCTCGCGTTCGGCGACTTCGGTCTGCAGGCGACCGACCGCGGCTGGCTCACGGCGCGCGAGATCGAGGCGGCGCGCGTCGCGCTCACGCGCCACATCAAGCGCGGTGGGCGCGTGTGGGTGCGCATCTTCCCCGACAAGCCGCTCACCAAGAAGCCCGCCGAGACACGCATGGGCAAGGGCAAGGGCTCGCCCGAGGTCTGGGTCGCGGTGATCAAGCCCGGCCGCATCCTGTTCGAGATGGAGGGTGTGGCGCGCGAGGTCGGCCGTGAGGCGCTCAAGCTGGCGGCGCGAAAGCTCTCGATTCCGACGCAGGTTCGCGAACGGGGAGGAGTCGCCGGTGCAGCCTAGCGAGATTCGCAACCTGTCGGACGGCGAGCTCGAGACGCGCACGCGCGAACTCGAAGAGGAGCTCTTCCTGCTCCAGCTGCGCCGTTCCACGAGCCAGCTCGAGAACCCGATGAAGGTGCGCGCGGTGCGTCGGGATCTCGCCCGGTGTCGGACCATTCACCGTGAGCGCGTGAAGGCGAGCTGAGCATGCACGGCAATCAGAAGACGCGGGTCGGTATCGTGGTCAGCAACAAGATGGACAAGACCGCGGTCGTGACGGTAGACCGGCGGGTCCAACACGCGAAGTACAAAAAGTTCCTCACCCGGCGAGAGCGGTACAAGGTGCACGACGAGCGCAATCAGTGCGAGATCGGTGATCGCGTGTTGATCGCCGAGTGTCGGCCGCTCAGCCGCGACAAGCGTTGGCGGCTCAGCCAGGTGCTGGACAAGGCGGCGAAGCTCTAGCCCGGCCGCGGCGGAGGGACGGGATCGATGGTGCAGGCGGAAAGCATATTGGACGTTGCCGACAACTCCGGTGCGCGCAAGGTCCTGTGCATCAAGGTGCTCGGGGGCACGCGGCGAAAGTACGCCTCGCTCGGCGACGTCATCGTCGTCTCGGTGAAGGAGGCGATTCCCAACGCCAAGGTGAAGAAGGGCGACGTCATGAAGGCGGTGATCGTGCGGACCGCCAAGGAGGTCGGGCGCGCCGACGGCTCCTACATCCGCTTCGACAACAACTCGGCGGTGCTGATCGACAATCAACGCGAGCCGATCG
>JBGOSW010000273.1:0-5353 GCA_041476145.1 Binatia bacterium
AACCCGGTCATCATGCTCGACGAGGTCGACAAGATCGGCGCCGACTGGCGCGGCGATCCGTCGTCCGCGCTTCTCGAGGTGCTCGATCCGGCGCAGAACCACGCCTTCCGCGATCACTACCTCGACGTCGAGCTCGACCTCTCGCAGGTGCTCTTCGTCGCCACCGCCAACGTCACCGACACCATTCCCGGTCCGCTCCTCGACCGCATGGAGATCATCCGGTTCGACGGCTACACGCTCGCCGAGAAGGTGGCGATCGCGCGCGGCTACCTCTGGCCGCGGCAGGTCGAGCGCAACGGCCTTCGCGATGACGAGGTGGCGATCGACGACGACGTGCTGCGGATGATCGTCGCCGAGTACACGCGCGAGGCCGGCGTCCGCCAGCTCGAGCGCGAGCTCGGCACGGTGCTGCGCAAGACCGCGACGCGCGTCGCGTCGAACACCGTCGCGACCCCGGTGCGTCTCGATCTCGCGCTCGTCCGCGACGCCCTCGGACACCAGAAGTTCTTTCAAGAGGCGGCGGCGCGTACGGCGGTGCCCGGCGTCGCGACCGGCCTCGCCGTGACCGGCGCCGGCGGCGACGTGCTCTTCGTCGAGGCGGCTGCGATGGCCGGCAAAGCGGGACTCGTCCTCACCGGTCAGCTCGGCGACGTGATGAAGGAGTCGGCGCGCATCGCCCTCACCTACGTGCGCAGTCACGCCGCCGCGCTCGGCATCGACGAGCGTGCGTTCGACGGTCGCGAGTTCCACGTCCACGTCCCCGCGGGCGCGATCCCCAAGGACGGTCCGAGCGCGGGCGTGACGATCGTCACCGCGATCGCGTCGTTGATGAGCGGGCGACCGGTGAAGCACACCGTCGGCATGACCGGCGAGGTCACCCTGCAAGGTCGGGTGCTGCCGATCGGCGGGCTCAAGCAGAAGGTGCTGGCGGCATACGCCGCCGGCCTCACCGACGTGATCCTGCCCGAACGCAACGCCGCCGACCTCGTCGACGTCCCGCAAGAGGTGCGCGAGCGGATGCGCTTTCATGCGGTCACGTCGGTGGATCAAGCGCTGGCGATCGCCCTCGAGCCCCAAGGTATATTGAAGGCCGCCTGACGTCGCACCTCTCGCGTCAACTCGACTGAGGGGCTAGACGAGCCGCTATGCTCACACTCTTCGACGACGTCTTTAGCCCCTATGCCCGCAAGGTCCGCATCGCCCTCTACGAGAAGGGCATTCCTTTCGAGCGGGTGCGCGCGCTCCATGGTGACTGCAACCGGCGGGACTTCGTCGATGTGAACCCACGCGCCGAAGTTCCCGCGATCATTGACGACGACTTCTCCCTCTACGACTCCACCGTCATTTGCGAGTACCTGGAGGACCGCTACCCGGTGCCGGCCCTCTATCCGGCCGATGCTCGTCTGCGGGCGAAGTGCCGTCTCATCGAGGACCTCGCGGACACGCAGCTCGACGCCGCGATGTATGCAGTGGCCGTCGTGGAGATGGGTCGTGCGGAGCAGCACGCCGAGATGCACAATGCGGCGGCGCACGACATCACGCGGCTCTACGACGAGCTCGAGACGCAGCTCGGAACGAAAGACTTCCTCTGCGGAACGTACTCACTCGCGGACATCGCGGTTGTCCCGCACGTGATGGCGGCGAGTTTTCTCGGGTTCACCCTCGACCCCGGGCGCCACGTGCGGCTCCTCGCCTGGTTTGACCGGGTTCAAGCGCGCCCGGCGGTCATGCAGGACAACGCGGACGTCATGCAGACCCTGCAGCGGCTGCAAGAGGAGAAGCGACCAGCCTTCGACCCGTATCGCCTGCAGTGGCGCAGCGACCGCCTCGAATGGGTCATCAAGAACGGGTTCGCGGAATGGTTCCGTGAGGAGATGCGAACCGGGCGGGCGTTCTTCCCTCTCGCCATGACGCAGTAGCGCGCGCTCCAGCGTTGCTCAGCCCTGCCGGAGCGCCCGGGCGAGGACGAAGCCGGGCACAGGCTCGCTGAGCTCGACGCCCGCGAATCGCATTTCAGCGGTTCTCGGGCTTCCCGCTGCCGAGCGCGCCGACCTCACGAAGTACCGTGCGCACCCCCATCCAGTACGTGAGGCTCGCGCCCGCAACCGTGGTGGCAAAGCCGACGGTGAGCTCGTTCACGCCCGCGATGCAGCTTCGTGGGATGACGAAGCCGTAGCCGATGATCAGGGTCGGCAGCACGAAGCCGAGAAGGGGGGTCCAATGACGAAGCTTCATCGAGGATTCTCCCGCGTCGTGGTGGCGCTCATCTGGGTTGCGCGACACGCGTGGTCCTCGGCACCCACGCGCAGCCAGTAGGTTGTGCGGCCGAGGAGCGGGATGCCGAGATAGCCGCGCAGCTCGAGGCGGTCTGCGCCGTCGAGGCGCGCCTGGCAGGAATAGGTGTTCCCTGAAGTCGGGTCGTAGATGGCGCCACCGCGCCACACACCGTCTCCGCCAGAAGATCCCGACAATCCGCTCAGTATCTCGAGACCCACGAGCGTGCGGTCACGAAGCGCCGTGTCCGGATTGAATCGGTCACGAAGCTCGCAGCCGAACTCATCCCACGGCGAGCGGAGCCAGACCACGCGCCCGCAGAGGCGCACGCCGCAAGGATGAATGTCGACTTGTGCTGCGCCCCCTTCAGCGTACCACCGTCCGACCAGTGTTGCGGGGAGCGAGGCGCCGAGCGCTCCCGGACTGAGGACGAGGAATGCGACCGTCGCGGCGATCGCCGGCGCCGCGAGTGGGACAGATGCGCCGCGCGACCGTTTCGCGCCGAAGAGGAACGCGACCGGTCCGAAGGGACGAACGACGAACTGGTACAGGCCGAGCGTGACCGCAATGGCGACAAAGAGCACGAAGACGAACTTGGCAGCGATGCCAAGCGGAAGCTGAATGATGAAATAGCCGGGTACCACGATGGCCACCTGGTGCAGGATGTAGACGGGGAACGCCGACTCCCGGAGATAGGGGAGCGCCCGTCCGCATGCTCGGCGCACGCGATCGCCGAACCCGAGAATGACGATGTTGAAGCACCATCCCGCGACGGCGGAACCGGCGAGCACGACCCAAGTCGCGCTGAAGACCTTGAGCACCGCGAGGAGGAGAATGCCGGTCGTGGCCAGGGCGATGAGAAGCGCTCGGCGCGACTCTTGGCGGAGGCGGCGCTCGAGCTGTGGTTGCGCAGCGATGACAACGCCGGCGAGGAAGTAGACTGTGTAGTACGCGACGTTCGCCCAGTCATCGTAGAGATTCTGAATACCCGGCCAGCGTTCGCGAAGCATGAGCTGAATGAGCGCGAGCGGGAGAATGGGAATGTACACGAGCCACGCGGAGCCGGACGTGAGTCGAGCTGCCTGGCGAGCAAGCCACGGCAGGACCGCCACGTACAGGATCGAGAAGGTGAAGAGATAGGCGATGAACCAGAGGTGCGCCCACGTAAAGCGCTCCAGATGCGTGAAGAACGTCGGCAGGAACTCGACGAAGCTCTCCCTGAACGGCGGTGCGACGGCGAGGCCCGTCGGAATGACCACGCGAAACGAGTCTTGCAGCTTCGGTGCGACCCGCAGTCCCGCGTAGCTCAGATCGAGCCCACTCCGAAGCTCGAAGAATTTGATGACCGGTCCGAAGAGAATGACGCCCGCCACCAGCGGGATGCAGAGCTTGCGAACACGCTCTCGCAGGTACGCTCTCCTACCCCGGACGGCGAGCGACGCGTGTGAAGCCCAGCCCGCGAGCAGGAAGAAGAGCGGCATGTGCCAGAGCCCGATGAAGCCGCAGAGGATGAGCATGACAAGCGACAGGTCGCCGTTTCGGATGTGGTAAAAGGGCGCCGGATTGAAGACCATGGCGCCGTGAAAGACGAAAAGGAGATATGTGGCGGCGACGCGAAGTGCGTCGATGTCTTCGCGGCGGCCAGTCGTACCAGCATTCATGGGCCTACTCCTTCGTGAGACCGGTCACGAGAAAGTGCACGACCGTGTTCTCGGCCGTGGTCTCGCTCACCTGTTGCGGATTGAGATCCCAATGGCGATGCACCGCCCAGAAGACGGCCGTCTCGAGCATCAAACGTGCGGCGGCCGGGATGTCCGGGACGGACCTTAGTGTCCCGCGCCGCATCCGATCCTGAAGGTAGTGCTCGAGAAGGGCCAGAAACCCTCCGCGGGTCCCGTCGAACCACAGCGCGGCGAGCTCCGGGTAGTCTCGCGCGGAGCGGTCGATCAGTTTGATGCGACGACGGTTTCTCGCGAGAGCCCGGAAGAGTTCGCGGATGATGCTCTCGAGCTCGCGTGGAACGTTCGTGACTCGTCGGCGCGCGAGGGCCTCTGCAAGCGCCGGCAGACGCTGATGACGCGCCAGCTCCCCCTGGACGTAGCGGAGCGTGACGCCGGGGCGCGGTGTTTTGACCGGGAGCGCAATGCCCTCGCCTACCCGCCCCGCGTCGTCGGCGTGGCGGACGACGAGGTCAAAGAGCGCTTCCTTGCTCTCGACGTAGAGGTAGAGAGTGCCCTTCGCGAGCCCGAGCGCTCGGGCGATGTCCGCCATCTGCGTGCGGCGGTAGCCCTGCTCGACGAAGACGTTGGCGGCGGTCTCGATGAGCTGCCCGAGACGGTCGTCGGGGATGCGGCGCGCCATGTGACGGGCATCTTATAAATGACCGTCTGAGTCAGTCAATAGGGTGTCGGAGGGCCGTGACCGTCAGGCGCCGTTCGGCGCCAACGCCCGCAGAAACTGCTCGGTCAGCTCCGGGGGCATGCCCACCGGCAGGTTGAGCAGCGCCGCGTCGACGCCGTGCGCGCGCCACTCGGCGAGCGTCTCGCGACAGTAGGACGCGGGGCCGCAGATCGCGATCGCATCGATGAGCTCGTCGCTCACCGCCGCGGAGGCGCGGGCGCGGTCGCCCGCTTGATAGAGCTCGCGCACCAGGTCGGCGTTCTCGGCGAAGCCGTAGCGGCAGAAGAGCGCGTGATAGTAGGTCCCCATGCCGCCGATGTAGAACGCGACGAGCGGCGTCACGAGGCTGCGCGCGGCGTCACGATCGTCGAGAGGGATGACGGCGACGAACGGCGCGACCTCGATGCGGGCTCCGACGCGGCCCGCTTCTTTTGCGCCCGCGGCGAGCCAGGCGATGCCGTCGCGCAGGTGGCGATAGGGCCAGAACGTCGGGATCCAGCCGTCGGCGCTGCGCCCGACCTCGTGGATCGCCTTCTCCTGGAGCGAGGCGACGTAGATCGGAATGTCGGGCCGGCGCGGCGTCATCTCGAGCTTGAAGTGTCGTGGCGTGAAGAGCGTGCTCATCTCCGGGGAGAGCCGGTCGCCGCGCCAGAGCGCGCGGAGAATGCCGATCGTCTCG
>JBGOSW010000274.1:0-5335 GCA_041476145.1 Binatia bacterium
AAGATCGGCGTGCCCGCGGTGACGCTCACCGGGTATCACGGTCCGTGGACGGTCGAGGGCGTGTGGGCGCCCTTCTATACCGCGTACCGCTTCCCGCATCGGCACGACCGCTGGTTTCCGCCTCTCCTCGGCGTGCCCGCGCACGTCGACACCGCCTTCGGGTCGGTGCCCGTGCGCGCCCGCTATCCCGACGTCGATCCGCCGCCGCGGACGCTCGCGAGCTCGGACGCCGCCCTGCGCGTTCGTCGCTTCGTCGCCGGCGCCGAGCTCTCGACGAGCGTCTTTCACGGATGGGACAAGAACCCGGCCTTCGCCGCGCGCGGCACGGCGACGCTCGTCCCGACCGGCGATCCGCTCCACCCGGCGGCGCCGAGCATGGACTTGGCGATCGCCCCGAGCCTGCACCGTATCACCGTGGTCGGCGCCGACCTCGCCGTCCCGCTCTGGCTGCTCGCGCTCCGCGCCGAGGCGGCGTGGATCCACGGCCGCTTCTTCCCGCTCTCGATCGGCAGTCAGGTGGGGCGCGATCCGCGACTCACCGCGGTCGTCGGCGCCGCCGCCAAGCGTGTCGCCGCGAGCGGCCAGGCCGAGACCGTGGCGTTGCCGCTCGCCGCCGTCGAGCTCGAGCGCGAATCGCTGCAGTACGGCGTCGGCGTCGATCTGTCGGTGAACGAGCCGCTCTCGCGCGCGCTCACCGGCGGCGAGCGCCTCGCCGGCACGTTCCTGCTCCTGCAGCTGCTCGAGACCGTCATCTTCAACCACGACGCGGCCTTCATCTCCGACGCGGTCGAGCACATCATCGGCTTCACGGCGCGCCGCAGCTTCGTCGCTGAGCGGCTCCTCGCCGAGGTGAAGGTCGCGTACAACCCGAACCACGGTGACGTCTACGTCTGGCCGCAGCTCACCTACAAGCTGACGCCTAGCTTGCACGCGCTTTTCGAGGCGCGCGTCATTTCCGGCAGCCGATCACACCAGATCGGCGAGTACCGCAACAACGACGGCATTCTCCTCGGGCTGCGACACTTCTTCTGAGTGCGCGGCTCTCTGCCGTGCGCGCCCCCGAGTGGCAGCCCTACTCATGCGACGCGGGCGCGGCGCCGGCGAAGAGCGGCAGGTACTGCACGTAGCCCTCGTCCGCGAGCCGCTCGACGGGTACGAAACGCAGCGCCGCGGAGTTCATGCAATAGCGACGGCCGGTCGGCGCTGGGCCGTCGTCGAAGACGTGCCCGAGATGCGAGTCGGCATGGCTGGAGCGCACCTCCGTGCGCGCGACGAAGAGGCGGCGGTCGACGTGCTCGCGCACGTTCTCCGGCGCGAGCGGCCGGGTGAAACTCGGCCAGCCGGTGCCGGAGTCGAACTTGTCGCGCGAGCTGAAGAGCGGCTCCCCGGAAACGACGTCGACGTAGATGCCGGCGTGCTCGTTGTTCCAATAGGCGTTGTGGAACGGCGCCTCGGTGCTCTCCTCCTGCGTCACCGCGTACTGCTCCGCGCCGAGCGTGGCGCGCAGCTCCCTCGGGTTGGGCTTGTGAAAGCCGCTCGGCTCCCAACCGACGCGCCCCGGCCCCGTGTCCGCACGCGGCGGCGGCGCGTCGCCGGCGGTCGCGTCGCCCCAGACCTCGCGCAGGCGCTGATCGCGGCCGCAGTTCCAGCGATAGAACCGGTACCGAACCGGACTCTTCTCATGGTAGCGCTGGTGGTACTCCTCGGCGCGGTAGAACGCGCTTGCGGGTACGATCTCGGTGACGATGGGGCGATCGAAGCGCTTCGACTCCTCGAGCCGGCGCTTCGAACTCTCGGCGGCGCGGCGCTGCTCCTCGTCGTGCACGAAGATGATGCTGCGGTACTGCGAGCCGAGGTCGCAGAACTGCCCGTTGGCGGTCAGGGGATCGACGTTGTGCCAGAACACGTCGAGGAGCGCGGCGTAGCTGATGCGCGCCGGATCATAGGTGATCTGCACCGCCTCGACGTGGCCGGTGCCGCCGGCCGACACCTGCTCGTAGGTCGGGTTCACCGCGTGGCCGCCGGTGTACCCGACGGTCGTCGTGCGCACGCCGGGCAGACCCTCGAAGGGCGGTTGCATGCACCAAAAGCAACCGCCGGCGAACGTGGCCGTCGCAACCGCGTCGCTTCCCTCGCCGGCCCGGGTCGCCCGCCCGCCCGCGAGACCGACAATCACCGTGAACAGCACCATCAATCGCGCGCTTCGCAGCATTCTCCTCACCATGGTCGCATCGTATCGCCGAGGGTGCCGATCGGCCACTGGCTCGGGCGTCCCGGTTCGATGCCGTCACCCCCGAAAGGTCTCTGCGCCTTGTCGGTGACCGCCGCGCATGGAACGATCGCGGAGAACCGGGCGCAGCCGCCCGGCATCGAAGGGGAGTCGTGGGAAACCCGGGATCCGAGCCGCCGTCGTCGGAGATCACGTCGGAGTCGCTCTATCTCCGCCGCCGCGAGTTTCTGCGTAACGCCGCGCTCTTCACGGCCACCGCCGTCGGCGTCGGTGGCGGCCTGCGCTGGCTGACACGCGGCCGGCGCGCGAGCGACCGCACGCGCGCCGGCGAGCCCGAGCTGGCGACGCTGGCGATCACGCGCCGGGTCGAGTACGCCGACGGCGAGGCGGCGACACCGGAGCGTGACGTGACGAGCTACAACAACTTCTACGAGCTCGGCACCGACAAGGAAGATCCCGCCGCCAACGCCCACACGATGCGGCCGCGCCCGTGGACGGTGGAAATCGCGGGCGAGGTCCGGAAACCGCTCGTCCTCGACGTCGACGAGCTGCTGCGCTGGTTCCCGCTCGAGGAGCGGGTCTACCGCATGCGCTGCGTGGAAGCGTGGTCGATGGTGGTCCCCTGGGTCGGCTTCCCACTCGCGGCGCTGCTGGCGCGGATCGAGCCGACGTCGCGCGCCAAGTACGTGCAGTTCACGACGCTCCTCGACCCCGAACCGGTCCCCGGTCAGCGCCGCCGTGTCCTCGACTGGCCCTACGTCGAGGGGTTGCGCATCGACGAGGCGATGCACCCGCTCGCGCTCATCGCCGTCGGGCTCTACGGTAAGGCGCTCCCTGGGCAAAACGGCGCGCCGCTCCGCCTCGTCGTGCCGTGGAAGTACGGCTTCAAGGGAATCAAGTCGATCGTCGCGATCCACCTCGTCGAGACCCAGCCGCGGACGACGTGGAGCGCCGCCGCACCCGACGAGTACGGCTTCTTCGCCAACGTCAATCCCGCTGTCGATCATCCGCGCTGGAGCCAGGCGAGCGAGCGGCGAATCGGCGAGCTGCACCGCCGCTCGACGTTGCCGTTCAACGGCTACGCGGAGCAGGTCGCGAGCCTGTACGCCGGCATGGATCTGCGCGCGAACTTCTGATGCGCGCCGACGCCGTTCCACTTCCGCGCCCGGCTCGGCCGAGCGGACGCCGCACCGCATCTCTGCCGTGGCTCATGCCCGGCGTCCTCGCCGGGGCGCTGGCGCCGCTCGCATCGATCGCGCTCCGCGCCACCCGGGGCGAACTCGGCGCCAACCCGATCGCACAGGCGTTGAACGAGCTCGGTCTGGTCGCGCTCGTCTTTCTGGTCGCGTCGCTGGCGTGCACGCCCGCGAAGACGCTCCTCGGCTGGACGTGGCCGATCCGGCTGCGCCGCACGCTCGGCGTCCTCGCCGCCGTCTACGCGACCTTGCACGTCACGACCTACGTCGCCCTCGATCAAGGCCTGGATCTCGAAGCGATCGTCGCCGACGTCCTCAAGCGCAAATTCATTTTCGCCGGCGCCGCAACCTTCGCCATGCTCGTCCCGCTGGCGCTCACCTCGACCAATGCCGCCGTCCGCCGCCTCGGCTTCGCGCGCTGGAAGCGTCTGCATCGCTTGGCATACGCGGCCGGCGCCACAGGAGCCTTGCATTTCATCTGGCGGGTGAAGAAGGACTTGCGCGAGCCCGCGCTCTACGCGCTCGTGGTCGGCGCCCTGCTCCTCGTCCGCATCGTGGCGCAGCTCCGCACCCGGATCGCACGCGCAGCCGTGCCACAGTAGCGGCGCCTGGCCCGCTGAGGTCGTCCGACTCACCGCCGCCGCCCGCGGCCGCGGTCAGGGTTGCGGGTCGCAATACAGTCTGAGGAAGTCGGTGTCGCCGGCGCGGCACTCGCCCGTCACCGGGTCGTGCTCGGGCATCGTCCGCAGGCGGATCCACTTCTCGCCTCGCTGCAGCACCACCCCCACCCGCGTGAGCGGAACGACGACGTCGGCGAACCCGGTGCAGACGCCTTGGTCGACGAGCGGAGGCACGAACGCCAGCAGCCGGCCGCGGCACGTGCCGTCGCCGCTTCCCGGCGAGGTGTCGCACTCCGCATCGACGCTACAGAGCCGTGGTGCCGTCGAGTCGTCGCGCGTGCATTCGCCGCGCTCGACCGCTCCGATACCCGCGAGCGCCGCGTCGAGGGCGTCGCGGTTCGCCTCGTCCGTCGCGTCCGGTGAGTCTTGATTCGCGAAACGGGACCGTGTCATCAGGTAGAGCCGTTCGACGTCGGACGGCATGCACATCGGCGCGCCCGTGTGCACGTCGATACGACGCGTGTCGACGACGTTGAAGCACAGCGCGACGTGGAAGGTGCACGCCTCGTCCCCGGCCGCCGCGCCGTGATCACACGTCGGATCGTCGTCCGTGCAATCCAGACGGTTCGAGGGCAAGCCGTGCGCGTCCACGGCGAGAACCGGAGGCGCGAGCCACTCGTGGAAGCACTCGCGCTTCCCGAAGCGATGCCGCGTTCCTGGAATCAACTCGCTCCGGCACTGCGAGCTGCACCCATCGCCGTCCGCCGTGTTGCCGTCGTCACACTCCTCGCCCGGATCGAGCGTTCCGTTCCCGCATCCGACGCCGCCGGGCGTCGCCGTCGCCACGGGCGTACCGCTCGGCGTCGTGACCGGAGTCGCCGTCGGCGTCGTGCTCGAACTCGGCGTCGGCGTAGTCGTCGGCGTCGAACTCGGCGTCGCGGTCGAAGTCGCAGTCCCGGTCGCCGTCGGCGTCACCGTCGGCGTCGGCGTGTAGGTCGCGGTCACCGTCGGCGTGACACTCGCCGTCGCTGAGACCGTCCGCGTCGGCGTCAACGTCACGGTGACGGTCGGCGTCGGTGTGATCGTCGCCGTGGGTGTCACGGTCACCGTCGCGGTGGAGGTGACCGTCGCCGTCACCGTCGGCGTCGGTGTCACGGTCGCCGTCGCGGTGGGCGTGACCGTCGCCGTCACCGTCGGCGTCGGCGTGACCGTTTCGGTCGGTGTCGGCGTCACGGTCGCCGTCGCGGTGGGCGTGACCGTCGCCGTCACCGTCGGCGTCGGCGTGACTG
>JBGOSW010000275.1:0-5187 GCA_041476145.1 Binatia bacterium
GGCTGACGCCGGCAGATTTACAGTCTGCTCCCTTTGGCCGCTCGGGTACCTCTCCGCTGGCGCGGCGCGAATGCCCGGACGTGTGCGCGAAGCTGGCGATAGGAATCGAACCTACAACCCCCTGATTACAAATCAGGAGCTCTACCCTTGAGCTACGCCAGCGTGTGGCTTGACAAGGACGCAACAGGGTCGCCGTCTGCTGCATCACGTCTGCCTCCAGACCCACTCCAACCAGCCTTCAGCTCTCGTATGCGCGGTCCGCCGATCTCCGGTCAGTCGTCCCACCCTCCGACGGGGCACCACATCGGTCCGCGAACCGGGAGACGCAAGCACCTTGAAGCTTGTCCTGTGGTAACGAGAAACGGCTGACGTGCGAACCTCCCTCAATAGCGATCTGTATGAAAAGTGTCAATCATCACCGAGTTTGGCTCGCCGCCGGGCGCACCTTCTCGACCAACGCGTAGAGGCCGATCGCCGCCGCGACGGACGCGTTCAGGGACTCGACGCGGCCCCGTTGCGGGATGCGGACGAGGAAATCGCAGGTCTCGAGAACCAACGGGCGCGCGCCCTTGTTCTCGCTCCCGATGACGAGGACGGCTCGCTCGAACGGCGGAAGTTCTTGAAATGTCGAGGAACCGTCGAGGACGAGGCCGACGATCCAGTAGCCGCGCTCCTTCGCCTCGCGAAGCGCACGAGCGAGATTCACCACCTGCACGATGGGAAGGTGGGCGGTCGCGCCCGCCGAAGCGCGGATCGCCGCCGGCGTCACCGGGGCGCTGCGGTCGCGCGGCAGCAGGAGGCCGCCGGCTCCGAGCACCTCCGCCGACCGCACGATCGCGCCCAAGTTCTGGGGATCGGTGATGCCGTCGAGCGCGACGAGGAGCGCGGCGCCACCATCGAGCACCTCCTCGAGCTCCGCGTACGCGAAGGGCCGGGTGCGCGCGGCAACGCCTTGATGATGGCCGCCGGCGGTCAGCCGATCGAGGGTCGCGCGGTCGGCGCTCTCGACGGCGACGCCGGCGCGCGACGCCTCGGCACGCACACGCGCTCCATCGCCTTCCTCAGCAACCCACAGGCGTTCGATCGACGCCGGCGCTGCGCGCAATAGCTCGATCACCGGATGCGCGCCGAAGACCAGGGGCGGCGGCGCGGCGGAGGGCGCGGAGCGAGGGCGTGAGCGGCGGCGCATGCAGGGATCAGCGGCTACAAGGCAATGGGGACACGGCGTTTACAATGCGGCGGTGACTCGGTAAGTGTCGCGCTCCACCATGGGCCCGACGCTGCGGCGATACTTCCTGCGGGAGGTGGCGGTGCCCTTCCTCTTCGGCATCGGCGTCTTCACGTTCATTCTGCTCATCGCTCGGATGCTGAAGCTCGTCGAGCTCGTCGTCAATCGGGGAGTACCGATCCTCGAGATCGGCAAGCTCTTCGCGTACATCCTGCCGACCTTCCTCGAGGTGACCGTGCCGATGGCGCTCCTCCTCGCCATTCTGCTCGCCGTCGGACGGCTGTCGGCAGACAGCGAGATCGTCGCGCTCCGCACCTCTGGCATCAGCCTCTATCAGATGATGGTGCCGCTCACGCTCTTCACGGTTGCGGTGTACGTGCTCAACATGTTCCTCGCGGTGTACGCCCGACCATGGGGCAACAGTCACTTGAAAGCTGGGCTGTACGAGATCGCCAAGACGCGTGCCAGCGCCGGGCTCCGCGAGCGCGTCTTCAACGACGACTTCGCCGGTCTCGTCATCTACGTGGAGCACATCCAGCCGCCGGGCGATCAGCTCGGCGGTGTGCTGATCGCCGACAGCCGCGATCCGAACCAGCGGAATACCGTGCTCGCGAAGCGTGGGTTCATCGTCAGCAACGAGGAGATGCGCACGGTCACCCTTCGCCTGCTCGACGGAAACATTCACACGTTCATGCCCGGGGAGAAGAGCTACCACAAGACCGACTTCACCGTGTACGACGTCACCCTCAACCTGGCGGCCGCCCTCGCCAAGTTCTCGCAACGCGAGAAGGAACCGGAGGAAATGACGCTCGCGGAGCTGCGCGCGACGATCGCCGAGCGACAACGCGCCGGCAAGAGCGCCAGCGGCGAGCTCGTCGAGCTGCATCGGAAGTTCTCCGTGCCCTTCGCTTGCCTGGTCTTCGGGCTCGTCGGCGTGCCGCTCGGCATCCGCCCGGCGCGGGCGGTGAGGTCGCGTGGCTTCTCCGTGAGCCTGGTCGTGATTTTCCTCTACTACCTGCTGCTCACCACCGGCGAGACCTTGGCGCAAAAGGGCGGGGTTCCGCCGCTCGTGGCGCTGTGGACGCCGAACGTGATCTTCCTGCTCTTCGGCATCGCGCTGTTCGCGATGGCGGCGCGGGAGCGCCCGCTCGCCATTCGGACGCGTCTCGGGCACCGCTTGGCGGCGATCCGCCTGCGCTCGCAACCGGCCTCGCCACCGTGACCGGCACGTCGATCACGAACGTTCCACTGCTTTCGCGCTACCTCCTGCGCGAGTTCGTCCGCCTCTTCGCCCTCTGCATGCTGGGCTTCATCCTCGTGTACGTCCTCGTCGACTTCTTCGACCGCTTCGGCACCTACTTGAAATATCGGCCACCCATCCGACTGGTGCTCAGCTACTTCGTGTTCAAGATCCCGTTGATCGTCACGCAGCTGGTGCCGGTGGCGACGCTGGGCGGCGTCCTGCTCGGCCTCGGCGTGATGGCACGTCACAACGAGCTCACCGCGATGCGCGCCTCGGGCGTGAGCACGTTGCAGATCGCGCGCCCCCTTCTCGTCGCCGCGGTCGTCCTCAGCGTTGCCATCTTCATCTGGAACGAATCCGTCGTTCCCTACTGCTCGGAACGTTTCCGGCACATCGACAACGTCGAGATCCGCAATCGATCGCAGAAGGCGCTCCTCGACGACCAGGGGATCTGGTTCCACGGCAAGGCAGGCATCTACAGCATCGAGCAGTTCGACGCCCGCAAGCAGACGATTCTCGGTCTCATCGTCTACGATTTCTCTCCTGGATTCGAGCTGCAGCGGCTCATCGAGATCCCGAGCGCCCGCTGGATCAAGGACGGCTGGGCGCTCGAGACGCCGATCGAGCGCCGCTTCGACGCCGGAGGGAACGTCATCACGCGCGAGCTGCAACCGAGCGATTTCGTCCTGCCGGACGCACCGCAGGATCTGCAGGTGATGCAGAAGGAGCCCGACGAGCTCAGCTTCGCGAAGCTCCGGCGCCACATTCGCGAGCTCAGTCGCAAGGGAATCGACGCCACCGAGTACCTCGTCGATCTGCACTTGAAGCTCGCGGTGCCGCTGGTGCCGCTGGTGATGGTGCTGATCGGCGTCCCGCTCTCGACTCGCAGCCGACGCCGGCACACGTTGGCGACGAGCATCGGCATCGGGCTCTCGGTGGGCTTCAGCTACTGGGTATTGCTCGCGCTCGCCGTCTCCCTCGGGCATGGCGGCGCCATCCCCGCGATCGTCGCCGCCTGGACGGCGAACGCGGTCTTCGGGATCCTCGGCGCGTTTCTCTTCCTCGGCACGGAGTGAGAGCGGCGCTTCGCCGTCACGGCACGACGGCGAGGTGATCGAGACCCGTCGCCTCGGGGAAGCCGACCATCGCGTTCATGTTCTGGATCGCCTGCCCCGCGGCCCCCTTTCCGAGGTTGTCGATGACGGAGACGAGGACGATCTGGCCGCTATGCGTGTCGTGGATCCAGCCGATGGCGCAGTCGTTCGTGCCGACGACGTCGCGGATTTCCGGCGGGCGCGCGCCGGAAAGCACGACGAAGCGCTCACCGTCGTACCGCTCCTCGTAGGCACGCGCGAGCGCCCCGCCATCGACACCGGGCCGTGGACGCACGTACATGGTGGAGAGGATACCGCGGCGAATTGGCAGCAGATGCGGTACGAAAATCAGCGACAGGTCGGCCCCCGCATACGGTCGGAGTTGTTGCTCGATCTCGGGGGCGTGTCGGTGAGCGCCGATCTTGTACGCCCGGAGATTGTCGTCCACCTCGGCGAAGAGATACTCGGCGACGACGTTCCGTCCCGCTCCGGTGACGCCGGACTTGGCGTCGATCACGATACCGTGCGGTTCGATCAGCGCGCGCTCGAGGAGCGGCAGGAGCGCAAGCAGCGCGCCGGTCGGATAGCAGCCGGGGTTGGCGACGAGCCGCGCCGCCGGGAGCGCCGGCCGGCAGAATTCCGTCAGCCCATAGACGGCCTCCGGCAAGAGATGCGGCGCCGGGTGCGGCACGTACCAGCGGGCGTACTCCTCGGGATCGCGGAGGCGGAAGCCGGCTCCCAGATCGACGACCCGCACCCCACGCTCGACGAGAGTCGCGACCCCCAGCGCCGAGGCGCCGAGCGGAAGCGCGGTGAACGCCACGTCCGCCTCGCCGGCGACGCGCGCCGGATCGAAAGCGGCGAGGCGCAGCTCGAGCTTACCGCGCACCGACGGCATGACGTCGGCGAGCGGCTTCCCGGCGTTCTGTTCGGAGGTGACCGCGGTCAGACGGACGTACGGATGCCGGGCGAGGTAGCGAACGAGCTCCGCGCCGGCGTATCCGGTCGCCCCGACGACGGCGACCCGGATGGGTTCCGGCGTGGGCACGGCGTCAGCGCTTCGAGTATTGCGGGCGCTTACGGGCCTTGTGGCGGCCGTACTTCTTGCGCTCGACCTCGCGGGGGTCACGAGTGATGAACCCCGCCCGCTTCAAGGCGAGACGGAACTCGGGATTCGCCAGCAGCAACGCGCGCGTGATCCCGTGGCGGATCGCCGTCGCCTGTGCTGCGACGCCGCCGCCGCCGACCTTGACCGACGCGTCGTACTGTCCGCGCGTCTCGGTCACGTCGAACGGTTGGTTGACGATCATCCGCGACGTCTCGCGTCCGAAGTAGTCGTCGAGGGCGCGCGTGTTCACCGTGATCTTGCCGTCGCCTGCATGCAGGCGCACCCGCGCGACCGCGCTTTTGCGCTTTCCGGTCGCGACATGCGCCTCGCGTCGATCCGCCATACGTACTCCTTAAAGCGCCAACGTCTCGGGCTGCTGCGCGGCGTGGGGGTGCTCGGCGCCGCGATAGATCTTGAGCTTGGTGGCGAGTCGTCGGCCGAGGCGGTTCTTCGGCAGCATGCCGACGATCGCCGACCGCAGCACGCGCTCCGGGCGCTCCTGCATGACCCGCGA
>JBGOSW010000276.1:0-5162 GCA_041476145.1 Binatia bacterium
CGAGCGCGCGCACCGTACGGTGCGATTCTGGCGCCGCGGCCTCGCGCCGACGGTGCTGGTCACCAGCGCCGCGACGGCGACGTATCTCGCGCTGTATCTGCCCAACTACTATCTCGGCTGGTGGCACAGCGTCTGGGACATCCCGAAGTACTTCAAAGACGTCGTCGGCTACGAGGCGGCGGTCGCGAACGCGACGCATCCCTACTCCTCGAAATGGTGGAGCTGGCCCTTTCTCCTGCGGCCGGTCTGGTACCATTTCAAGGACGTCCCCGGCGACTCTTCGCACGTCGTCGGTGTCTGGGGCGGCGGCAACCCGGTCCTCTGGTGGGGCGGCTTCGTCGCGATTCTCGTCGCCGCGGCGCGCGGCGTCCGCGAGCGCCATTTGGCGAGCGTGTTCCTCGTGACCGCGTTCGTCCTGCACTACGTCGTGTGGTCGTGGATCGGCCGAACGCTCTTCCAGTACCATTACCTGCCGTCGCTGTACGCGAGCCTGTTCGCGCTCGCCATGACGCTCGCCGTGCTGTGGCGGGCGTCCGCCGACGAGGGTTTCTGGATCGGCGCCGGCATCGCGCTCCTCGTGCCGCTCCTGCCGACCTTGCTCGGCCCGTTCCCACGTTGGGGGATTCTCCTGTTCGCGGCGATCGTGGGGCTCTACGGCGCCGCCATCGTGTACCAGCGATCGCCGCTCTTTCAGTGGCCTCCGGGGCGGGTCGTGGTCGTCGCCTACGCCGTCGTCGCCGTCGCGTCGCTGATCTACTTCTATCCGATCTGGTCGGGAGCGCCGATCGCACGCGACGCGTACAGCGCGCGCATGTGGTTCCAGGCGGGACCGGCGCACTGGATCTGAGTCGTCCGACGCAAGGCGAGTTCGCCGTCTCGGTGATCGTCCCCGCCTACAACGAGGCGGCACGTTTGCCGGCGACGCTCGACGCCCTCGAATCGCACCTGGCGTCGCTCGACGGCGACGCCGAGATCATCGTCGTCGACGACGGCAGTATCGACGCGACCGCGGCGACCGTCGAGAGGCGGCCACGCGGCGCCGTGCGGGTCGCGTGCGTTCGGCTGCCGGTGAACCGTGGCAAGGGGCGGGCGGTCGTCGCCGGCGTCGCGGCGAGTCGCGGACGCGTGGTCGCGTTCATCGATGCCGATCTGCCGTACACCCTTGCCAACCTCGACGAGGCGGTGCGGCTCGTCGAGGTTGGCGAGGCGGACATCGCGCTCGGGGCGCGCGACCTGCCGGCCTCTTCGTACGATCCGTCGTATCCGCTGGCACGCCAGATCGCCGGCCGGACGTACGCCGCGCTCGTACGGCTGGCGCTGGGGTTGCCGTTCGGCGACACCCAGTGCGGCCTCAAGAGCTTCCGGCGCGAGAGCGCGCGCGCCCTCTTTCCGCTTCTCACGATCGACGGCTACGGATTCGACGTCGAGCTCGTCTATCTCGCGTGCACGCGCCGGCACCGCATCGTGCGGTTCCCGGTGACGTTGTCGCACCGGCACGAGTCGCGGGTGCGACTCGCGCGCGACTCGTGCCGTATGTTCGGCGATCTCTGGCGCGTGCGACGCAACGATGCGCGCGGCGTGTACGGCGAGCGCCCCGGATCGGCGCGCGCCTGAGTCGAAATCCACGGCGCCGTGGTCGTGCGCGGACGCGGCATGCGCAATCGCATTCTTGTGCGTATCGCGAACCGTTTGGTACGCTCGGGCGGTGGATCTGAGCGTCGTCATCCCGGTCCTGAACGAGCGTGAGAACGTCGAGCGACTGCTGCCGCGCGCCGCCCGCGTCCTCGACGAGATCGGGTGTCGCTACGAACTGATCGTCGTCGACGGCGGCTCGACCGACGGCACCGAGGAGGCGGCACGCGCCGGTGGTGCACGGGTCTTGCGGCAACAGCTGCCGGGCTACGGGGGCGCGCTCCGCGACGGGCTCGCCGCGGCGCGCGGCACGTTCATTCTGACGCTCGACGCCGACCTCTCCCACGATCCCGACTTCATCGTGAAGCTCTGGCGCGGGCGAGAGCGTGGAGACGTGGTGATCGCGTCGCGCTACGTCAAGGGCGGCGTCGCCTACATGCCGCGTCATCGCCTCCTGTTGTCGCGCATCTTGAACGGGTTCTTCGCGCGCGGCCTCGGCCTTCCGGTTCGCGACCTCTCGAGCGGCTTTCGTCTCTATCGCGCCGCGGCGGCGCAGGGGCTTTCCCTGCAGGGTACGAACTTCGAGGTACTCGAGGAGATCCTCGTGAAGGCGCACGCCGCGGGCTGGCGGATCGTCGAGATTCCCTTCACCTACTACCCGCGCGAGCGCGGCAGCTCGCACGCACGCATCGTCGCGTTCGGCCTCGATCTCCTGCGCGCGTTCTTCCGCCTGTGGGCGCTCCGCAACTCGATCGAGTCGGCCGACTACGACGAGCGCGCGTTCTACAGCGTGATCCCGCTCCAGCGGTGGTGGCAGCGGCGGCGCCATCAAATCGTCTGTGAATGGGCGCGCGGCGCGGGGAAGACCCTCGACGTCGGCTGCGGCTCGAGCATCATTCTCCAATCGATCAACGACGTCGTCGGAATCGACATCCTCCACAACAAGCTGCGCTACATGCGGCGCTACGACGTCCCGCTCGTGCGCGCGTCGATCTTCGCGTTGCCGATCGGTGACGAGTGCTTCGATTGCGTCGTGTGCTCGCAGGTGATCGAGCACATTCCGTACGACGAGGTGATCTTCACCGAGCTGCGGCGCGTCCTGCGACCGGGGGGACTCCTCATCCTCGGCACGCCCGACTACGCGACCATCGGCTGGCGCACGATCGAACCCCTCTACGGATTCTTCGCCCCCGGCGGCTACAAGGACGAGCACATCACGCACTATACGCGCGACGGCTTGATCGCCACCTGTCGCCGTTTCGGATTCGAGCTCGAGGGCGTCGCGTACGTGTTTCGCAGTGAGCTCGTGCTCGCGCTCCGCAAGCGCCCGCTCGCCGACGAGCCCCGCCTCGGCTCGAGCGCGAGCGTCTCACCACCCGAGCTTCTCGCCCCAGTACACGCCGAGCGCGTTTGAGAGCGCGGAGAGCTCGAGAAGTAGCGTCGTCGCCGCGCGCCTGCCGCCGGCGAGGCCGAGCGCGACCAAGATGATCCCGTAGGGCAAGGCGTCGAGCAGGTAGCGATACCCGAACTGCACCCAGCCCTGGTAGAAGTACGGAAAGAGCGCCGCGGTCGTCAGCGCCACCGCCAACCAGAGGAGACGCACCGTCCGTTCACGCCATGGCGCCGCGAACGCGTAGAGCAGGATCGGGCTCGTCAGCAGAATCGAGAGTCCCTCGGGCGACGGTTTCAGGTACGGGAATTCTTCGACGTACTCCCAGCCCTTGAACATCGAGACGTAGAGGTGGCGCGGCAGGTAGCGCCAGTCGTACCAGCCGTAGGTGCGGTTCGCCATGTACACCTGAGCGGCGACGCCGTAGCCGGTCTCGAGCGGGTTGCCGAAGCGCGCATAGTTGAGCCCGACCTCGATCGTGAGAACGAGGCCGAGTCCGACGGCGAAGACCACTGCACGCCGAAGTGCCTCGAGACCGAGGAAGGCCCTGATCCCTGGGCGGCTCGCATGACGGTCGATCAGGAGCAGCAGCATCGCGGGCGCGGCGGTCGCGACGTTCACGCGCGACAGCACCGCGAACCCGAAAGCCGCACCGACGAGGAGGCTGCGTCCGCGTCCGAAAACCTCGCGCAAGGCCAGCAGGAGAAAGAGCTCGACGCAGAGGTGGCTGAGAAACCAGGTCGTACCGATGATCGCCGTGTACCAATTGACGGTGCCGAACGCGAAGATGAGCGTCCCGAGCGCGGCGCGCCGCCGCCCGACGCCGACGTCGAGCAGCAAGAGCCAGCATACCGCGGCGTTCAACCCGGCGACCGCCATGCTGAAGACGTTCATGTTGAAGGCCGTGCCCCACCACCAGACGAACGGTACGAGAAGGACCGCCGGTGTCGGGCCGAACGGCGAATGCACCTTGCCGTTCACCGTGATCCAGTCGTGATAGTGCGGCGGATAGCCTTGGACCCACGTCCGCCCGTGCAGCCACGCGTCGGCGACGTACACGTGGTGCTTGTAGGCGTCGGGCGCGCGCGGGTTCGACGCGTACAGCAGAAGGGTGACGCCGAGAAAGATCGCGAGCGCCCCGAGGCGGCGGTGGCCGGTCACGGCGCGCGATCATATCGGTGCCGACCGACGCGAGCAAAACACTCCGCATATACGGACACTGCGCGGCACCGTGATTGGACTCGTTGCGGGCTCGATGTTAGGTCAGTGCGAACGTGACTTCGACGGCGCGATTGCCGAGCCTCTCGGCGTTCTTTCCCGCGTACAACGAGGAGCGTAACGTTCCGGTGATGGTCGAACGGATGACCGCGGTGCTTCCGCGCGTCGCCGACGACTACGAGATCATCGTCGTCGACGACGGCAGTGCCGACCGCACCGGCGCGGTCGCCGACGAGCTCGCCGCCGCCGATCCGCACGTACGGGTGGTGCATCACCCGGCGAATCGCGGCTACGGCGCCGCCCTCAAGTCCGGATTTGCGGCGAGCCGGAAGGCGTACGTTTTCTTCACCGACGGCGACGGGCAATTCGACGTCGCGGAGATCGAGCGGCTGCTGCCGTTCGTCCCCGAGTACGACGTCGTCGTCGGCTACCGTCTCGATCGCGCCGAGGGCGGCCTGCGAAAGCTGAACGCCGCGGCCTGGAACGCTCTCGTGCATCGCCTCTTCCACATCCCCGTCCGCGACGTCGATTGCGCCTTCAAGCTCTTCAAGCGCGAGATTTTCGATGTGGTGCGCGTCGAGGCGGAGGGCGCGATGATCAGCACGGAAGTGCTGGCGCGTGTCGTGCGCGCGGGCTTCCGCGTCCACGAAGTCGGCGTCCATCACTACGAGCGCCGGCACGGCACACCCACGGGCGCCAACCCGTTGGTGATCGTCCGCGCCTTCTACGAGCTCTTCAAGCTCTATCGCCGCATCACCGCCGACGGCGGGCGCGGCCGCGCGTAACGGCGTCGGGACGGCGTTCATGCAACGAGGCCCGCAGGTCGTGCAGACCTGCGGGCCTCGTCGTCAATCGAAGAAGAGCTCCGACTCGGGCGCCCTCAGGGTGCGATCTCCTGCGCCGTACCGTCGAGCTGTAGGCG
>JBGOSW010000277.1:0-4809 GCA_041476145.1 Binatia bacterium
CGCTCTATCTCTCCGATGTGAGCGGCGCGCACCAGAAAAGATTGACCCCATCCGGGGGCGATGATAGCACTCCCGCTTGGTCGCGTTGGCTCGAATGAAATGAATGGTTGGCAGCGAGTGGAGGAGGGGGCACGTATGACTCGATCGCTTCGTCTGGCGACGGTCCTGTTCATGGTTGTGGCGCTGGCTGCCGGCGGTTGCGCCAAGAAGAAGAAAAACCTCGACGAGTCAGCGGGCGACATGGGCGCCGGTGGCGAGAGCGGTGTCGCGCAGGGCAGCAGCCTCGACCGCTTCAAGCACGGTCTCAACCCGGAAGAGGGCGGCGTCCTCAAAGACGTCCACTTCGCCTACGACTCCTACGAGCTCGACGGGACCGCGCGCGATGTCCTCGCCGCCAACGCCGAGTGGCTGAAGGACAACACACGCGCCCGCACCGAGATCGAGGGCCACTGCGACGAGCGCGGCACGGTCGAGTACAACCTCGCGCTCGGCGCCCGCCGCGCCAAGGCCGTCAAAGACTATCTGGTGACGCTCGGGATCTCCGGCGAGCGGTTGTCGACGATCAGCTACGGCGAAGAGCTGCCGCTTTGCCGCGAGCAGAGCGAATCGTGTTACGCGCGCAATCGGCGCGTCCACTTCGTTCCGCCCCAGTAGGCCTCAAAGACGAAGATCGCGCCTCGTCGGTGCGGCGGGTGTGGGCGGCGGACGGGGGACTCGCCGCGGCGCGCACGGACCTGGCGGGACGCGGCCCCGTGGGGATCCTTCCGTACGTCGGGATGACTTCCGCCTATGCACGGCCCAATGCGCGCCGCGGCGACTCCCCCGTCCGCCGCCCACACCCGCCGCACCCGCGTACAGCGTCCAGCTCGCTCGCGCGGGCGCGCGGTCGCGATGCTCCGCGCGTGACGGCAGGTTGCTTCGCGGGGCGGGCGACGGGGCGGATGAGGGGGCGCGGGCCATTAGGGGCGTCCGTGCGCGCAACCCGCTTCGACGTCCGGAAGAATCCCCTCATGACGCCGCGCCCGCCAGCCCTGTGGGCCGCGCCCCCTCATCCGCCCCGTCGCCCGCCACGAGCGCCGACCTCCGCAACTCCTCCGGTGACATCGAGCCGCGCACCGGATTTGTGACGCTCCGCGCCCGATGGTAAGAACGCGGTCAGTGCGCACGCCTTCGAGAGCGCTCCTGCTGCTCGCCGTCGCGACCGCCGCCGGGTGCGCGACGCAGGCCGATCTCCAGGAGATCCGCCGCGAGCAACGCGGTATCCGCACGCAGCTCGCGGATACACGCGCGACGCTCTACGGCGTCCAGCGCGACCTCGCGAAGACGCGCGGCAAGGTGCAGGAGAATCGCCACGCCGAGCAGTCCGATACGCGTATCCAGAATCTCGAGGAACGAGTCGCAGCCCTCGAAGGGGCGCGCGCCGGCACGCCGGCGGACGTCAGCGTGGTGCCTGCACCCGGCGCACCGCCCGCGCCGGAGACGGCGCGCGTGGCGAGTGTGCCCGCCGCCGACCGCGACGACACCGCGGACGCCCCCGATCAGTATCGTGCGGCGCTCGCGCTGGTGCGGCAGAAAGAGTACGACCGGGCCATTCAACAATTCCGCGAGTTCCTCCGCAGCAACGCCGACTCGCCGCTCGCCGGCAACGCGCACTACTGGATCGGTGAGTGCTACTTCACGCTCGGCGACTACTCGCAGGCGATCCTACAGTACAACGAGGTCCGGCAGCGCTACGCGAAGAGCGATCGCGCCGCGCCCGCCCTCTTGAAGATCGGCCTCTCGTTCCTCGAGATGGGGAACAAGAGCGAGGCGCGGCTCGCGTTCCAAAAGGTGGTGAACGACTATCCGGCTTCGCCGGAGGCGGGGCAGGCCAGGGAGAAGCTGCGGTCGCTCGGCACGTAGTGGAGTTGATCCGCCACATCGAGTCCCATCCGCGGCGCTTCGTCGCGCCGGTCGTGACGCTCGGGAACTTCGACGGCGTCCATCGAGGTCACCAAGCGATTCTTCACCGCGTCGTCGCCGAGGCGCGGGCCCGCCGCGGCGACGCGGTCGCGATCACGTTTCATCCGCATCCGGTCGCGGTGCTGCGGCCGGAGCGGGCGCCGAGCCTGCTGACGCCGCTGCGCGAGAAGCTGCGCTGGGTGGCTGCGACGGGCGTCGACGTGCTGGTGCTGCGGCACTTCACGCGCGCGTTCGCGGCGCTGACGCCCGAGGTGTTCGTCGAGCACTTCCTGGTCGAGCACCTGCGCGTCGCACGGCTGATCGTCGGCCACAGCGTGAGCTTCGGCCACGAGCGGCGCGGGAACGCGGCACTCCTCGCGACGCTCGGCGAGCGCTTCGGGTTCGCGGTCGAGGTGGTGGGTCCGGTGCGCGTCGACGCGCACGTGGTCTCGAGCTCTCTCGTCCGCGACGTCGTCGAGGCCGGCGATCTCCACCTCGCGACGTCGCTGCTCGGCCGACCGCATGCGCTCGTCGGGCGCGTGGTGGTCGGGAAGCGGCGCGGCGCGGCCCTCGGGTTTCCGACGGCGAACGTCCACGTGCGCGCCGGGCTACATCCGCCGGATGGGGTCTACGCGGTGCGTGTGGAGGTCGACGCGCGACGCCGGCGCGACGGGTCGAGCGACGGCGCCGCGCTCACGCGCGACGGCGTCGCCAACATCGGGCGCAATCCGACCTTCGGCGAAAACGCTCGCACGCTCGAGGCGCACCTCTTCGACTTCGACGGCGACCTCTACGGCCGGCGCTGTCGGGTCGCGCTCGTCGAGCGCCTGCGCGGCGAGATCGCTTTTGCGAGCGTCGACGCGTTGGTGGCGCAGATCCGGTGCGACGCCGACGCGGCGCGTACGGTCCTGGCGCGCGCGCGCGCGGACGCCGGCGTCTCCTGAGCCGTTGCGTCGCCCGATGACGCCGCACGAGCTCATCGTCGGCGCCGACGACGCCGGTCGGCGACTGGACGCGTTCGTCGCCGCGGGTGGGCTCGGTCTCTCGCGCTCGCAGGCGCGTCACTTGATCGACGCCGGTGCCGTGCGCGTCTGGGGCGCGGCGCGGAAGCCGGGCTACGTCGTACGCGCCGGCGATCACGTCGCCGTCGAGATCACTCCGCCGCCGCCGATGCTCGCCGAGCCGGAGGATCTGCCGCTCGACGTCCTCTACGAGGACACGCTCCTGATCGCGATCAACAAGGCGCCCGGGATGGTCGTCCATCCGGCGCCCGGCCGCTGGCAGGGGACCTTGGTGAACGCGCTGCTGCATCGGTGGGGACAGGCGCCGTCCGCGGACGACCCGCGCCCCGGCATCGTCCACCGCCTCGACCGGGACACCTCGGGCGTGATGGTGATCGCGCGTACCCCGGCCGCGCTCGAGCACCTCGCCCGTCAGTTCCGCGATCGGACGGTCGTGAAGCGTTACCTCGCGGTGGTACGCGGCGTCGTACGGCGCGACGAGCTCGTGATCGACGCGCCCATCGGACGCCATCCGACGGAGCGGAAGAAGATGTCGACGCGTGCGCGCAGCGCGCGTACCGCGCTGACGCGCATCCGGGTCCTCGAGCGTTTCGCGGCGGCGACGCTCGTCGAGGCCGCGCCGCAGACCGGCCGCACGCACCAGATCCGCGTCCACCTCGCGGCGCGCGGTCATCCGATCGTCGGCGACGCCGTCTACGGCGGCGGCGCGGCGACGCGGGCGCGCGGCACGCGTACACGGGTGCCGCCGATCGCGCGGCAGGCGCTGCACGCCGCGTCGCTCGAGGTGGCGCATCCCGCGACCGGCGCGCGGCTTCGTCTCACGGCGCCGCTCTGGGACGACATGCGAGCCCTCCTGATAGCGCTTCGCACAACAAGTTCATGAACGATCTATTGACAACCTCGAGATCATCTATTAGCGTCGGTGGTGAGTCGTGGTGGTGGGAGGGGCGCTTCGATATCGCCCTCGCGTCAAAAGCGAATCACTCCTCGAGACATTATTCCTCTTACGGTCATGTTGTGGTGACCATTTCGAGACGGGAGAACTCGGAGGGATGACGAACCCCGGCATGTGCGGCGCGGGGAGCGAGAGGACGCGGGGGGAGGATCGGTAGCACCGGCCGTTCGGATCATCGAGTCCACGTTTAGGCCACACGCGCATACGTTTCTTCACCGCCCCTCCTTATATCTCGACCCCAATTTCGCCCTTGAGGGTAGAATCCGCCGACCAAACGTCCCGTAGAGGAGCTCGTATGGTACGAAACCGTGCACGCGCCGACGCCCAGCAAGCGCCCCAAGAAGAGCCCCCGGTCGCAGAGTTGAGTCCCGCACCGGAGTCGCCGCCCGCGGACGACGCCCGGCAAGCGGCGCCGGCTCTGTCTCCTGCTCCAGCGGCTCCGGCTCCGGCTGCTGCTGTTGCTGCCCCGGCTCCTGCTGCTCCGGCCCCGGCTCAGTCGACGGCGACCGCCACGCCCTCCGGTCTGAACCTCAAGGTCCTCAAGGACAAGAAGATCAACGAGCTCGCGCAGCTCGCCCGTGACTTCAACGTCGAAGGCTCATCGGCGATGCGCAAGCAGGAGCTGATCTTCGCGATTCTCCAGGCGCAGACCGAGCAGAACGGCTTCATCTACGGCGAGGGTGTCCTCGAGATCCTGCCCGACGGCTTCGGGTTCCTGCGCGCGCCCGACTACAACTACCTTCCGGGTCCCGACGACATCTACATCTCGCCGAGTCAGATCCGCCGCTTCAATCTCCGCACCGGCGACGTCGTGTCCGGACAGATCCGACCCCCGAAGGAAGGCGAGCGGTATTTCGCGCTCCTCAAGGTCGAGGCGATCAACTACGAGGA
>JBGOSW010000278.1:0-4803 GCA_041476145.1 Binatia bacterium
CGCCTCCGGCTCGATTGCCACGTGGACCCCGCCGTGCCGGCCATTGTTTCCGGCGACCCGGTACGCCTGCGTCAGGTGTTGACGAACCTCGTCGGCAACGCGATCAAGTTCACCGATCGCGGCGAAGTCGAGGTCGCGGCGCGCGTCGTCCGCGAGACACCGGCGCACGCCGAGATCCGCTTCGTGATCCGCGACACCGGCGTCGGCATTCCGCCCGAGCGTCAGGCCGCGGTATTCGAGAGCTTCACGCAGGCCGACGGCGGCACGACGCGGAAGTACGGCGGTACGGGTCTCGGGCTCACGATCTCGCGCCAGCTCGTGGAGCTGATGGGCGGTGAGCTCCGGCTCGAGAGCGCCGTGGGTCGGGGCACCACGTTCACGTTCACGCTCCCGCTGGGGCGGGCGCCCGCCGCCGCTGCGCCCACCCCGCCGCTGCTCGCCGACGGGATGGTCGCGTAGTCCCGCGAGCCATTCCGGACTCAGTCGCCGTCACGGCCCGGCGCTCCCTCGCTGAGAGCACCGGGTATCCTCAAATGTCAGTTACAAAGGCCTGTGCCGATGACGTCACAATCGTGTGAGCAGCACTCGACGTCAGACGAGCACGCATGGCCGGCGGCAAAGCAGCCCGTCGGCGTCGGGGTCGGAGTCGGCGGAGGGGTTGGCGTCGGGGTCGGGGTGGCGGGGCACGTGCCGGATCCCGCGTCCAGCGCACACGCCGCGTCATCGACGAAGGCATCGACCTTCGCTTCGAGTGCTGCCATGTCGCTCGTCGTCAGGCACCCGCCCTTCGCTTCGAGCTTGGCGAAGCAGCCCTTTGCCGGGTTGGTACCGCCGTCGAATTTGTCCCTCACTCTCTGAATGCACGCGGCGAGGGTTGCGGGAGGGAGGCCGGGCGGTTTCTCGCTCTTGCTGCGGCACTTCAAAATCGCCGCTGCTTTCTTGGCGACGCACGCCATCTTGCCCGCCGCGCATGCGTTGGGCGTGGCGCGTGACGGCGTCGCGAATGTGAGGGCGATGAGAGCACCAGCAAGAGCGAGCGCGATGCGTTTCATGGACGGACCCTCCTGGTCGAACGGCGAGAGGCGCCGGTCAGAAGCGTGTGCCGCGCATCTTCAGAGAGACGGCACACCGCCGTCAACGAAAATCGACGGAAGTGGGGGGACTGTCCGAGAATCGGACGAAAGTGGACAGCTGCGCCGCGTTATTCTGCGCCACCGTGGTGCAAATTCCGCGACGCCGTCGCAGCCTCCTCGTCGCGTTCGCGGCGATTCACTGGCTACGGAGACGGCGCGTCGCGTTCTCGACCGCCGGGCGTCGCGGGTAGGCCGAAGCGGTGACGGTACGCATCGACGATCACGCGTGCGGCGGTCTCGTGATCGATCCGCTCGAGGTTGATCACCAGGTCGTAGGTTCGTGGATCGCTCGGGTCCTGGTGGAACTGGTGGCGTACGAAGTGCGCGCGGTCCTCGTCGGTTTCGCGCACCCAAGTCTCGGCCGCCTTGCGGTCGAGGCGCCGCCGCACCATCGTATCCGCGATCCGGCGCTCGAGGGGTGCGATCACCTGCACGGCCAGCGCCTTCTCGCGCGGTAGGATGAACTGCGCGCCGCGGCCGACGAACACCGTCGGTGCGTCGTGAACGGCCATCAGCATGACCTCGCCGAGCCGCCTGACGAACTCGTCCTGCGTGATCACGCGTGCGTCGAGCCAGCGCGTGAAGATGTCGCGCACCAGCGTCGACGTCGTCTCGTCCACGAACTCGAGGAGCATCGTCGGCACGTGGCAACGCTCGGCGAGGTAGGTGAGCAGCTCGTGATCGAGGCACTCGCAATCGAGGGCCGCCGCCACGACCCGGCCCACGTCCTCACCTCCGGCACCGGCCTGCCGCGAGATGGCGACGAACGGGTGAAGGTCCTCGGGTAGTCGTTCGGGCGCGCGCTGTGCCCGCAAGGCGAGCGTCCGCGCCCACCGTCTGAGCTGACGTTCGGCGAGTGGACCTATCGCGCGGCTCTCGGCCGACGAAACCTTGGGCATCGCCTTCTCCTTCGAACGCGCCTCTCGTCTGATAGCACCGTTCCGGGAGCGCGAGAAGTGACGAGGCGCGTGCAGGACCGCTGGTAGGGGAACGGACCGCGGTTATCTCAAAGTCCGGAAAACGGACGCCGTTCCGGTTGTCGTGGATGACGAATCAGGAAGAGCCGGAGCCCATGTGCGGGGTCGAGCCACGGGTATGGTTCTTGCGTCCAGTAGCACATGACGGAGGCCATGATGATCCCGCAGCTCAATCGCTTCGGACGCGCACTGCCGGTCGCCTGGCAGCAGGAGATCGTGCGGCGATCCCGCGGCCTCGACCTCGGAGCGATCGCCAGCGACCTGTTCCTCGACTACCCGCCCGACCGCGGCTTCGACCCGGTCACCACCAAGCGGGAGTTCTTCCTGATCGAGCAGATCGTCGCCCGCTACTTCCGAGCAACCACCATGGGTGCCGAGAACATCCCGGACGGTCGTGTCGTGATCGTCGCGTCCCATTCAGGCGTCGTACCCTGGGATGCGCTCCTCCTCGTGGCCGAGATCTATCGGCTCACGGGACGATTCTCCTGGAACGCCGGTCACGAGTTCTGGGGACGGTATGCGTCGTTGGAGGACCTTCTCGTGCCGACGGGCATGGTCCTCGGCGGGCGCGCCGAGTTCGAGGAACTGCTGCGCCGGGACGAGATATGCACCATCTTCGCGGACGCGGGCCAGGGCAACCGCCACGCCTACTACCTCGAGAGCGACCGCTACAAAGTGAAGCCCGAGAAGGGCTTCGCGCCGGGTTGCGGCGGGTACGTCAAGGTCGCCCTCCGCACCCGGAGCCCCATCGTGCCCGTTGCGATCGTGGGCGCCGAGGAGGTGCACTACTGCCTCGGGGACATCCCGCAGCTGGCCGAGTACCTGAAAGTGCCGTTCTTCCCGCTCGTCGCTTCGCTCGTCCCGCTGCCGGCACGCATCTACATCCGATTCGGCGAGGCCATCCGACTCTCCGCCCCGCCCGAGGCCGCCGACCAGCAGGCGGTCGTCGACCGGCTGAACGAGCACGTCCGCTCTGCGCTGCAGGCGCTCATCGACGACACCCTCCGGCGACGCAAGGGCATCTACTGGAGTTCCTATGATGCGGGTGACGGCGCCCGGCTCTTGAGGAAGACGGCCCCGCAGCGCATCGCCCCGCGGGCCATCGCAATGCCGGCAACCCGCGGGCGTGCGGAAGCAGCCTAGCAGTCGTTTCTCGGGGCGTTGTTCATACGGCGGCCGATGTAACCCGTCACTAATGACTGTGACAGTTGTCAATGTCAGGAAGACGATGGGCCATTTTTTCGCGGGCTCGCAAATCGGCTGACCGCGTCAATCGCCGGCAATCCCTGCGCGCCGATCATGTCGGCCGCGCTCCGCGTGTGATGCGCGGGGCATGTTGCTTGCTCCCTCCAGAGGACGTCAGGGAGGGATTCCGATGGACGAGCCATTCACGGAGGGGCAAGACCGAGAGGTGCCAGGCGAGCGACGCGTCTCGGGGTGGCGTGGGTCTCTCAACCGGCTCATCTGGCGGGCCCACATTTTCATCGCAGGCTCGTTGGTAGTCTGGATTGAGAGGGTCTTGCCGAACCGGGGCTATGGCCAGCGGATCTTTTCTGCGTCGGCCAGGCTCACGAACCGGCTCCTCGGCATCCGGGTCGAAGTGCTCGGGCTCGACAAGCTCGACCGGGATCAGGCCTACGTCTTCACGCCCAATCACCGCAGCCACGTCGACATCACCGCCCTGTTGGCGGCACTCCCAGCGGTACGGTTCGCGGCGAAGCGCGAGCTGTTCGACGAACCGGTCCTGGGAAGGGCGATGCGCGCGATGGGCATGATCCCGATCGACCGAGATGATCCGGCGCTCGCCAAACGGACGCTCGACGAAGCCGCCTCGAAGCTCGGCAGGACGGTGTCGGTGGTGATCTTCCCCGAAGGCACGCGCGCCCCAGCGGGACAGATGCTCCCGCTCAAGGGCGGCGCTTTCGTGTTTGCGATCGAGGAGCAGGTGTCGGTCGTGCCGGTCGCCCTCCACAACGCGGCGCAGGTGATGCCGGCTCACGGATACCTCACCATTCTCGGGGGCCGCGTCGTCGTCGAAATACTCGACCCGATCCCGACCACCGGGCTCGCGTTCGAGGACCGCCATCGACTGCAGGAGCAGGTACACGAGGCATTGGTCCAGGCGCTCCGCCCAGAGGACGGCGGAGTGGCCGATCGACGAGACCTGGGCTCGTTTGCCGGCCACGCGTTCGGCGTCCACGTCGCCGACGTGACGACGGCGAGCACCGCGTCTGCACCGGCGTCGTGCCGCGCGTCCTCATCGCACGCGTTGCAGGAGAAGGCACATCCGTGAGGCCGAACGTCGCCGTGATCGGTGCTGGAGCGTGGGGAACGACCCTCGCATCGATGTGTGCGCGGCACGGGCCGACCAAGACCTGGGCGCTCGAAGACGAGGTCGTCGAGGAGATCAACGCACACCGTTCCAATAGCCTCTATCTGAAGGGGTTCGAGCTGCCGGCCGCGCTCCGCGCGACGCGGTCGATGGAGGAGGCAACGCACGCGGCGGAAGTCGTGGTGTTCGCCGTACCGTCGCCTCACTTTCGAGCGGTGCTCGGGCAGGCCGCGCCCTTCGTACGACGCGGGCTACCCGTCGTGAGCGTGACGAAGGGACTCGAGCCGGAGTCGCTCCTGCGGATGACCGAGGTGATCGCCGAGCTCCTCCCGGAGAACCCGCGAGCGGTGCTGTCCGGGCC
>JBGOSW010000279.1:0-4772 GCA_041476145.1 Binatia bacterium
AGCGCGAAGGAAGAGGTGGACGGTCAGCTCGTCGAGCTCGGCATCCCCGAGGAGATGCGCAAGCGCGCCAAGGCGATGATTCCGCTCGGGCGCGCCGGGAGCCCCGAGGAGGCGGCCGGGCCCGTCCTCTTCCTCGCCTCAACGCTCGCGGACTACGTGACGGGGCACGTCGTGCTGGTGACGGGCGGGAGCTACATGTAGCGGTGTTGCGCCGGCGCTGCGTATCACGACGGCCTGTCGTGACCGCGGGCGGCGTGGGGAGTGCTGCGTGCGGGCGCGACGGACCGCACGGGGTGATCATTCTGGAAGTACGCTGTGGGACTTCCGTACCCGCGACGGCATCGTGGGTGGGCGGCCCAATGCGCCCGCACGCAGCACTCCCCACGCCGCCCGAGGGCGCGTAGGACGTGGCGAGCGCGCAGCGCCGCTCGCGTGCTGCGCACGCGTCGCGTATCGCCGCGCCGTCGCATCGAAGGTGCCGCGCGCTGCGAGCGTGTTGGCGGAGCACTTGGGCGGGCGCGGCGGTGCGGAACGCGCGCGGCGGGGCGCGGTGGGGAGCGCCTCCCGGGCGGCCATTGGAACGCCCGACCACGATGCGGTCGCGGGTACGGAAATTCCACGGCGCGACCACCGACCCGCGCGTCCCGTCGGACGCCGGGGAGGCGCTCCCCACCGCGCCGTGCGACGTACGGTCCGTCGCGCTCCCTCTTCAGGATCCGCGATCGCCCACCGCGACGATGCACGACCGCGCCGACCCCGCTATAGTCGCCCCGTGCGCGGCTTCATTCTGCAACCGACGTATCGCGTCCGCGACGGCAGGCCGGAGGTGCATCTGTACGGGACCCGCGAGGACGGCGCGTCGTTCTGCGTCGTCGACGATCGCGTGCGGCCGTACTTCTTCGTGCCGGCGGCGCGCGGCGCGGAGGTACGTGCGCTCGGCGTCACGGTGGTGGCGACGGAGCTGCGGAGCCTCGACGGCGAAGCGGTCGCGCGCGTCGAGACCGTCGTTCCCGCCGACGTGCCGCCGCTCCGCCAACGTCTCGCCGCCGCCGGGATCGCGTGCTTCGAGGCGGACCTGCGTTTCGCGTACCGCTACCTCATCGACCGCGGCCTGCGCGCGGCGATCGTCATCGACGGTGACGCGACACCGGGCGGCGGCATCGCGTACCTCTACCGCAACCCGACGCTCACACCGGCGCGCTTCGTGCCGCGGCTCAGGATCCTGTCACTCGACATCGAGACCGATCTGCGCGCACAGTGCCTCTACGCGATCGCGCTCGCCGGCCTCGGCGCCGACCGTGTGCTGATCGTCGGCCCGGGGCCGCTCCGCGGCGCCGAGTGCTTCGCGAGCGAGCGCGAGTTGCTGCTGCGCTTCTTCGCGCTCCTTGGCGAATTCGACCCCGACGTGATCACGGGGTGGAACGTCGTCGACTTCGATCTCAGCGTGCTGCGTACGCTGTGCGCACGGCACGGCATTCCGTTCCGCCTCGGCCGCACGGACGACGAAACGGTGATCCAGCGCGACCAGGGCTTCACGCGCGACCCGCGCGCCATCGCGCCCGGCCGCCAGGTGCTCGACGGGCTCGCGCTGACGCGCAGCGCCTTCATCCGGCTCGATGACTACAAGCTCGAGACCGCGGCGCAGGCGTTCCTCGGGCGCGGCAAGCTCATCACCGGCGAGGGTCGCGGCCGCGAGATCGAGGACGCGTTCCATCACGACCGGCAGCGGCTCGTCGACTACAACCAGCGCGACGCCGAGCTCGTGCTCGAGATCCTCGCCGCGCGCCGGCTGGTCGAGCTCGCGGTGTCGCGGAGCCTGCTCACCGGCATGCAGCTCGACCGGGTCGGTGCCAGCATCGCGTCGGTCGACTTCCTCTACCTGCACGAGCTCAGACGGCGCGGCGCCGTCGCGCCGTCGGTGGGCGGCGAGTACGCGGCGGCGGAGGTCGCGGGAGGCTCGGTTCTCGATTCGGTGCCCGGTCTCTTCCGCAACATCCTCGTCTTCGACTTCAAGAGCCTCTACCCGAGCATCATCCGCACCTTCAACGTCGACCCGCTGACCTACGTGCCGCCGGAGCGGCGCGACGGCGAGGCGGATCTGATCCACACGCCCGGGGGCGCGGCCTTCCGACGCGAGCCCGGCATCCTCCCCGAACTCGTCGCCCGCCTCTGGCGCGAGCGCGATGCGGCACGTGCCGCCGGCGACACGCTCGGCGCGCACGCGATCAAGATCCTCATGAACTCGCTCTACGGCGTGCTGGCGGCGACCTCGTGCCGCTTCTTCTCGCCGGCGATCGCCAACGCCATCACTCTGACCGGCCAGTATCTGATCCACCTCGCGGCCGCTGAGGTCCGGCGTCTCGGCCACGCCGTCATCTACGGCGATACCGACTCGCTCTTCGTCGACGCCGCGGCCGGGGACGAGGGGCAGGCGTTGCGGCGGGCGGAGGAGATCCGCGTCGCGGTGAGCACGCTCCTCGCGCGCCGGTTGCGCGCGGAGTTCGGTCTCGAGAGCTTTCTCGAGCTCGAGTTCGAGAAGTGCTATCGGCGCTTCTTCATGCCGGAGGTGCGCGGCGGCACGGGGGGGAGCAAGAAGCGCTATGCCGGCCTGGTCGCCGCGGGCGACGGCAGCGCGCTCGAGTTCGTCGGTCTCGAGGCGGTGCGGCGCGATTGGACGCCGCTCGCCAAACGTTTTCAACGCGAGCTCTTCGAGCGCGTCTTCCACGACCAGCCGGTCGAGGACTTCATCCGCAGCTTCCTCGCCGACCTCCGCGGCGGCCGGCTCGACGCCCTGCTGAGCTACAAGAAAGCGGTGCGGAAACGCCTCGCCGAGTACACGCGGACGACGCCGGCGCACGTGAAGGCGGCGCGGAAGCAGCAAGGGCCGGCGTCGCGCATCGTCGAGTACGTGATGACGACGGCGGGACCCGAGCCCGTCGAGGCGCGGCAGGGCGCGCTCGACTACGGGCACTACGTGGACAAGCAGATCGAGCCGATCGCGGACGCCGTGCTGCGCTTTCTCGCGCTGCGCTTCGGCGACGTGATCGGCCGCGCGCGGCAGCTCGAGCTGCTCTGACGCGCCAAGGAGCAGGCCATGCGAACACTCGACGGCGAACAGGTTCTAGTGCGTATCTTCATCGGCGAGTCCGATCAGTGGCACCATCAGCCCCTTGGCCGCGCCCTCCTCGAGCGCCTGCGGCGCGAGGGCTTCGCGGGCGCCACCGTCTTTCACGGCGTCGCCGGCTTCGGCGCGCACAGCGTCATCCACACCTCCGCCCTCCTCCGGCTCTCGATGGACCTGCCGGTGCTCATCGAGGTGGTCGACAGCGAGGCGCACGTCGAGCGGCTGATCCCGATCCTCGACGAGATGGTCGGCGAGGGCCTGGTCACGGTCGAGAAAGTCCGCGTACTCAAATACGCGGCCGGATCGCCGCCGTCGGGGAAGGCGTGACGCCGTCCGACGTCCCCCCCGTCGAATGGGAGGAGCCGCTCCCCACGCTCACCGGCCGCGCCTGGGCGTTCGGCATCGTCCTCACCCTCACCGACGTCCTGCCGCCGCGCTACGCCGATCTCGCGCCGCGGGACGCGCGCCGCTACGTGCTCGGCGACGTCGACCCCGACTGGGCGGCGCGCGTGCGCGACGGCGACGTCGTCGCCGTCGAGGAGATGCACGGCGTCGCGGCCGGCGGCGTCGCGCTCGCGGCGCTGCGCCACACCGGCATCGCAGCGCTGGTCGCGCGTCGCTACGCGGAAGGGCTCGAGGCGGCGGCGCTCGCCGCCGGCATCGTGCCCGTGACGCTCGACGCACCGGCATTCATCCACACCGGTGATCGTGTGCGCCTCGACCTCGAGGCGGCGAAGATCGTGAACCTCTCGAGCGGCGACCGCGCCGCGATCCGCAACCTCGACGAGGCGCGCCGCGCCGCCGTGCGGACGATGCTGCGGGCGCACGCCGGCGCGTGACGGCGAACCGACGGGCGGCGGAACCGCGCCGCGGCGTGACGACACCGAGTCCACGAGCGCGACGCGCGCGCGGCGACGGCGAACCGGCCGGTGACGAAGACGCGCTCGCACTCTTCCGTCTGCCGGTGCTGGATGGCGCCTTCTTTCTGCGCCCGACCTTGCGCGTCGCGCGTGCCCTCCTCGGAAAGGTCCTCGTGCACCGCAGCCGCGCCGGCACGACCGCGGGTCGGATCGTCGAGGTCGAGGCGTATCGTGGGCCCGCGGACCGAGCCGCGCACACCGCCGGCGGCCGGCGCACACCGCGGAACGAGGTCATGTGGGGTCGCGGCGGGCACCTCTACGTCTACTTCACGTACGGTATGCATCACTGCTGCAACGTGGTGACGCGCGCCGCCGGCGAGCCGGAAGCCGTCCTGTTGCGCGCGCTCGAGCCGCTCGTCGGGGTGCCGTTGATGCGCGCACGACGCGCCCGTGCCGGCGGTGCCGACGCGCAGCTCTGTCGCGGACCCGGAAACCTGTGTCGGGCGATGGGCATCGAGCGCGCGCTGAACGGCGCCGATCTGACCAGCGGGCGGGTCGTCCTCCTCGACGCACCGTCGATACCGGCGCGCGCGATCGGCCGCTCACCTCGCATCGGCGTCGCCTATGCCGGGCCGGACGCGGCGCTCCCGTGGCGATTCTACGTGCGCGACTCGCCGGCGGTGTCGCGTCGTGCCGGCGATCGTGCTCGACGCGTCACGCCGGGTCGCGACGCAGGCGCGCCATCATCGCGGTGACGGTGTCGGCGGAACCGGTCTCGAGGTCGACAC
>JBGOSW010000280.1:0-4710 GCA_041476145.1 Binatia bacterium
CGAAGGAGACCAGGAAGACGCGCATCGCCTCCTCACCGCCGGCGACGACGCCGAGGAGCCCGCGCAGCTCGTCGCGCAATTGGTGCACGGTGTACGCCGAGGTGTCGATGATGCGGTCGGCCATACCCTTCAGCTCGGTGAGCTTCTCGCGTTCGCGCCGGATACCGGCGGCGACGTTCGTCCCCTCGGCGAGCGGATGCGGCCGGCGGGTCTCGCTGAAACGGCGCACCAGGACGTCGTCGGCAGCGTCGAGATAGAGGATCTCCACGCGATGCCCGGCGCGACGGATGCCCTCGAGCACCGCCGGATAGTCGACGAGAAACGCGCGCTCGCGGAGATCGATGCCGAGCGCGACGCGGCTGATCTGCTCCTCGGAGTTCTCGCAGAGCTCGATGAATTTCGGGGTCAGCACGACCGGCAGGTTGTCGATGCAGTAGAAGCCGAGATCCTCGAGGACGCGGATCGCCGTGCTCTTCCCCGATCCCGAGAGCCCGGTGACGATCACGACGTGCAGCGACGTGTCTCTCACCGGCCCCTCTCGTCCGTCCGCCCGCGCGTGCGTGCCGCGCCCCGCACGCGACTACGGTCATCCGGCCGGCGGTCGGTCACCATGACGATGCCACGCCGACGTGCGATCTCGTCGTCGAGGCGGGCGGCGAACTCGCGCGCGGTGTGACGGCCGAGACCCTTCAGCACGTGGTTACGCGCCGCGACCTCGATGAGGGTCGCGACGCTGCGCCCGGGTCGGATGGGGATGCGCACCTTCGGCAGCGTGACGCCGAGGATCTCGTGCGTCTCGTCTTCGAGCCCGAGCCGGTCGGCGACCTCGTCACTCGACCACTCGATCATCTCGGCGACGAGCTGCACCTCCTTCTCACGCAAGGTCGCGAGGATGCCGAAGAGGTCCTGCACGTTGATGATGCCGAGGCCGCGGATCTCCATGTGGTGGCGGATCAGTTCCGCACCACAGCCCATCACGCGGCCGGCTGCGGTGCGGCGCACCTCGACGACGTCGTCGGCGACGACGCGGTGACCGCGTGACACGAGATCGAGCGCCGCTTCGCTCTTGCCGATGCCGCTCTTGCCGAACAGCAGGACCCCGAGGCCGTGCACCTCGACGAGAACACCGTGCAGCAGGCCGTGGGGCGCGAGCCGTTCTTCGAGCCAGGTGGTGATGTTGCGGATCAGCTCCGAGCTGCTGAGCGTCGTCGCGAGGAGCGGCACCTGGTGATCCGCCGCGAGCTCGACCAGGTACCCCGGCGGCACCGCGCCATTGGTGACGACGAAACACGCGATCCGCTGCCGGCACACCCGCTCGAACGCCTGCCGCGCATTCTCGGGCGCGAGCGTGCGCAGATAGCCGAGCTCGGTATTGCCGATCACTTGCACGCGCTCGGGGTGGATCTGCTGCAGGTAGCCCGCGAGCGCGAGACCGGGCTTTTGGATACGCGGTATGGTGATCGCGTTGTCGAGCGCCGGCTCGCCGGCGAGCAGGGTGAGGCTCCACGCCGCCCCCTGCGCCTCGATCAGCTCCCTGATCGTGACCACGCCGTTAGCTTAGCATGCGCCGGAGAGGTTCAGTACTTCTCGTCTTCCTCGCGGATGGTCGCGAAGAGCGCGTCGCGCGTTGCGCCGGCGAAGAGACGCTCGCGGAAGTCGCGGTCCTTCAAGAGGCGCGAGATGCGCGCGAGCGCCTTCAAATGAACGCCGGCCGAGTCCTCGGGCGCGACGAGCAGGAAGAAGAGACGCGTCGGGCTGCCGTCGAGCGAGTCGAAGTCGATGCCCGCCGGGCTCCGACCGAACACCGCCACGACGTTGCCGATACCGGGGAGCTTGCCGTGGGGAATGGCGATGCCTTCGCCGATCGCCGTCGAGCCGAGCTCCTCGCGCTCGAGCAGCGCCTCCACCAGGCGCGCTTGGTCGATCGTCGGGTGGAGCTTGGCGAGCGCGGCGGCGAGCTCCTGGAGCGCCTCCGGCTTGGAGGTGGCGCGCATCTCGGGGACGATCGCTCCCGGGTCGAGGATGTCGAGAATCTTCATCGCGATCCCGTGAGCGTATAGCTGACCTGCGCGCCCTGGGCAAAAGTCAGGACACCTCCGGCGCGATCAGGCCGTAGTTGCCGTCCTTCCTCCGGTAGACGACGGACAGGACGTCGGTCGCCGCATTGCGGAAGACGAGGAACTCGTTGCTCATGAGATCCATCTGCATCACCGCTTCCTCGACCGACATCGGCCGCACCGGCAGCCGCGTCGTCTGGATGACGTCCGGACCGTTGCGGCGATCGAAGCTGTCGGCGCGAATCACGTCCATGCGCAGACCGGGCCCGCTCGCCGTCGGGGGAGGTGCCGGCGGCACCTCGACGTCACGCTGGCGCGACTGCCGCGTCGGTCTCTTGTGGGACTTGAGCTTGCTGGTGTGCTTGCGGGCCTGTTGCTCGAGCTTCTCGGCGGCGAGGTCGATCGCCGAGTAGAGGTCGCCCGTCTCCTCCTTCGCGCTCAGGGTGGTCCGATCGGCGTTGAAGACGATCTCGGCGACGTGCCGCCGCTTGGTGACGGAGAGGATGACGTGTGCGTCGATCGGCCGGTGCACGTACTTCGCGAGGCGCTCGACACGCCGCTCGGCATGATCCCTGATCGCCTCGGTCGCCTCGATGCGCCGAAAGGTCACACTCACCTGCATCGACGACCTCCCTTGCCACCCACCATTGCGCCGCCTCGATTTCAGCGGCGCCGAAACGCCAACGACCTAACCCCCAAAAAACTGCTTGCGCTTCGACGACGGCAGGATGCCCATCAGCTCTCGATACTTGGCGACCGTCCGTCGCGCAATGTCGATGTTCTCCTTGGCGAGGCGCTCGGCGATACATTGGTCGCTGTACGGGCGCTTGGGATCCTCGGCGGTGATCATCTCGCGGATCTTCTTGCGCACGCTCTCCGCCGAGACGTCGTCGCCGTCGGAGCTGCGCAAGCTCGACGTGAAGAAGTACTTGAGCTCCAAAATTCCCTGGGGGGTGTGCGCGTACTTGTTGGCGGTGGCGCGGCTCACCGTCGACTCGTGCATGCCGATGTCGTTGGCGACGTCCTTCAGCACCAGCGGGCGTAGGTGTGAGACGCCGTGCTCGAGGAACTCGCGCTGGAACTTGATGATGGATTGCGTGACCATGTAGAGCGTCCGCTGCCGCTGGTGGATGCTCTTGATGAGCCACGCCGCCGCCCGCATCTTGTCCTGGATGTACCCTTTCGCCTCGGACGTTTCGGACTGGCCGAGGACGCGGCGGTAGAACTGGCTCACGCGCAGGCGCGGCAGCCCCTCGTCGTTCAGCGTCACCACGAACTCGTCGGCGACCTTCTGAATGTAGACGTCGGGCGTGATGTAGCGGATGTCGCCGTCGCCGTAGTCGCGCCCCGGCTTCGGCTCGAGGGTCGC
Source organism: Binatia bacterium (assembly GCA_041476145.1). Taxonomy (GTDB): domain Bacteria; phylum Desulfobacterota; class Binatia; order UTPRO1; family UTPRO1; genus DP-19. Next base: position 3,427 of record JBGOSW010000280.1, read on the forward strand.
GATCACGCGCGCCGCGTCGGCGATCTCGGTCATGGTGACCTTCAACTCGCGAGCGAGCTTGTCGAAGCGCCGCCCCTCGAGGCCGCTGATGTGATCGCGCACCAGGATCGCCGCCAGCGAATCGCCGAGGCCTCTCTGGCGCAGCTGGAGAAGGAGGCATTCCGAGAGCGAGCGCGCGGCGACGCCCGGCGGATCGAAACACTGTACCCGGGCCAATACGAGCTCGGCGACCTCGAGCTCGACACCGGCCATGAAGGCGATCTCCTCGACCGAGGTGCGCAGATATCCGTCGGGATCGAGGTTGGCGATGATGACGCCGCCGATCGTCTGCTCGGCCTCCGACATGTCGGAGAGGCGGAGCTGCCACATCAGGTGGTCGACGAGCGAATTGCTGCGGACCAGCGTGTTCTCGAGCGCGGGTCGCTTGTCGTCGTCCTGGTCGCCGCCGCTGCCCGCGGGGGCGCCGTGAAAGTCGTTGCCGTAGTTCTCGACGTAGTCTTTCCAATCGATCTCGCCGAGCGCGTTCGCGGCCGCCACGTCGGGTGCGGCCTCCGTTTCGGGCTGCCACTCGTCGTTCGACGTCGACGGCGTCGGGCCGTCGACGCTCGGCACCTCGGTGTCGAGCTTCGGCTCCTCGACCGACTCGTTCGCCTCCTCGAGCACGGGGTTCTGCGCCATCTCGTCGACGATCATGGCCTCGAGCTCCATGCGGCCGACCTGAAGGATCTTGATCGCCATCCGCAGCTGGGGCGTCATCACCAGCTGCTGCGTCAACTTCTGATAGAGCTTGGTTTCGAGTGCCATGGGTTCAGAGACGGAACTGCTCGCCGAGGTAGAGCGTCCGCGCTTGGCGGCTCTCGGCGATGTGCGCCGGCACACCCTCCTCGAGGATCGCGCCCTCGTTCAAGATGTAGGCGCGGTCGCAGATGCCGAGCGTCTCGCGCACGTTGTGGTCGGTGATCAACACACCGATGCCGCGGTCTTTGAGTTGTTGCACGATGTTTTGGATGTCGAGGACCGCGATCGGATCGATGCCCGCGAACGGCTCGTCGAGGAGCATGAACGCCGGCGAGATCACCAGCGCGCGCGTGATCTCCAAACGCCGCCGCTCGCCGCCCGACAGCGAGTACGCCTTGCTCTTCGCCAAGTGTGCGATGCTCAGCTCCTCCAGCAACTCGCTCAACCGTACCTGACGCTCTTCGGCAGAAATCGGCAGAGTCTCAAGGATGGCAAGAATGTTCTCCTCGACCGTCAGCTTGCGAAAGACCGACGGCTCCTGCGGCA
>JBGOSW010000281.1:0-4710 GCA_041476145.1 Binatia bacterium
AGCGCCGACTTCCTCGCCCAGGACCGCTCGCGGCCCCCCGTCGAGGCGGACGACGTGCTGGCGGTGATGAGCGCGGGCGCGTATGGTTTCGTGATGGCGTCGAACTACAATGCGCGGCCGCGTGCCGCCGCCGTCCTCGTCGACGGCGAGCGCTACGACGTGATCCGGGAGCGCGAGAGCGTCGAGGATCTGATCCGCGGCGAGTCGCTGCCCGCGTCGCTCGGGTGAGGGTGGCATGACCTCGACGGCGGCACGCGAGGCGACGACCACGTCACCGGTGACGACGAGGACGAGCGCTGCGCCCGCGGCTACGAGCTCCGCCGCGGCGGACACGGTGCGCATCACCAAGATGCACGGCGCCGGCAACGACTACGTCTACGTCGACTGCCGCGAGCGCGACCTCGCCGACCCGCCGCGCCTGGCGCGCGCGGTGTCGCGCCGCCACCACGGCATCGGCGCCGACGGCCTCATCCTCATCCGCCCGTCCACCGACGCCGACGTCCGGATGGAGATGTACAACGCCGACGGTAGCCGCGCGCAGATGTGCGGCAACGGCATCCGCTGCGTCGCCAAGTTCGTCTACGACCGCGGCCTGCACGTCGACCCGATGCGCATCGCGACCGACTGCGGCGTGAAGACGCTGACGCTCGCCGTCGACGCGCGCGGCCGCGTCAGCGGCGCGACCGTCGACATGGGCGCGCCCATCCTCGACGGCCCGCGCATCCCGGTCGCGAGCGCGGGCAGAGTCGTCGATCAAGCACTCGAGGTGGGCGGCACCACCTGGCGCATCACCTGCGTCTCCATGGGCAATCCGCACTGCGTGATCTTCGTCCCCGAGGTCGCGTCGCTCGAGCTCGACCGCATCGGACCGAAGTTCGAGCATCACGCGTTCTTCCCGGAGCGCGTGAACACCGAGTTCGTCGCGTTGTGCTCGCCGCGCGAGCTCGACTTCCGCGTCTGGGAGCGCGGCTCGGGCGAGACGATGGCGTGCGGCACCGGCGCCTGCGCGGCGCTCGTCGCCGGCGTCCTCACCGGCCGCACCGAGCGGCGCGCGCTCGTGCACCTGCGCGGCGGCGACCTCGAGATCGAGTGGCGCGCCGACGATCACGTACACATGACCGGCGCCGCCGTCGAGGTCTTCACCGCCGACGTCGAGCTCGCGGCGCTCTACGCCGCGACGGAGATGTAGATGCGCCCGCGCTTCACCGGCTCGATGGTCGCGCTCCTCACGCCCTTTCGCGACGGCGCGATCGACTGGCAAGCCTTCGGCACGATGATCGAGGCGCAGATCGCCGGCGGCTCGTCGGCGCTCGTTCCCTGTGGCTCGACCGGCGAGGCGGCGACGCTGTCGCACGACGAGCACACCGAGGTGATCCGCTTCGTCGTCGAGCGCGCCGGCGGCCGCGTACCGGTGATCGCCGGCGCCGGGTCCAACTCGACGGCGGAGGCGATCCGCCTCACCATCGGGGCGAAGCGCGCCGGCGCCGCCGCGGCGCTCTTGATCTCGCCCTACTACAACAAGCCGACGCAGGAAGGCCTCGTCCGCCACTATCTCGCGATCGCCGACGCCGTCGACCTGCCGCTCATCCTCTACAACATCCCCGGGCGGACGGCGTCGCGCATCGAGGCGGCGACGATCGCACGCATCGCCGAGCATCCGAACGTCGTCGGCTTGAAGGAATCGGACGCACTCGAGCACACCCTCGACGTCTTCCACCTCGCGGGCGATCGCCTCGCCGTCTACGCCGGCGACGACGCCGTCACGCTCTCGTTGATGGCGCTCGGCGGCGCCGGCGTGATCACGACCATCGGAAACATCGTACCGCATGAAATGGCCGATCTCGCCGCCACGTGCGCCGCCGGCGACTGGACGCGCGCCCGGACGCTGCAGTTCCGCCTCTTGCCGCTCATCCACGCCTGCTTCGCCGAGACCAACCCTATTCCGCTCAAGCACGCGGCTGCCCTCCTCGGCCTTTGCCGCGACGAGCTCCGGCTGCCGCTCACACCGCTCACCGACGCGACCAAGCGCGCGCGGCTCGAGACGGCGCTCCGCGACCTCGGTCGCCTGCGCTGACGATGGCGACGCCGATCGTCGTCTGCGGCGCCGCCGGCCGCATGGGCCGTCTGCTCGTGCAGCTCATCGCCGCCGAGCCGCGCGCCACGCTCGCCGCCGCCGTCGAGGCACCGGGACACGCGGCGCTCGGCCGCGACGCCGGCGAGGTCGCGGGCATCGAGCCGCTCGGCGTGCGCGTCGCGGCGACGTACGCGCCGGCGCCCGCGAGCGTCACGCTCGACTTCAGCGCCCCCGCCGCCGCCCTCGCGCATCTCGAAGCCGCCGCCGCCGCCGGCGCCGCGATCGTCGTCGGCACCACCGGCTTGAGCCCCGCCGAGCGCACGCGCGCCGAAGCGCTGGCGCGCCGCACGCGCACCGTCATCGCCCCCAACATGAGCGTCGGCGTCGCCGTCCTCGAGCGGCTGGTCGCAACCGCGACCGCCGCCCTCGGCCCGGCGTTCGACGTCGAGATCGCCGAGGTCCATCACCGCCTGAAGCGCGACGCACCGAGCGGCACCGCGCTCCGGCTCGGCGAGGTCGTCGCCGCGGCGCAGGGGACACCGCTCGCCGGCCGCGCGCGCTTCGGCCGCGAGGGCGAGCCCGGCCCGCGCAGCGACGCCGAGATCGGCATCGTCGGCCTGCGCGGCGGCGACGCCGTCGGCGACCACACCGTCTACTTCCTCGGCACCGGCGAGCGCCTCGAGCTCACGCATCGCGCCCAGAGTCGCGAGTGCCTGGCGCGCGGCGCGCTCCGCGCCGCCCTCTGGCTCGCCGCGCAGCCGGTCGGGCTTTACACCATGCGCGACGTCCTCGGGTTGTAGGTGCCGACTTCACGGCACATCATTTCGATCTCCCTCGATCCCGAGCTGCACGAGCGCGTGCGCATCGCGGCGAGGGGCGCGGGAAAAAGCCTGTCCCGATTCGTCCGTGAGCTCATCGAGAAGCGCGTTCAGCCTCCGAGCACCCGGCATCGGCGAGGCAGCAGCGTTCTCTTGAAACTCTGCGGACTCGCGCACGGCGAACTCGCCACGCGCGATGTCGATCACGAGCTGTATGGCCGCTGAACCGCTGGTCGTCGCCGCCTCGTGTCTCGGATTCGAGCGCGTCTCCTGACGGCGAAGACGGAGGACGACCGGTGTGATGTCGCCGTGATCGGCGGCGGCGCCGCTGGGCTTGCGGCCGCGATCTTCGCCGCGGAGGCTCTTCGGTCGGCAGCGCGCCCGAACGCCGGCCCTCAGCCGCACATCGTCGTCCTCGACAGCGCGGCACGGATCGGCGCCAAGATCCTGATTGCCGGCGGCGGGCGCTGCAACGTCACCCACGAGATCGTGCGCCCCGAGGATTTCAACGGCGCGCGTCCCATCGTCCGCAACATCCTCGCCGCCTTCGACGCCGACGCGACCGTCCGCTGGTTCGCGTCGATGGGTGTGACCCTGAAGCGCGAGGAGACCGGCAAGCTCTTCCCGACGACCGATCGCGCGCAGACTGTGCTCGACGCGCTGCTGCGGCGCTGCGCCGCCCTCGGTGTCCGCGTCCTCACGGGGCACCGCATGCACGACGTCGTGGCCGCGTCGCCGAGCGACGACCCGCGCGCAGCGCGTTGGCGCGTGCGCCACGAGCACGGCGTCCTCGCGGCGCGCGCCGTCGTCCTCGCGACCGGCGGCCGCTCGCTGCCACGCACCGGAAGCGACGGCGGGGGGTGGGCGATCGCGGCGCGCCTCGGGCACCGCGTGACGGCGACGGTTCCGGCGCTCGTCCCCTTCGTTCTCGGCGCCGGCTTCCACCGCGACATCTCGGGCGTCTCGCAGCCGGTCGAGCTGCAGACGTTCGTCGACGGCAAACTCGCCGATCGCCGCAGCGGGAGCCTGCTGTGGACGCACTTCGGCGTCAGCGGGCCGGTCGTCCTCGACGCAAGCCGCCACTGGACGCTGGCGCGCGACGCCGGACGAGCAGCGGAGGTGCGGTGCAGCGTCTTTCCGGGCGAGAACTTCGAGGCGATCGAGCAGCGACTGCGCACCGCCGAACGCTCGCGTCCGCGCGCCCAGGTCGTAACCGTGCTCGCGGAGACGCTGCCGGAACGCGTCGCCGCCGCGCTCGTGCGCGCCGCGGGTCTCGACCCGACGCGGCGTCTCGCCGAAGTCGCCCGCGCCGATCGCCGCACGCTCGCGCACCGTCTCGGTGCCCTCGTCCTGCCGATCGAGCGCGACCGCGGCTGGGACTACGCCGAGGTGACCGCCGGCGGCGTCCCTCTCGACGAGATCGACTACCGCACGATGGCGTCACGCAAGCAGGCCGGCCTCTACCTCGTCGGCGAGATGCTCGATTGCGACGGCCGCATCGGCGGCTTCAACTTCCAGTGGGCGTGGGCGACGGGATTTCTCGCCGGCGGCGCCGCCGTCCGCGCACGATGAACGGCCGTGGATATCGCCAAGAGGTTGACAGTATGCACGACAGATGCATATGGATGCATATGCGCACTACACTCAACGTGGACGACGACCTCCTGAACCGAGCAAGACGGTTGACCGGCGTCACCGAGAAAACCGCGCTCGTGCACGCCGGGCTCGAGGCCTTGATCGCCCGTGCCAGCGCGCGACGTCTCGCCGCCCTGGGTGGCAGCCAGCGATTGCTGAAGCGCATCCCGAGGCGCCGTGGGC
>JBGOSW010000282.1:0-4602 GCA_041476145.1 Binatia bacterium
CCCTCGCGACCTTCAGCTCGAGAACCGATGCCGTATCGCCCTGCGTTTCCTTCACCTCGACCGCATCCGGATTGTTGACGAGGTAGCGGGCCAGATACTGCACCAGCTCTTTCATGATGCCTCCCGCCCGGGACTCTCGGTCGATGCCGGCGCGACACCCGCTCTCTTGATCAACTCCGAGACGGTCTGCGACGGTAGAGCTCCCCGGCGCATCCACTCATGGAGTTTTTCTTTTTTGAAGTCAACCCGAGGCGGATTCGGAAGCGGATCGTACGTGCCTACCTGATCGATGAAACGTCCTCCGCGTGGGGCGCGCTTGTCTGCGACGACGATGCGATAGAACGCGTGCTTCTTCGTGCCATGCCGGGCGAGCCGGATCGTGACGCTCATGATGCTCCTTTCGGGCCCGGCTCAGCCGGGCATCAGCTGTGAGAACGGATTGCCACCGCCCGGACGGCCGAGCTTGGTGAGTTTTTTCATCATCTTCTTCGTTTGTGCATACTGCTTGAGAAATCGATTGACGTCGGAGACGCTGGTGCCGCTGCCGAGCGCGATGCGGCGTCGGCGGCTGCCGTTGATCATCGCGTCGTTCCGACGCTCTTGTTTCGTCATGGAATCGACGATTGCCTCGACTTTCTTCAGCTCGGCGTCGGCGACACCGGGGTCGAGCTTGGCCGTGAGCTTCTTCATGCCCGGAATCATGCCGAGGATCTCCCCCATCGAACCGAGCCGCTTCACCATCTGGAGCTGGTCGCGAAAGTCCTCGAGCGTGAACTCGTTCTTCCGGAGCTTCCGCTCGAGCACCTCCGCCTGGCGTTCATCGTATGCCTTCTCGACCTTCTCGATGAGCGACAGGATGTCGCCCTTCCCGAGGATGCGGGAGGCCATCCGATCGGGATAGAAGGGCTCGAGGGCTTCGAGCTTCTCGCCGACGCCGACGAAGAAGATCGGCGCACCGCTCATCTCACGAATCGAGAGCGCGGCGCCGCCCCGGGCGTCGCCCTCGACCTTCGTCAGCACGACGCCGTCGATCGCGAGTCGCTCGTGGAAGCCCTGTGCGACGTTCACGGCGTCCTGACCCGTCATGGCGTCGGCGATGAGGAGGACGTACTTGGGGGTGATTGCGGCCTTGATGCGCTCGAGCTCGCCCATGAGCGCGTCGTCGATGTGCAGTCGGCCGGCGGTATCGAGGATGAGCGTGTCGAGGTTCTGCGCGCGCGCGGCGGTATGTGCGGCGCGTGCGATGTCGACCGGATCGGTATCGCTCGTCGATGGGTGGACCGGACACCCAATCTGCCGTCCGAGCGTCGTGAGCTGCTCGATCGCCGCGGGACGGTAGACGTCGGCCGGTACCAGGTAGGGGCGGCGACCCTTCTCCGTCTTCAGATGGAGCGCGAGCTTTGCGGCGGTCGTCGTTTTGCCGGATCCCTGCAATCCGACGAGCATGATCGTGACCGGTGGCGGCGCGCCGAGATCGAGGGTGGCCGTCTCCTCGCCCATCGTCCGTGCCAGCTCCTGGTGCACGAACTTCACGAGATGCTGCTCGGGCGTCAGGCTGCGCAGGACCTCTTGGCCGAGCGCTTGCTCACGAACGCGCTCGACGAACCCCTGGACGACCGGCAACGCGACGTCGGCCTCGAGGAGCGCCATGCGGATCTCCCGCAGGGCCTCCGTCATGTGGTGCTCCGTGATCCGGCCGTGGCCGCGGAGGCGCTTGAAGACGAGCTCGAGCTTATCGCCTAGGGTATCGAACATCGTTGACTGCCTATGGCGCACAGGTGCGCCGAACGAAACATAAAAAGTTATAGGAGCGTGGCCCCGTAAGTCAACGCGAGGGCGATTCGGGCGATGGGGGATAACCCGGCTATCGCCACGATTCGTACCGTGTCGCGAACGCACGCCGGTTGCGGGCGTGGCGCCGGGGCGCGAGAATGCACGAGAATATGCACCTCCTTCGGCAAAGTCTCGGACTTGCGGTCGCCGGTGCTGTCCTCGGCCTGCTGCTCAACGGTGTGCGGCCCGACGGTGTCGCGCTGCTGCGCCCGTGGGCTTCGGAGCCTGATGCGACCGCCGAGTGTGCCGTCGCGACGGCGCCGACGCGTATCGGCGTCGCCGACGCGGAGCGGCTGCTGCAAGAGCACGAGGTCGTCTTCGGTGACGTCCGTGGCGCCGCCGAGTACGCCGTCGGCCACATCGTCGACGCCGTGCATCTGCCGTGCAGTGCCGACGCGCCGGACTGGCTCGCGAACGTCGACAAATCGTCGACTGTGGTGGTGTATGGCGCGGACGACACCGACGGCGATCCGGTCGCTCAATCACTCAGCGCTAATGGCTACCGTGACGTGCGCGTGCTGAGCGGAGGATTCCCCGCATGGCGTGCAAGCGGCGGCAGCGCCGCCTCCGGGCCGTGCGAAATCTGCAATTGAGCGCGCCTCGTCCATCGTGATGCGAGCGACCGTCTGCTGGGTGCTGCGCGCCGTTCTCGCCGCGGTCTTCTTGTATGCCGGGATCGCCAAGCTCGTCGACGTACGGACGTTCGCCGTCGACGTCACCAACTACCGGGTGCTTCCCGCCGCCGCTGTCGGGCCCTTCGCTGCCGCGGTTCCCGGTGTCGAGGTCGCATGCGGCCTCGCGCTGCTGCGCGTCCGCACGGCGCGCGCCGCCGCAGTGCTGGCGGCCGGCCTGCTGATCACCTTCACCATTGCCGCGGTGCAGGCGCTTGCGCGCGACATCAACATCGATTGTGGTTGCTTCGGAAGCGTCCGCGCCCCGGTCACGGTGTCGACGGTGGTGCGTGATGTGGGGCTCGTTGTCATGGCGCTCGTGGTGAGCGCGCTCGTACCGACCACAGACGAAAAAACCCCCCGGGCATCGCGCCCGGGGGGTTGAGTGTCCCTTCGAACCGAGCGAGTGGCTCGGGCGGCTTACATCATGCCGCCCATGCCGCCCATGCCTCCCATGCCTCCCATGCCTCCCATGCCGGCGGGGGCGCCACCGCCGCCGGCAGCCTTCTCTTCCGGTTTCTCGGCGACGCTTGCCTCGGTCGTGAGCAGCAGGCCCGCGACTGACGACGCGTTCAGCAGCGCCGTTCGCACGACCTTGGTCGGATCGATGATACCGGCCTTCATGAGGTCTTCGAACTCTTCCGTGTGAGCGTTGAAACCGTGCGCTCCCTTGGAGTTCTTCACCTTGTCGAGGACGATCGAGCCTTCCCATCCGGCGTTGTTGGCGATCCACCGGCACGGCTCTTCGACGGCGCGGCGGATGATGTTGATGCCGACCTTCTCCTCGTCCGTCGTCGCGGGAACCTTGTCGAGGGCTGCCGAGGCACGGATCAACGCGACGCCGCCACCGGGCACGATGCCCTCTTCGACGGCCGCACGCGTCGCGTGCAGGGCGTCTTCGACGCGCGCCTTCTTCTCCTTCATCTCGACCTCGGTCGCCGCGCCGACCTTGATCACGGCGACGCCGCCGATGAGCTTCGCGAGCCGCTCCTGGAGCTTCTCGCGATCGTAGTCGGAGGTCGTTTCGTCGATCTGGGCGCGGATCTGCTTGATGCGCCCCTCGATGTCGGCGCGCTTACCGGCACCGTCGACGATCGTGCTGTTGTCTTTGTCGACCACGATGCGCTTGGCGCGGCCGAGGTCGTTGAGGGTGATGCCCTCGAGCTTGATGCCGAGTTCTTCGGCGATCACCTTGCCGCCGGTGAGGATCGCGATGTCCTCGAGCATCGACTTGCGGCGATCGCCGAAGCCGGGAGCCTTGACCGCTACGCACTGCAACGTGCCGCGGATCTTGTTGACGACGAGCGTCGCCAGCGCTTCGCCTTCGACGTCCTCGGCGATCAAGATGAACGGCCGACCCGTCTTGGCGATCTGCTCGAGCACCGGCAGCAGATCCTTCATCGCGCTGATCTTCTTCTCGTGGATCAGCAGATAGGCATCTTCGAGCCGGCACTCCATCTTGTCCGGATCGGTGACGAAGTAGGGGGAGAGATATCCGCGGTCGAACTGCATACCCTCAACCACCTCCAGGGTGGTATCCAGGCTCTTCGCCTCCTCTACCGTGATCACACCTTCCTTGCCCACCTTCTCCATGGCCTCGGCGATGATCGCGCCGATGGTGGGGTCGTTGTTGGCCGAGATCGTTCCGACCTGGGCGATTTCCTTCTGTTCCTTGGTGGCTTTCGACAGCCGCTTCAGCTCTTCGATAAGGGCGGTGACGGCCTTGTCGACACCGCGCTTGAGGCTCATCGGATCATGACCGGCGGCCACCATCTTGGCGCCTTCGGTAAAGATCGCGCGTGCCAGCACCGTAGCGGTGGTGGTGCCGTCGCCGGCGATGGCACGACCACGGCGACCGTCTTGGCGCGCGCGATTTTCGCCGAAGGCATCAAGATGGTGGCCGCCGGCCACGATCCGATGAGCCTCAAGCGCGGCATCGACAAAGCCGTCGAGGCCATCATTGGCGAGCTGAAGCGCGTCTCCAAGGCCACCAAGGAACAGAAGGAGATCGCCCAGGTGGGTACCATCTCCGCCAACAATGACGCCACCATCGGCCAGATCATCGCCGAGGCGATGGAGAAAGTGGGCAAGGAAGGCG
>JBGOSW010000283.1:0-4579 GCA_041476145.1 Binatia bacterium
GCGCTGATCGAAGGAGGGCGGCGGGCACGTCCCCACGTCGGCGTTGATCGCCGGACTTCCCGGCATGAGGGCGTGCGTCTTGGTGGGGCCGCCGTTGTTCTTCAGCGCTGCGAGGCCCGGCTTGACCGGCTTTACGGGTTTCGGACCGCCGGTGATGTTGCCGGTTATGTCTCCCGCGATGGCGCAACCGTCGATCCGTCCGATCAGGTTCGAACCGTTCGAGACGATCGGGCCGAAGCAGTCGAACGGCGAGTTCGCCGCGAGGATCGTCGCGGTGAGCGTCGCCGTGGTCCCCGCCTCGGTCCACAGGCCGGCGCCCTCCTTCGCCTTGTTCTTGGTGATCGTGACGTGGTCGAGAACGAGAATTCCTTCGCTGGTCTCCAACTGGATCCCGCCGCCCTTCGCGCTGCGGTTGCCGCTGATCGTGGTGTTCGTCACGGTCATCGTGCCGACGCTCGGGTCGAGGCCCCCGCCCTCGTTCTTGGCCTTGTTGCCGGACACGGTGCAATCCGTGAGAGAGACCGTGACGCCGTTGTCCGAGTCGATGCCGCCGCCGGTGTCGCCCGCGCTGTTGTTGGAAAGGGTCACGCGGAGGAGCGACGCGGTCCCCAAGGGGAAGAATTCAAGGGCGCCGCCGTCGTTGGTGACGGCCTTGTTCTTGGTCACGACGACGTCGGTCAGCGTGCAGGTGCCGGCCTCGCTCGCGATGCCGCCGCCGCTGTTGCCGGCCTTGTTTCCGGTGAACACGCAGTTGTCGACCGTCAGCGTGCCGACGCTCAGGATGCCGCCGCCGTCGACGGCGGCGTTCCCGCCCTTCACGGTCACGTGGCTGATCGTCAGGTCGCCGTTCGCGAGGACCTCGAACGCCCGGTCCTTGGCGCCCTTCGCGTCGATCACGGTCCCGCCCGCAGGGTCGCCTTGGATCGTGACGGCCTCCGTGATGTCGAGGTCTCCCGCCTCGGCGGTGGCGTCGTCACCGCGCAGTTTGAGCTTGTATTTCCCCGGATGGAGCGTGATCGTGTCCGCGCCCGGCGTCGCGTTGGCCAGGAGGACCGCCTGCCGCAGCGAGCAGCCGCTCACGTCGCACGGTCCCGGCGGGTCGTCGAAGCGCGTGACGTCGATCGTCATCGCCATCGCGGACACGCTCGACAGCGCGACAACCGCGGCTGCGAAAAGAAATCCCATGCGTCCGATCATGTGGTCCTCCAGCGTGATGAAGCGCTCGGTTTCCGGGTGTGCGGCGGAGTCTAGCGCGGCGGCGGCGCGGACAGAAACCGGCCGCCGACGGCGTCACGCCGCATCGCGGCGCTGGAGTGACGCGGAAACGCTCACAGGCCGCCGGCGAATTTTCCGGCTCGTCCGTCGACGCCCAGTAGAAATCGGACTCCGTCGGACCGAAGATCGGATCGATGCACGGATCTTGGGAGCACGGAATCGGCGTGATCGTCTGCAGCTCCGCGACCGTCGGCACTCGCCAATCACTGATTCGCAGCAATGAAAACTCGACGCCGTTCGGTCTCGATGTCGCGAACGCTCCATTGACCCGCCCCTCGGCCCGCGGCAAGAGCAGTAGAGATGGGAAAGACGTTCTCGCTGCTCGCCCTCGCCGTGATCGCCACGCTCGCGGCGCCGGCTCTCGCGCAGGACGCCGCCGCCGGGCATGGCGCTCCCTCCCTTCACGAGGGCCAACCTCCTCCCTTCTCCGGGCGGGACGACCGCCGTCGCGACGCGGAGGAGGACGCGGTGGAAGACCCGCTCGACCGTTGGCAGCGCGAGGACCACGCGGACCATCTCGAGGAGAGGCGCGAGCGCCGCGATGAGCTGCGGCTCGACGAGCACGAGCCCGAATGATCCCCATGACGTTGTCGCGGCGCACACCCACGCTGGCATGGACGGTCCTTGTCCTCCTCCTGGCGGGTGCATGCAGCAAGCCGGTCGAGCCCCTGAAGATCACTGCCATCGATCTCGGCCACCGGGTGAACGACGACAACCGCGTCCCCTCGCCGTCGGAGACCTACGCCCCCGCGGACACGGTCTACGCATCGATCAGCGTCGAGGGCACGGGATCCGGAACGCTCACCGCCCGCTGGACGAGTGCCGACGGCCAGGTTCTCGCCGAGCAGACGCAGAAGATCGCGCTGATTGCGCCCGTGTATTTCGAGTTCCACTTGGCTCCGCCCGGCGGCTGGCCGAAAGGTCGGCACAAAACGGTCTTCACCTTGGACGGTGGCGGCAGCCGCACGCGCGAGTTCGAGGTCCGCTGAGGGTGCGAACGACGTTCGATCGAAGGATGAACCGAGCGGCACGGTCGGGTATCATTGTCGGACCCAGCGATCTCTGCTTTGGCTACGCTGGGTCGCGATCGGGCTCGAGGGCTCAGTGCAGAATCCACTCGGCGGAAAGCTGCGAGCAAAATCTCCCGTGCGGACGCGTTGGCGGCCCTGTGTGGTCGTAACCGTGCTGGTGGGCGCCGTCGCGCTCTTGCCCCACGTTGCGAACGCCGGCTCGCTTGGCGGTACGTCGCTCCCGCGGCGCGATCTCCTCGAGGGCGCTCTTGCCGCCTACCGCCGCGTTCAGCGCGCCGGGATCCTGCACACCCCGCTCCTCACCGTCATCGACTACTCCCTGCCGTCCTCGGAGCGCCGCCTGTGGGTGCTCGATCCCGATCGTCTGCGCGTGTTCTTCCACGAGTTCGTCGCCCACGGCCGCGGCTCGACGACCGACGAAGACGCGGACCGCGCGGTGCGCTTCGGGAACGATCCGGCGAGCCATCGCTCGAGCCTCGGGACGTTTCTCACCGGCGAAACCTACACTGGAAAGCACGGGCATTCGCTCACGCTGATCGGGCTCGACGCGGGCGTGAACGATCGCGCCGTCGAGCGCCGGCTCGTGATGCACCCGGCCGACTACGTGAGCGCCTCCTTCCGCGCCCAGCGTGAAGGCCGCATCGGACGGAGCTGGGGCTGTCCCGCGCTCGATCCAGCGGTCGCACCCGCGATCATCGATCGCATCCAAGACGGCAGCGTCGTCTACGTCGCCGGGGATTCGACGGCGCCGTCGTCCGCCTCGCCCCTCGCGACGATCGCCCGTGCCGGTACGACGCGGGTCGCGCGGACACGGGTGAGCGGCCGCCGCACCGTCGTCGCCTCTCAGCGCAGGTAGCCGGCGCCGTCGATCAACGCGCGTTCGAGGGCGGTGTCGCGACCGTAGACGTCCTCGTAGAACGAGATGGTGCCGTCACTGCGCGCCACCGCCGTCGCATAGTCGATCACCACTGGAATCGCGTGCCGCAACGGCACCGACGTTTGCTGCTCGACCGTGAGCATGGCGTCGACCCGTGCGGCGTCCCATCCTTCGGCGCCGAGCACCCAACGCCCCAGCGCCGGCGCGTCGGCGAGCCGGATGCAGCCGTGACTGAAGTCGCGCCGCGTCCGCCGGAACAACTCGCGCGCCGGAGTATCGTGCATGTACACGTGGTACGGATTCGGGAGGAGAAATTTCACGTGGCCGAGGGCGTTCAGCGGACCGGGACGCTGGCGAAGCTCCGCCCGGCCCGCCGCCAACTGCGCGAGCGCGTCCGGCGTCGACGCGAGCACGCTGCCGTCGGCCACGATCTCCATGTCCTGGTCCGCGAGGTACTCCGGATCCTGGCGCAGCTTGGGCAGAATCTCCTTGCGCGTGATGCTCCGCGGAACGTGCCAGTACGGAGCGAAGACGACCGTTGTCATGAGGGCGGTGAAGAACGGTGTCTCGGTACGGACCGCGCGTCCCGCCACGACCGACATCCGCACGGTCGGCATCTCGCCTGCGTCGACGTCGTCGAAGGCCTCGAGCTCGAACGCGGCGACGTTCACGAACACCGCCCGGCCGGGCGGGAGCGCCGGCATCCGGCGCAACCGCTCGAGGGCGAGCTCGATCTGTCGCACGCGCGCCCCCACCGGCACGGCAAGGGCCTTCGCCGTCGACGCGCCGATCACGCCATCGGGCGTGAGACCGTGCCGTACCTGGAAGCGCTGCACCCCCTCGACGAGCTCGCCCGCATAAGAAGTGGGCTCGGGCACGTCGGCCGCAAGGTCACCGAGCGCGACCAGCCAATGCGCGAGCCGCGGGGCCGCGGCAAGCGCGTCGCCCGGGTGAATTGTCGGCACGACCACCGCAGGAGCAATCGTCGCATCGTCCGCCAGCCGGCGGTAGCGCACGAGCTGCTGCTCGAGGAGGCGGCGCCCGGCGAAGGGCGACTCGATCGATTGCGCGAGGGCGGCAGCGGGAATGAGCAGGAGGAGGAGCGACGTTGCGAAACGCATCATCGCCCGCCGTCGGCACCGATCAGTAGACCGATTTCATGCCGCGGGGAAGTCCACGCCTCCCGACCTGCGGTGATGCCTGCGCTCATCGCCGTCTCGACGTTCCCACCGATGGCAACGGGCCACTCGCGCGGCGGTATCAAACGGCGTGCGCTGCGCGTCCTCGGCGACCGGGCGACGGCGCGCCGTGCCGGCGGTCGAGGCTCATCGCCACGACCCAGCGGTGGTCGACACGCTTGCCAACCGCCAGGATCCAGCGCTCGTCGGCGGCGGTA
>JBGOSW010000284.1:0-4513 GCA_041476145.1 Binatia bacterium
CAGGACGTCGGTTCGTGACAGGCGGATCTCCTCGTCGGTCGCGCCTTCGCGCTCCGCCTCCGTCACGCGTCCGAGCGCGCGCTCCACCTCCACCTCTTGCGCCGCCTGCCAGAAGAAGAGGTAGGGCGAGATGGTGGTGCCGAGGACGCCGACCAGCGTCGCCAGATAGCCGCTCGACCACTCCAGGTGCGGCACGAGCGTCGCGTACACGACCGCGTGCCAATCGGGCTCGGAGAGAAACGCCGCGAGGACGTACGCCAGCAGCACGAGCGTCAGCCATTTGAAGACGCGCACGATCTTTCGGTACGTCGACCACAGCAAGAGCGACACGATCACGATCGCGTAGAGCGGCGTCCACCACAGCGAGTCGATGCCGGTCACCATCTCCGTCGCCTCCGCCATGCCGCCGAGATCGGCGCCGATGTTCACGACGTTGGCGACCACCAGCAACGTGCAGGCGGCCCACAGCACCGGCCGCGGATAGCGGCGGCGGATGACGCCGGCGAGGCCCCGTCCCGACACCATCCCGAGACGCGAGCACATGAGCTGCACCGCGGCCATGAGCGGAAACGAGAACAGCGCCGTCCACAGCGGCGCATAGCCGAAAGCGGCGCCGGTGACCGAGTACGTGGAGACGCCCGACGGGTCGTCGTCGGCGGCGCCGGTGATGAGCCCGGGACCGAGAAGCTCGACGAAGCGGCGGATGCGCCGCGACCCGCGGCCGATTCGCTTGCGGGCGGTCGCCACCGCGTGCGGTCCGTTCATGACCGCACGCCTCTACTCGACGCGCCGACTACGCGCCACGGGTCGCACGCGCACGCGCATGGCGCCGTCGGCCCCGGTCGCGTCGGGTTCCGGCGTGGCGCCGGCGAGGTACCGCGCCCCTTCGGCGGCGAGCCACCTCGGGATGACCTCGCGCAACACGCCCCGGCCGCCCGGGCTGCCACGGCCTTTCCCGTAGACGATGCGCGCCTCGGCGACGCCCGCAGCGGCGCAGTCGGCGAGAAAGCGCTCGGTCGCGGCGATCGCGTCGCGAACGCCGAGACCGTGGAGGTCGAGCACGGGGACGCCGCGGGCGCCCGCACCGCGAACGAGCCACGCCAGCAGCCGGTCGAGGAGCCTCATGACGTCGGCGCGCTGCGGGGAGTGGACACTACTCCCAGCGCAGTGCCTCGATGGGGTCGAGATGCGCCGCCTTGCGCGCGGGGTAGAAGCCGAAGAAGACGCCGACGCTTCCCGAGACCAGGAACGCGATTGCGATCGACGCCGCAGAGAGCGCCGTCGGCCACTCGGCGAAGCGGCCGATCAGCCAGGTGGCGAGGATCCCGAGGGCGACGCCGATCAGACCGCCGGTGAGACTCAGGACCGCCGCCTCGGAGAGGAACTGGAGGAGGATGTGCCGCGCCTTGGCGCCGATCGCCATGCGTAGCCCGATCTCGCGTGTGCGCTCGGTCACCGACACCAGCAGGATGTTCATGATGCCGATGCCGCCGACGAGGAGCGAGATCGACGCGATCGCGAGCAGGAGATTGCCCATCACCTTGCTCGCGGCGGCGCTCGCACCCGCCATGTCCTCGAGCGTCCGCACCGTGAAGTCGTCCTCCTCGCCGTGCGTGATGTGGTGCTGTTGGCGCACCGTGCTGGTGATCTCCTCGACCGCCGCCGGGATGGTGGCGGTGGTGCGCGCGGAGGCGAAGATCATCTCCACCGAGCCGAGAATCGCCGCGCCCATCACGCGGCGCTCGGCGGTGGAGAACGGGACCATCACACAGTCGTCCTGATCCTGTCCCCACGACGACTGCCCCTTCGCCGCGAGGACGCCGATCACGGTGAACGGGACGTTCTTGATGCGGATGGTGGTGTCGACCGGATCCTGCCCCGGCGCGTAGAGGTTGCGGACGACGGTCTGACCGAGCACCGCCACCTTGGCCGCGGTCTTCTCTTGGCGATCGGTGAAGAAGCTGCCGGACGCGACCGGCCAGTTGCGGACGAGCTCGAACTCGGGCGTGACGCCCTGGATGACCGTCGACCAGTTCATGTTCCCGTAGATCACCTGCGCGATCTGGCGTCGCGAGTGGGTGACGGCGACGACGTCGGCGACGCCGCGGCGGATCGCCTCGGTGTCCGACACCGTGAGCGTCGAGGCGCCACCGTAGCCCGAGCGCGCGCCGCCCGAGGTCACGGCCCCTGGGATGACCATGACGATGTTCGTCCCGAAGCTCTCCATCTGCTCTTGGACGAAGTGATCGGCGCCCTGGCCGACGCTCACCATCGCGATCACCGCCGCGACGCCGATGATCATCCCGAGCATGGTGAGGCCGGAGCGCATGCGGTTCCGCCAGATCGCGCGCGCGGCGACGCGCGCCGTCATGCGCACGAGCTTCGCCGCCTGCGCCGTATTCCCGAGCTCGCGCCCCGCCGGCTGCGTCACGGCGCGCTCCCGCGTGCTCGGGCGGGCACCGCGGAGTCGGCGACGATGCTGCCGTCGCGAAAGCTGATCACGCGATCGGTTGCGGCGGCGATCTCGGGATCGTGCGTCACCAGCACGATCGTGAGCCCGCTCGTCCGGTTCAAGTCGCGCAGCATGGCGACGATGTCGGCGCTCGTGCGCGAGTCGAGGTTGCCGGTGGGCTCGTCGGCGAGCAGCAGCTCGGGCTCGTTCACCAGCGCGCGCGCCAGCGCGACCCGCTGTTGCTCGCCGCCGGAAAGCTGGCTCGGGACGTGCCGCGCGCGGTGCGCGAGTCCGACGCGCGCCAGCGCGTCCGCGGCGCGCGCGCGCTGTTCCGCGAGCGGCGTCGGACCGTAGAAGAGTGGCAGCTCGACGTTCTCGATCGCGGTCGTACGCGACAGCAAGTTGAAGTTTTGAAACACGAAGCCGATACGACGATTGCGGATCTCGGCGCGGGTGTCGGCGTCGAGCGCGGCGATCTCGACGCCGCTCAAGCGGTAGCCGCCGCTCGTCGGGCGATCGAGGCAGCCGAGAATGTTCATCAGGGTCGACTTGCCCGAGCCCGAGGGGCCGGTGACGGCGACGAACTCGCCGCGCTCGATCGTGAGCGTCGTGCCGCGGAGCGCGTCGACGGTCGCTTCGCCCACCGCGTAGCGACGTGTGAGCTCGGTGACGGCGATGAGCGGTTCCGTCATCGCCGGCGCATGCCTCCGCCGAAGCCCGGCGGCGCCTGTGCGCGCGGCGCCTCGGCCGTCTTCGCGCCGCTTTCGGTGGCGACGATCACGGGATCGCCCTCGGCGAGCGCGCCGCTCGTGACTTCCGTGTAGCTGTCGTCGCTGAGTCCGGTCTCGATCGGCACCGAGCTCGGGTGCCCGTCGCGGAGAACGAAGACGCGCGCGCGCGGCTCGGGACTCCCCGTCGTCGCGACGTGCGCACGGTGGACGCCGGGGCTGCTCGACGGTCGCGGCGCGCCGCCCTCCGTCGTGTGCGGGCGGAAGCGCAGCGCCGCCGACGGGACGCGCAGCACGTCGTCGCGGCGGCCGGTCTCGACCGAGACGTTCGCCGTCATGCCGGGACGGAGCGCCAGGTCCTGGTTGGCGGCGCCGATCACGACGTCGTAGGTGATGACGTTCTGCACGTTCTGCGGCGCGTTTCGTACCTGCACGACGGCGCCGGTGAAGGTGCGATCGGGGAACGCGTCGACGGTGAAGACCGCCCGCTGACCTTGCGCGACCGTGCCGATGTCGGACTCGCTGACGTTCGCGTCGACCTGCATCTTCGTCAGGTCTTCCGCGATCAGAAAGAGCGTCGGCGTCTGGAAACTCGCGGCCACGGTCTGCCCGACGTCGACGTTGCGCGACACGACGACCCCGTCGACGGGTGAGATGATGTCGGTGTAGCCGAGGTTGACGCGCGCCTCGGCGAGCGCCGCCTCGTCCTGACGCACCGAAGCCTCGGCGAGCGCGACGTCGGCGTGCGCTTGGTCGACGCTGCTCGCGGTGGTGTCGATCAGGTCCTCGGCGACGATGCCCTCGTCGCGGAGCTTGGTGTTGCGCTCGAGGTTGAGGCGCTTGTAGTGCAGGTCGGCGCGCGCCTTGTCGACCTGGGCGCGCGCGTTCGCGAGCGTCGCCTCGGCCTGCTGCACGCGCAGCTCGAAGGGTCGGGGATCGATCTTCGCGACCAGCTGGCCCTTCTTCACCGGCGCGTTGAAATCGGCGTAGATCGCCTGGATCGGGCCCGACACGTAGGTGCCGACCTGGACGGTGCTGACCGGATTGACCGTGCCCGTCGCCGTGACGTCGGCGACGAGCGGTCCGCGGGACACCGGCTCGGTCCGGTAGCGCGCGACGCTCACGTCCTTGGCGAGAAAGGCGCGTGATGCGAGCGCGACGACGGCGATCAGGATGACGGCGCCGATCAGCAGGACGCGCCGCGAGCGCGAGAGCATCGTTCCAGTATAGTGCGGAAGCGGGCGGGCGCGTAGCCAGGTCGCGTCGGCGGGGGGGGGGGGGGGGGGCCCGGGGGCCGCACGCATTAAAAAACCCCCCCGGCCCCCCCCGCCCC
>JBGOSW010000285.1:0-4494 GCA_041476145.1 Binatia bacterium
GCCCGTCGTCGACGCGAAACGGCTTCGCGAAACCCCGCGCGCGCTTGATCAGCTCTTTCTTCGTCATACTCGGCTCTCCTCCTTGACGGCCGCATCGCCGCGGTGCAGCAGCTCCATCGAGACCAGCCGCGCCAGCAGAATGGCCGGAAAGAGCTGGCCGACGAGCGCCTCGATCGTGACGAGCGACCGCGCGAACGGATGGATGGCGGTGACGTCGCCGTATCCGACCGTCGTCAGGGTCACGAAGCTGAAGTACACGAAATGCGAGATGAGCTCACGGCTCGTCGTCGCGTCCACGGCGGGCATCACGAACGCCGCCGGCCACTCGAACACCACCAACTCGTACGCGAACGCCCACGCCATACCGAGCAGCAGGTAGGCGGCCACCGCGCCCTGAACGTGATGCACGGTGATCCGCCCGGCGCGGAACACCTGCGCGAGCACCACCAGCGCGACGACGACGCAGAAGACCAAGGAGACGAGCGCGCTCGGGAACACGAGCGAGCCGCTCCCGAGCCAGAGCCGCAGCCACCGCACGAGGAGGGCGGCCGTGACGACCGCGCCGACGACGATCGCGGGCCGTCGCGTGCCCGCGACCGCCCAGACGCTCGAGATCAGCATCAGCGAAAAGACCAGCGTCGTCACCGCGCGGCCGGCGACCCCGATCTCTCCGAGGGGTTGGACGACGAAGATGAGGATCACCAGCAGCACCAGCATCGCGCTGAGGCCGCGATCGGCGGTGGTCACTCGGGCCGCCCAGCTCCCGGGACGATCGCGTCGAGGAGGTCGCGGCGAACCGGATAGCGCTCTGGATGCCGCTCCTCCTCCGCGTGCCAACCGCCGCCGAGCGCGCGATACAGCTGGACGAACGCGACCAGCTGGCTCAGCTCGGTGCGGGCGAGCGAGTTCTCCGCCGGGAAGAGCTGCTGCTGGGCCTCGAGCACCTCGTAGTACGACGCCAGTCCGCCGGTGTAGCGCATGGTCGACAGGCGTACGGAATCTTGGAGCGCGAGCACTTCGCGCTCCAGGTCGGCGCGCGACAGCGCGAGCTTTTCGCGCGCCACGAGCGCGTTCGACACCTCGCCGAGCGCGCTCAGCACCGCCTGCTGGTACGTGAGCTTCGCCTCCTCGCGTGCGGCCACGCTACCTTTGTAGTCGTAGTAGAGGCGCCCGCCCTGAAAGAGCGGCCCGAGGACGGAGCCGCCGATGCTCCAGATGCTCGCCGGGCCCTTCAGGATGTTCTCGAGCTCGGTGCTCTGGCCGCCGTAGAGGCTCGTGAGTCCGAATCGCGGAAGAAAATTGCCGAGCGCGACGCCGACGACCGCGTTCGAGGCCACGATCGCTTGCTCCGCCGCCAGCACGTCCGGACGACGCTCGAGCAGTGACGCCGGCAGGCCGGCGGGCACCTCCGGCGGATGCGTTTGCTCCGTCAACGACGCGCCCCGGGCGATCGGCCCCGGATTCCGGCCGAGGAGGATTGCGATCTGGTTCTCCTTCGCGACGATCTGCCGCTCGAGGTCCGGAATGGTCGCCGTCGTGCTGGCGAGCGCCGCCGCCGCCCGCGACGTGGCGAGCTTGTTGCCGACGCCACCGAGCAGCTGGCGCGTGAACAGGTCGAGCGTCTGCTGGAAGGAGTCGCGCGTGCGGAGCGCGATCTCGTGCTCGAGGTCGAGCTCGCGGAGCTCGAAGTACGCTTGCGCGACGCCGGTCACGAGCGACAGCACGACGCCGCGCCGCACGTCCTCCGCCCCGACCAGGTTGGCGAGCGACTCCTCCGTCGCCCGACGGATGCGACCCCAGACGTCGATCTCCCACGCCATCTGCAGCGCGCCGAGGAAGACGTTTCCCGTGGTGTTCCCGCCGCCGAACGGATTGAAGACCTTGCCCCGATGGGCGGAGCCCTCGTACGACGCCTGCGGCAGCAGATCCGCGCGCGTCACGCCGACGGCATACCGCGCCTGCTCGACGCGCGTGGCGACGATCCGCATGTCGTAGCCGTTCGTGAGCGCTTCGTCGATCAAGCTCGCGAGGACGGGATCCTGGAAGAGGTCCCACCATGGGACGTCGGCGATCGACGCCGGGGAGGCCGCGGGCTCCGCGCCGTAGTAGACCGGCGGCGTCTCGATCGCCGGCCGCCGATAGTTCGGACCGATGGCGCACGCGGAAAGCGCGAGCGGAAGCGTCAGGACGGCGATCCACCGCATCTCAGTGCGCTCCCTCGGCTGCGGGTGCCGCCGCCGGTGTCGGCGCCGTCGCCGCCGCCTTCTTGCGGCCGAGCTGCTGCACGAACGCGAAGTTGCCGGGGATCAGGAAGACGCCGAACATCGTCGCGACCAGCATCCCGAAGAACACCGCCGTCCCCATGACGTTCTGCGCCGCGGCGCCGGCGCCGCTCGCGATCATCAGCGGGATGACGCCCATGATGAACGCGAATGCGGTCATCAGGATCGGCCGAAACCGCAGCCGCGCCGACTCGAGCGCCGCCTCTTCGATCGACTTCCCTTCATCGTGCTTCGCCTTGGCGAACTCGACGATGAGGATCGCGTTCTTGGCCGCGAGGCCGATCAGCATGATGTTGCCGATCTGCACGTAGACGTTGTTGTCGTAGCCGAGGAGCCACACGCCGAAGAACGCGCCGAGCGCGACCAGCGGCGAGCCGAGCAGGACGGCCCACGGGAGCCGCCAGCTCTCGTACATCGCCGCGAGGAGCAGGAACACGAACCCGATGGCGAGCATGAAGGTCGGTCCAGCTGGCGGCGCGACCTTCTCCTGATAGGCCATCGACGAGTACGCGTGGGTCATCTCCTTCGGCATCGTCTCCGCGAACACCTGCTCGAGGGCGGCGAGCGCCTGGCCCGAGGTATAGCCCGGCGCCGGGACGCCGGTGATCTCGACCGAGCGGAACAAGTTGAACCGATTCGTGATCTCGGTGCCGGTGTCCCGCGTGATCGTCACCAACGTCGAGAGCGGGACCATCTCATCGGTCGTCTTGCTGCGCACGAAGATGTCGCCGATGTCCTGCGGCTTGAGACGGTAATCGGCGTCCGCCTGCGCGTACACGCGGAACAGCCGTCCGAATCGATTGAAGTCGTTGATGTAGCTCCCGCCGAGCACGGTCGACATCGCCTGGAACACGTCGTTGATGGGCACTCCGACGAGCCGCGCCTTCTCGCGGTCGAGCTCCACCTTGATCTGCGGATAGCGCGGATCGAACGAGGTGAAGAGGTTCGCGAGCTCGGGCCGCTTGCGCGCGGCATCGAGGAACGCCCTCGCCTGCTCACCGAGCTGCGCCACCGTCAACGAGCCGCTGCGATCCTGGAGGAGGAAATTGAAGCCGGCCGACGCACCGAAGCCCGAGATGGTCGGAATGTTGAACGGGAACGCGACCGCCTCGGGAATGCGCACCAGCTGCCGCTGCACGCCCGCCATGATGCCGGTGACGTGCAGCGCGTCGCCGTGACGCTCCGCCCACGGCTTCAGGCGGATGAAGATCGTGCCGAAGTTCGGTTGATACGTGCTGGTCACCGCGCCGTAGCCGCCGATCGTCTGGTACGACTCGACGCCTTCCGTCTTGCCGAGGATCTCCTCGATCTGCCGCAGCGCGCTGCTGGTACGCTCGAGCGAGGCGCCGGGCGGCAGCTGAACGGCGATGCCGAAGATGCCCTGGTCCTCGTCGGGAACGAAGCCGGCGCGGAGCGCGCTGCCGAAGATGCCCGCACCGGCGGCGACGATCGCCACGATGACGATCGTCAGCGACGAGCGCCGGATGAGCAGCCGCGCCCAGCTGACGTAGCCGTTAGTCGTCCGATCGAACGCGGCGTTGAAGAGCGAGAAGAACTTTCCGAGCGGTCCTCGCGCCTGCTTGTGCGGCTTGAGGAACATGGCGGCCAGCGCGGGCGAAAGCGAGAGCGCGTTGAACGCGGAGAGCAGCACGGAGATGGCGATCGTCAACGCGAACTGCTGATACATCCGCCCTGTGAGTCCGCCGAGGAACGCGACGGGGAGGAACACCGACGAGAGGATCAGTGCGATGCCGACCACCGGAGCGGAGACCTCTTTCATCGCCTGGACGGTGGCATCGTGGGGAGACATCCCGTGCTCGATGTGGTGCATCACCGCCTCGACGACGACGATCGCGTCGTCGACCACGATCCCGATCGCGAGGATGAGGCCGAACATCGACAGCGTGTTCACGGAGAACCCGAGGAGCGGGAAGAAGATGAAGGTCCCGATCAGCGACACCGGAACGGTGAGGAGCGGAATGATCGTCGCGCGGAGGTTCTGCAAGAAGATGAACACGACGAAGGTGACGAGGACGACCGCCTCGAAGAACGTGTGCACGATCGACTCGATCGAGGCCTCGACCGCCGGTGTGGTGTCGTAGACGATCTTGTAGTCGACGTCCTGCGGAAAGAGCTCCTTCGCGTGGCGCATCGTCTCGTAGATGGCCTCGGACGCCTTCAGCTGGTTGGCGCCCGGCAGCAGGTAGACGGC
>JBGOSW010000286.1:0-4433 GCA_041476145.1 Binatia bacterium
CCGCGGCCCTTGAAGACGCTCTGGTACTGCCCGGCGAACACATCGCTCACCAGGTGGCTCGTCCGAATCTGGATCTTGCGGACCGCCTTGAGTTGCTCGCGTGTCAGCATCGTGGTGCAGGCGCCGTCGCCGCGCCGCGGAAGACGCGGGGCGGCAGGGTGCGCGTGACGCTCGTCAGGGTACCGGCACGCCGTCGAAGACGCGGCGCACGACCTCGTCGGCGTCGATCTCCTCGGCCTCTGCCTCGTAGGTGACGATGACGCGGTGGCGCAGCACGTCGTGCCCGATCGATTTCACGTCCTGCGGGGTGACGTAGCCGCGCCCCTGGAGGAACGCATGCGCCTTCGCGGCGAGCGTCAGGTAGAGGGTCGCGCGCGGCGACGCGCCGTACTCGATCAGCGGTGCGAGGTCGAGCTTGTACGCCGCCGGATCGCGCGTCGCGAACACGAGGTCGACGATGTACTCCTTGATCTTGTCGTCGAGGTAGATCTGGTCGACGAGGGCCCGCGCCGCCAGGATCTCGTCCGGGCTCACGACCGCGCCGACCCCGCGATGGTTGCGGGTCACCGCCATGCGGTCGAGGATCTGGCGCTCCTCCTCGCGTGTCGGGTAGCCGACGCGGACCTTCAACATGAAGCGGTCCACCTGCGCTTCGGGGAGCGGGTACGTGCCCTCCTGCTCGATCGGGTTCTGCGTCGCGAGGACGAGGAACGGCTCGGGGAGCACGTGGGTCTCGTCGCCGATCGTCACCTGATGCTCCTGCATCGCCTCGAGGAGCGCGCTCTGCACCTTCGCGGGGGCGCGGTTGATCTCGTCGGCGAGGATCACGTGCGCGAAGATCGGCCCGCGCTTGGTGGTGAACGAGCCCTCGCGCGGGTTGTAGATCATGGTGCCGATCAAGTCCGCCGGCAGAAGGTCCGGGGTGAATTGGATGCGGCGAAAGCCGGCGTCGATCGCCTGCGCCAAGGTCTTCACCGCGAGCGTCTTCGCGAGTCCCGGCACGCCCTCGAGGAGCACGTGCCCGTTCGCCAGAAGCCCGATGAGCAGGCGATCGATCAGATAGCGCTGCCCGATGATCACGGTGCCGATCTGCTCGCGGAGTCGGTACGCGAAGGCCGACGCCTCTTTCACGTGGTCGTTGATTGCGGCGATGCCCGTATCCATTCCGTGCTCCACTCGTAGGCGAGGGTTGCGAGCGATCGACGTCGCTCGTGGCGGCGGTATTCCTCGCCGCCGAGCGCGACTGCGCTCGACGGGTGATCTATCCGCGGTCGGCTAGGCGGTCAATATGGGTTCGCCCCCGCTCGGCTTCGCCTCGCGATGGGCTCGGCGCGCGACGTGAAGTCGCGCGCCTCCCTCCACCCCCCGCCGTGGGAGTCGCGCGCCTCGCTTCGTCCCCCGCACATTCACTTGACTCGAGACGAGCGACGGCCATAGGGTCGTGACGATTCGGTCGTCGTGGCGCGTTCCGTTCGCTGCCGAAAGGGAGACGCCGATGAGAGTCCGCCGCCTCGGAAGTTTCGTCGTCGTGGCTGCCGCCGCTCTGTCGTTGCGGAGCGAAGCGGCCGCGCAGTCGGGCGGGGCTTTCGATCACCTGCAGTGCTTCGCGATCAGGGATCCGGTGCTGCGCGGCGCGGCGACCGCGGACCTCGTCCCGGAGCAGGCGCCGTCGTTCCTCGCGCAGCGTGGGTGCAAGATCAAGATGCCGGCGCGGTTCTACTGCACCGACGTTCGGAAGCAAAATCTGAACCCGCCGCCGGCGCTCCCAATCGGTGGCGAGGAGGCGGGCGACTACCTTTGCTATCGCGTCGCCTGCCCGCAGGGCACGAGCCCCGATGCTTCCCGCTCCGGTATCCTCGTCGAGGACCAGTTCGGCGCGCGCGACATCAAGATCGCCCGTCGGGCACAGCTGCTGTGCGTACCGGCGCAGCCGCAACCGACGCCGACGTCGACGCCGAACGTGGGTGCGGATCCTCCCTGTTCCTTCGACGGTCAGGAGTGTCAAGGCGCGTGCTCGACCGGCCGCTGCGTGTACGACCCGAACCAGAACCGATGCGTCTGCCAGGGCGCGTTCGACGTCGCGTGCGATCAGTTCGCGCAGGGCGTGTGTGCCGGCCATCTCTGCTTCGCGCCGGGACAGGTGTGCGCTCCGGGCGCGCAACCGACGATCGGCCTCGGCTGCCAGTGCGTGGTGCCGACGCCGCAGCCGACGCCGTGACGACCGCGCTGGTGACGTTCCGCTAGAGGTCGGCGAGCCTCAGAACCATCCGCGCCACCACGACGTGCTCTCGACGTCTTGCGGCGCGACGACGTTCACCTTGCCGAGCTGCTGATCGCCACGGCGCGCGACGACGGCGCCGATGACCTGGCCCTTCTTGATCGGCGCGCTCACGCTCGGCGGGATCGCGGTCTCGATCTTCACCTCGGCGGCCTCGGTGCGCGGCACGGTGAGACGAAGATCGGCGTCGGCGATGCCGGTGAACGACGGCACGCTGCCGGCCGTGATCGTGATCGCGGCGCCGACCGGCTGGCCGGCCTTGGCGGCTTGGACGGTGCGGTAGCCGGCGAAGCCGGTCGAGAGCAGCTTGGCGGCCTCGTCGAAGCATCCCTTCTTCGTCGGCGCGCCGAGCACGACGGCGAGGAGGCGGAGGCCGTCGCGCGTGGCGCTCGCCGTCACCTCGAAACCCGCGGCGGCGTAGTAGCCGGTCTTCAGACCGTCGGCGCCGGGGTAGGTGCGGACGAGGTGATTGGTGTTGCGCATCTGCAGCTGGCCGTCGCGAAAGGGCGCGTCGGAGGTTTTCGCCCACTCCATGATCTCGGGAAACTCGGCGAGTTTGCGGGCGACGATCGCGAGGTCGGCGGCGCTCATGAGGTCGGGCTGCTGGCCGGCGCCGGGCGGCAGGCCGTGGACGCTGTGGAACTCGCTCTCGGTGAGTCCGAGCTCCTTGGCGCGCTGGTTCATGAGCGCGACGAAAGCATCGGTCGAGCCGGCGACGTACTCGGCGACGGCGACGGCGCCGTCGTTCGCCGAGGCGATGACGACCGCCTCGAGGAGCTCGCGCAGCGGGAAGCGCTCGCCCTCGCGCAGGTACACTTGTGAGCCGCCGATCTTGCTCGCCCAGGCGGAGGCGCTGACCATGTCGTCGAGGCCGACCGCCTTGTCGCGGACGCGCTCCATGGTGATGAGGAGCGTCATCATCTTCGTCATCGACGCCGGCGGCCACGGCAGGTGCTCGTCCTTCGCGAACAGCACCCGGCCGGTGTCGCGATCCATGACGAGGGCGGCGCGATACGGCGCCTCGGGGATGAAGCGCGAGCCCTTCGCAGGCGCGGCGCTCACGGCGCCGTCTTCGACGTCCTCCCCTGCGGTCGCGCGCACGGCACGTGGCGCGCGCGCGGACACTACGGTCGCGCCGCCGAGCGCGACGATCATCACCCCCACGATCAGCCCTGATTTCCGCATCCTGCCCCTCCCCACGCGACGCCGGTCGCCGCAAAGATGTGGCGCAGAATACTCCCGGAGAACGGTGCGCGGCCAGTGGAAAATGCGTCGGACCGCGGGGCGACGCCGACCAGCGCGCGGGCGAGCGCCCGCGCGCTCGCGGGCGTGAGGCCCGGGACATCGTCGCCCATGTCCGCAGCGAGATCTTCCGGCGGCGCCGCCACCGGCGCGAGTGCCGCGAGCTCGAGGACGATCAGGGAATCGAGCCGATCGATCGCATGGCGCAATTCGTCGAGCGTGAACGGCGTGGCGGTGTCCGGCGGTGTGGCGCGCTGAATCGCTTTCGCGACGGCGATCTCGTCGCGGACCAAGGCGAGGAACGACCCGGTGTCGAGGCCGACGGCGGTGGCGCGTGCGGCGGCGTCGCGCGCGACGCCGTCCTCGCGGGCGCGGTCCTCGATCGGCAGGCCGGCAGCGTGCTTGGCGGCGGCGACGGCGGGCATCAGCGAGAGGCGTCGCCGGACGTGTTCGACGAGCGCCGCCGCGGGAGCGGGAAGCGGTGACGCCTGCGCGTCGCCGAGCAGCCGGGCGCGAAGCGCCGGCAGCCATCCCGAGCGTTCGCGCTCGAGAAGCCAGGCATCGAGGTCGGCCGCGAGCGCCGATTGTGAGAGCGGCAGCCAGTACGCCTTGCGATCGCGTGCGAGGCGCGCCGCGACGCGGAAGCACGCTGTTTCACCATCGGGTCGCGGCGCGCAGCGCGCCTCGAACGCCGCGAGCTCGAGCGTGTCGGTGACGATGGCATCGACCTCTCCACGCGCGAGGAGCGCCGGCAGGCTCGTGTTGTCGTCGACCGGAAGGAGGCGCGCACGCGGGAAGCGCGCCCGCGCCACCTGCTCGAGATGGCCGCCGCGGTTGACGGCGATCGTGCGCTCGGGACGGTCGAACCCGCGCGCGGCGGCCGCGGTCCCGCCGTCGCGTCCGTCCGCATCCG
>JBGOSW010000287.1:0-4369 GCA_041476145.1 Binatia bacterium
CGTCCCGATTGGTGCATCTCGCGCCAGCGTGCGTGGGGCGTACCGATCGTCGCGTTGCACTGCGAGCGCTGCGGCGGCGTGAGCACGACCCCGGATCTGCTCGCGCACGTCGCCGAGATCTTCGCGCGCGAGAGCGCCGACGCCTGGTTCGCCCGTCCCGTCGGCGAGCTCGCGCCGCCGGGCTTCGCCTGCACGGCGTGCGGCGGCACGAGCTTCCGCAAGGAGGAGGACATCCTCGACGTCTGGTTCGACTCCGGCGTGAGCTTCGCGGCGGTCGTCGAACGCCGGCCGGAGCTCGGGGGCCACGCCGATCTCTACTTCGAGGGCAGCGATCAGCATCGCGGATGGTTCCAGAGCTCGCTCCTCGCCTCGGTCGCGACCCGCGACCGCGCACCATACGACACCGTGTTGACGCACGGGTTCTTCCTCGACGAGGACGCGCGCAAGATGTCGAAGTCGGCCGGTAACGTCGTTGCGCCGCAGAAGATCGTGGCGACGCACGGCGCCGACATCCTGCGCCTTTGGGTCTCAGCGGAAGACTACCGCGAGGACATGCGCATCTCGCGCGAGATCCTCGAGCGCGCCGTCGAGGCGTATCGCCGCATCCGCAACACCGCGCGCTTCCTGCTCGGCAACCTCGCCGACTTCGAGCCCGCGCGCGACGGCGTGGAGCGCTCCGCGCTGCTCGAGCTCGATCGCTTCGCGCTCGACCGCCTGCAGGGGTTCGTCGCGCGCTGCGGGCGCGCCTACGACGCCTTCGAGTTCCACGCCGTCTACCACGCGCTCAACAACTTCTGCAGCGTCGACCTCTCGGCGCTCTACTTCGACATCGTGAAAGATCGCCTGTATTGCGAGGGCGCGACGTCGGTGGAGCGGCGCTCGGCGCAGACGGTACTGTACGCCGTCCTCGATGCTCTCGCGCGTGTCATGGCACCGGTGCTGTCTTTCACCGCCGAGGAGATCTGGAGCTGCATGCCGGCCGACGAACGACGCCCCGCGAGCGTGCACCTCGCCGACTTCCCGCGTCCCGATCCGACGCTCGTCGACACGGCGCTCGCCGCCGATTGGGATCGTCTCCTCGAGGTCCGCGCCGCCGTCACCAAGGCGCTCGAGGCACTTCGCCAACGCGGCGAGATCGGCCATTCGCTCGAGGCGAGCGTGCACCTCGGTGCCGACGGCGCGCTCGGCGCCCTCCTCGAGAGTCGCCGCGGGCTCTTGCCCGAGATCCTCATCGTGTCCCACGTCGAGCTGTTGCCCGCCGCGCGCGTCTCCGGCGAATCGACGCTTCCAGGCCTGGGAATCGCAGCCGCACGCGCCGGCGGCCAGAAGTGCGCGCGCTGCTGGAATTGGCGTCTCGACGTCGGCGACGACTCGCGCGTCCCGAGCGTATGCGGACGTTGTGCACGCGTGCTCGCTTCCGGCGACGTGCGGCGGCCGACGTGAACGCCGCGATGCGCCACGCCAAGTGGCCGGTGGCGTTCGGCACCGCGACCTTGGTGGTCGCGCTCGATCAGCTCACCAAGGTCGTGGTCGCGGCGCGGATGCATCTCCATCAGACGATTGCGCTCGTCGACGGATTCGCCGCCCTCACTTACGTCCGTAACACCGGCGCGGCGTTCGGGCTCCTCGCCGGCCGCGCCGCCGCGCTGCGCATGCCGTTTTTCCTCCTCGTGTCGGCGGTCGCGGTCGTACTGTTGGTGTGGTTCCTGCGCAGCGTTCCCGGGGAGCGGCGCCTCATCGTCGCCGCGTGCGGGGCGGTGGCCGGCGGCGCGATCGGCAACATGATCGACCGCGTCCTCTTCGGCGAGGTCATCGACTTCGTCGACCTCTCGATCGGTGCCTATCACTGGCCCGCGTTCAACGTCGCCGACAGCGCCATCACGCTCGGCGTCCTCGTGCTCTGCTTCGACGCGCTTCGCCAGCCGTCACCCGCGCGGATCCTGCCATAGCGTGCCGCGGGGCGCGCCGACCCCGCTTGACTGCGCGCTCTCCTCGCCTAGCATCGCCGCTTCGGAGGATCGCAGCATGCAGCGTCGGCGTATGAGCTCTGGATCGGCCGCGCTCTGCGCCGTTGTCTTGTTGACGGGATGCGCCGCGCAGCCGCTCGGGACGCGCGAACGATCGACGCGCGGCGATCCCGCGCTCGAGAACCGCGACGAGACGAGCCGCCCGCAAGAGGAGACGCCGGCGAACCAGCATGAGGAGATCGCCCGCAACCAGGAGCTGCTCGAAGAGCTCCGCCGGCGCAACCTCGACGTGCGCGAGACGCCGCGCGGCGTCGTCGTCAACTTGCCGGACGTGCTCTTCGAGTTCGATCGCGCCGACTTGACGCGCGACGCCCGTCGCACCGTCGGCGACATCGCCGTTGTCGTGCTGCGCTCGGCGCGCGGCCGCCAGGTCTCGATCGAGGGCCACACCGACTCGATCGGCACGCAGGCCTACAACCAGCGCCTCTCCGGGGCGCGTGCCGAGAGCGTCGCCGACGCCCTGGTGGGCGACGGCGTCAACCGCCGCCGCCTGCGCCCGCGCGGCTTCGGCAAGACCCGCCCAGTCGCGCCCAACACCATCCGCGGCCGCGACAATCCCGAGGGCCGCGCCAGGAACCGCCGGGTCGAGGTGATCATCGAGAACGCGCGCGGCGCGCGCGGCGACGATGGTCCCGGCTACGAGCAGCGCCGTCGCGATGTCGACGGGAGCCTCGACTCAAGTCGGCCTCGACACGGGACGCCCCGCGCTGATGACCAGGGCCCCGAGCACTTGCAGCGATCCCGCCGCGACGAATCCGAGTGCCGGTGTCGCCGGCACGGCCGACCAGAGCGCGCCGACGAGGGCGCTCGAGATCATGTCGCCGATCCCGTTCGTCGCCGCGAGCAGGCCCATGCCGGTGCCGCGGGCGTGCTCGGGTAGGAGCTCGGCGGCGCAGGCTTTCTCGGCGACTTCCTCGCATGCGATGTAGACGCCTGAGCAGACGAAGAGCACGGTCAACGCGAGCGGCGTGGCTCCGAGAAATGCAAAGCCGAAGGTCGTAGCGCCCGCGAACGAGTAGCCGACGCTCACCACGCGGCGGCGCCCGACCCGGTCGCTGAGCGCGCCGATTGGAAACGCCGCGAGCGCGCTCACCGCGTTGTGCAGCACGTAGAGTGCGATCGCCAGCGTCGCCCCCCGCCAACGAAACAGCGTCCCCTGCGCGTGCTGGGTGACGTAGAGGATCAACAGCGTACGGGAGAAGTCCCCGCATCCGAAGATCAGGATGCCGCCGAGATAGCGGCGGAACGGTGCGCTCGTCGCCGCAAGATTCCCGCGGAAGGTGCGAGCCACGAGTGGCCGGTCGCGCGGCCGCTCCACGACGAGCGCCGCGATCGCGAGGAAGGCGAGGATTCCAGGGAGGAGCGACCAGAGCATGACGTGCTGCGCCCGAATCCCCGCGGCGATCAGCGCGAGCGCCAATAACGGTCCCAGCACCGCGCCCAAGGCATCGCCCGCCCGCTCCATGCCGAACGCTCTGCCCCATACGTGCGGCGCGGCGGCCTCGGCCATCAGCACGTCGCGCGCCGGGCTCCGGCTGCCGCGCCCGATCCACGCCGCCATTCGGCAGATCATGACCTGCCACCAGGCCGCGCAAATCCCGATGGCCGCGGTACCTATCGCGGTGACGAGATACCCGAGCGACGCGAGCGGCTTTCGACGTGCGACTCGATCGGTCACGAGGCCGCCCCAAAGCTTGGCGGCCGCCGACAGACCGTCCGCGCCGCCCTCGATCAGTCCGAGGGCCGCGGGTCCCGCTCCGAGAGAGAGCAACACGACCGGGAGGACGGCCGTTGCGAGCTCGTGCGACACATCCGAGCACAGGCTCGCGAGCGCGATGCCGAGCGTGGAGCGATTGAGCCACGCGGCGCGATCGTGGAGTGGCTCGGGTGTGGGAACGGATGAGGACGTGGGATCCACGGGTTCACGGGATCCTGCGAAACGGCGGGCGTGGTCGCGCGGGAACGCCCGGAGGAATGGCCGCTACGGCTGCCTCGGCAACCGTAGCGGCTCCAACCTTCGGTTGTATCGTTCAGGCGTCGTAGTAGAGCGCGAACTCGTACGGATGCGGCCGCAGGCGCAACGGATCGACCTCTTTCGTGCGCTTGTACTCGAGCCAGGTCTCGATGACGTCCTCGGTGAAGACGTCACCCTTGAGGAGGAAGTCGTGATCCTTCGCGAGCGCGGCGAGCGCGTCGGGCAACGAGCCCGGCACCGAGGGGACGTCTTTCAGCTCCTCGGGCGTGAGCGCGTAGATGTCTTTGTCGAGCGGATCGCCGGGATCGAGACGCCGCTCGATGCCGTCGAGGCCCGCCATCAGCATCGCCGCGAACGCCATGTAGCC
>JBGOSW010000288.1:0-4308 GCA_041476145.1 Binatia bacterium
CAGCTCCTCGGGATAGTGCTCCGGGTCCGGCCGGAGCGTGGGCTCCTCGTCGATCACCCATCCGTCGATGCCGTTCGCCGAGCGCGCCGCACACAGGTGCGAGTGCCCGCGCCGATCCTCCACCCGGCAGAGCAGCAACGTCGTGCCGTCCTGCAGCCGCGTAGCGCCGGCGTTGAACACGGAATGCGCCGGATAGGGCCAATCCGCCGCGGTCAAAATCGGATTGTTCCCGTGCCGATGAAAGAGCGTCTCGTAGCCGCGGTTCGCGGTCATGCCGCCGTCTCTCGCACCGGTGAAGGCGTGGTGGCGGCCCGATCGGCGTGCAATCCATCGCGACAGCCCACGCTCACGCCGGTATCGAACAACACCCGTCCGTCCGAGAACTTCACGGAGTTTTCGATGAACATCTCCTACACCTGGGGGGGCTCGGAGAGGGCCGCGGCGCGTAGTGCACGCCACCCCGTGGTCCGCGCGTGGGAGCCGTACGCGGGCGAACCGCAGAGCTGAGAGCTATGATCCATCTATCCCGTCGAGAACCGCCACACAAACCAACTTGCTACCTCGTCGACGCGCCCCTCGAGCGCGTCGGCGAGCGTGCGTAGCTGATCACTTGATGCGCACCAGAGACGTGGGGTATTGGCGGGTTCGGCATGGTGTCGTCCGACGGCATGGTGCAGGGCGCGAAGCAGAACGAGCTCATCGACGTCGCTGACCGCGATCCCTTCACGGGGATCCCGCATCATCGGCACGTACGGTGCCGGGTCGAGCGCGTGCCCGCCTGACGGACTCACCGGCAGGCCCTGCGGGATTGGGTGCCGCACGCACGGAGGTATCGGCTTGCCGCGAGCGGCCTGATGGCCTCGGGGACTCGAAGCTGAACGTCACGCGCCTGCCCGTGCGCCTCGCAGCTGATCCGCGGCGCGTCATCGCTCGTCCCTTCGACCCAGGGGGCCCAGCGCGGATCAGCGCCATTGTCGGTCGCGTGCTCTCGCTCACCGACGCCGAGGTCACGTCGACGCTTGCGACGGTCGTGACGGACTACCGACTGCGGCACAAGAACATCCGCGGAATCTTCCGCCAGAACTATGCGGCGGCGGCCGCCCAGGTTGGCGGCGAAGCGGAGCTGAGCGAAGAGCGCCGCCTGCTCCTCGGCGCGTATTTCACCAACGAGTACTCGCTCGAATCCGTGGCGCTCTTCAACCCGTCGATGCTCCTGCACCCGGACCAGAACGGCGTTCCGGGCGGTTGCGTGCGTTTCATCGTGAGCCTCCGGGCGTGCGGCGAAGGACACATTTCGTCGATCGAGTTCCGCACCGGCCTCATCGACGGCGCGCACCGCGTTACCTTCGACCCGACGAGTCGCTTCGCTCTCACCGCGCGACCCGTGGACGACACGCTCTACGACAAGCACTCCTACCTCCTCAAGCTCGTCGAGATGCAGGCGCACAACCCGTGGGCCGATCCCGTCCTGGCACTCCTCGACGACGAGTTCACGATGAGCGACTTGAAGTACGCCATCGAGAGATGCCGCCCGCAGGGCAGCGTCACGCTCTTCAAGGAGCTCGCCGACAACATGCTCTGGCTCGCCCGCTCGAACTATCAGCTCGAGTTCTCGCCGGACGCCCCGCTCTCCGAGCGCGTCATCTTTCCCGTCAGCGAGAACGAGAGCCGCGGCATCGAGGATGCCCGGTTCGTGCGCTTCACCTACCCCGACGGGCGCGTCGCATACTACGCCACGTACACCGCATACAACGGCTTTCGCGTGCTACCGCAGTTCATCGAGACGACCGACTTCCGGCACTTCAAGATCAACACGCTGAACGGTCGGTGCGTGCAGAACAAGGGGATGGCGCTCTTTCCGCGCAAGATCGGCAAGGACTTCGTGATGGCGTCACGGCTCGACGGGGAGAACATTCACCTGCTGCGATCCGACAACATCCACTTCTGGAACGAGTCGAAGCTGGTGCACGCGCCGAAGCACACGTGGGAGTTCGTTCAGGTGGGCAACTGCGGATCGCCGATCGAGACGGAGGAGGGTTGGGTGCTGCTGACGCATGGCGTGGGGCCGATGCGGCAGTATTGGATCGGGGCGCTGCTGCTCGATCTGGACGACCCGTCACGCGTGATCGGCGAGCTGCGCGAGCCGCTGCTGGTGCCCAACGAGGATGAACGCGACGGCTACGTGCCCAACGTCGTCTACTCCTGCGGCGCGATGTGCCACGAAGACTATCTCATCATCCCCTTCGCAATCTCCGACAGCTACAGCAGCATCGCCACCGTTTCGCTCAGCGAGCTTCTCTCGCACCTGATGCGCTGACAGTGCTCCGCCGCAAACGCCAAGCCCCACCACGTCGCCCATCATGCGCTCCTCCGGGTGATCCAGTACGCCCTTACGCGCCGTTCCGACCCCATTCCGACCCGACCGCGACCCTGTCAGGGCGTGGACTTACTGGAGGCGATGCAGAGACGTTTCCACCCACAAAATCGGTGGGCCGTCCGAGTTCGCTGTGGGGTGCTGCGCCGCGACCAGTGCCGGCATGAAGAGCACGCGACGAATGTGGCCGTTGCCTCACGCTCGACTGCGCGCCGGCGCGACCCTGAGCGCGTGCGATTGACGAGCCCGGAGGGGCACGTCATCCATGGGGCGTGGTGTTGTCGAGCACGTCGCTTCCCCGCTACCTTTTCACCGGGCGATTCCTCCAGGTGCTCCGTCACCTGCCGAACTTCGCGCGGCTCTACTGGCGACTCTTCCGCGACCGGCGGGTGTCGATCCTCCCCAAGGCGCTGCTCGTGCTGACGCTCGTCTACGTGGTCTCGCCGTTCGACGTCATCCCCGACTTCATTCCCATGATCGGCGAGATGGACGACGTCGCGGTGGTGCTTGCCGGACTCTGGCTGTTCATCCGGCTGTGCCCGCCCGAGGTGCTACGCGAAATCGTGCACGATATCGCCGCGAGGGCAGAGGCTCGTGCCTAGGCTCGCCCTCATCGTCGGCGCGATCGCGGTCGTCATCGCGATCGCGTTGCTCGGGATTGGCAGCGGCTTCTTCGTCGACGCCCTGTGGTTCCGTCAGCTCGGAGTCTTGGTGGTGTTCCGCACCGCCCTGGTTGCGAAGCTCGCGTGCTTCACGCTTGCGTTCGCCGCCTGCTACGCGGTGGTCGCGGCGGTCGGGCTCGCCGCCGTCCGCTCCACACGCCGCACGGGCGTGGTGCAGGTCGTGTTCCGGCGTACCGGCAACGGCCCGGCCACGCTCCCCGAGCTGATCGCTCCGGTCACCGATCGCCTCCCGTGGCGCGCCATGGTGCTAGCCGCCGCCGCGGTACTCGCGGTGTTGGTCGCGGTTGTTCAGGCGGCGAGCTGGCAGGACTACCTGCTCTGGCTCTATGGCGGCGAGTTCGGCGTCAAAGATCCCTACTTCGGTCGCGACGTCGGCTTCTTCGTCTTCGCGTTGCCCGCCTATCAGACGCTCGTCGGCGGGGCGATGGCAATCGTCATTCTCGCCGGTCTGCTCGCCGCCGTGGTTTTCTGGCTCCGTGGCGTGCTCGACTTCCGCCGGCCCGGCCATCTGATGCCGCCGACGGCGCGCAGCCTGCTTTCGCTCGTGCTCGCGCTCTTGCTGCTCGTCAAGGCGGCCGGGTACTGGATCGGGCGTTACGAGCTGTTGCTTGCATCGTATGGGGCGGTGTTCGGCGCCGGCTACACGGTGACCCACGTGAAGCTGCCGTTCCAATGGGTCCTCGTGGCCGCGGCTCTTGTGGGCGCCGGGCTCGCGGCCGCGAACCTGCGCGCGCAGAGCTGGCGGCTGCCGGTTGCGGCCGTGGTCGTGGTGTTCGGTGTGGCGATGGCCTCGTCGATTCTGCCCGACGTGTTCCAGCGTTTGCGGGTGCGCCCCGACGAACTCCGCCTGGAGCGGTCGTACCTCGAGAAGAACATCGCGATGACCCGCCGCGCGTACGGCCTCGAGGCCATTCAGCCACGGCCGTTCCCGTCGGCGCAGACGCTCGACGAGGCGGCCCTCGCGCGCAACCGGGCCACCTTCGCGAACATCCGCCTGTGGGATCCGCAGCCGCTCCTCGACAGCTACCGCCAGCTGCAGCTGATCCGCCTCTACTATGACTTTCACGACGTCGACGTCGACCGCTACGAGCTCGCCGGCGGCCGGCGGCAGGTGATGCTTGCGGCGCGCGAGATCACGCCGTCGCTCTTGCCGCCGAACGCGCGCACGTGGGTGAACCAGCGCCTGCAGTTCACGCATGGCTTCGGCGTGGTGATGAGCCCGGTCACGGAAATCGAGGGCGAGGGTCTGCC
>JBGOSW010000289.1:0-4305 GCA_041476145.1 Binatia bacterium
ACGACCTCTCCAGCGAGGTGCGGCAGGGACGCAACGTGGTGAAGCCGTGGAGCGAGGTGAAGAACACCAAGCACCCGCTGGCGAAGGACGGCTTCAACTTCGTCTTCCACACGCCGAAGTACCGGCACGGCGCGCACACCATGCCGATCGACACCGACATGGTGGCGTTCCTGTTCGGGCCGTTCGGTGACGTGTATCGCCACGACAAGCGCTCGCCGTTCGTGGCCGAGGGCTACGTCGACATCAACCCCGCGGACGCCAAGGCGCTCGGCGTCGAGGACGGCGACTACGTCTGGATCGACTCCGACCCGAGCGACCGCCCGTTCCGCGGCTGGCAGAAGAACGCCAAGGACTACAAGTTCGCGCGACTCATCTGCCGCGCGCGCTACTACCCCGGGACGCCGCGCGGCGTGACTCGCATGTGGTTCAACATGTACGGCGCGACGCCGGGCTCGGTCGAGGGACGCGAGACGCGCGCCGACGGCCTCGCGAAGAATCCCCGCACCAACTACCAGGCGATGTTCCGCTCCGGCTCGCATCAGTCGGCGACGCGCGGCTGGCTGAAGCCGACGTTGATGACCGACTCGCTGGTGCGCAAGGACATGTTCGGTCAGACCATCGGCAAGGGGTTCATGCCCGACGTGCACTGCCCGACCGGCTCGCCGCGCGAGTCGATCGTCAAGATCACGAAGGCCGAGCCCGGTGGCATCGGCGGCCAGGGATTGTGGCGTCCCGCCGCGCTCGGGCTGCGCCCGGGCTACGAGAACAAGACGATGCAGCGCTACCTCAAGGGCGAGTTCAACTCCGACCGCAGCGACGGTGGCGACAAGGAAGGAAAGGTCTGATGGCCCGCGTACACAATTGGCAGATCGGCCGGGACATGTCGTACTGGTACCCGGAGTCGCGCCCCACCAAGCAATTCGCCGCCATCTTCGACATCAACAAATGCATCGCCTGCCAGACGTGCACGCTCGCCTGCAAGACGACGTGGACTTCGGGCAAGGGGCAAGAGTACATGCTGTGGAACAACGTCGAGAGCAAGCCGTACGGCTTCTATCCGTTGGCGTGGGACGTGAAGCTCCTCGAGCAGCTCGGGCCGCAGCCGTGGAAGGAGGGACCGTACGAGGGGCGCACGCTGTTCGAGGCCGCGGAGGCGGGCTCGCGCGTGCTCGGCTGGCGGCCCGAGGAGCTCGATTACGCGCATCCCAACGTCGGCGAGGACGACTGCGCCGGGGTGATCGAGAACGGCGCCGATCTGCAGGTGCCGCACATGACGTGGTTCTTCTACCTGGCGCGCATTTGCAACCACTGCACCTATCCCGCCTGCCTGGCGTCGTGTCCGCGCGGCTCGATCTACAAGCGGCCCGAGGACGGCATCGTGCTGATCGATCAGGGCCGTTGTCGCGGTTACCAGGAGTGCGTGAAGGCGTGTCCCTACAAGAAGGTGTTCTACAACCCGATGACCGGCACGTCGGAGAAATGCATCGCCTGCTTCCCGAAGATCGAGCAGGGGCTGCAGCCGCAGTGCTTCGTGAACTGCATCGGCAAGATCCGCTTCGCGGGCTGGGTTTCGGTGCCGGAGAAAGCACGCGAGGACAATCCCATCGACTACCTCGTGCACGTGCGCAAGCTGGCGCTGCCGCTCTTCCCGCAGTTCGGACTCGAGCCGAACGTCTACTACATCCCGCCGGTGCACGCGCCGCGGCCGTTCCTGCGGCAGATGTTCGGTCCCGGCGTCGACCACGCGATCGACACCTATCGCAAGTCGGCCGGCGACCCCGACCTGAGCGGGCTCTTGAGCCTCTTCGGATCGACGCAGAACGTCGTGCCGCGCTGGAAGCGCGAGGGCGACATGGTGATCGGTGCCGAAGAAGATGGGCGCGAGATCGTGCGCGTGCCGATGCACGAGCCGGTGCACGTGCGTCAGGCGCTCGACGCAGAGCGCGGCGTGGTGCGGACGAACTGCCCATGAGCGCGCTCCGAGGAGAGAGGACGATGCACACGCAACGCCTCGCGTTTCCGATACTGCTCACGCTGCTGACGTTCATTGCGGCGTGCTCCGGTGGTCCGCCATCGGCACCGTCGGCGGAGGTCGTCGCGGCGCGGCGCGCGGCGCTGCCGAGCGATTCGAGCGACCGGGCGTGGCGCGACGCGCCGGTATTCACCGCCGCCCTCGTGCCCCAAGACATGGTCGAACCTCGCCTGCTCGAGCCGTCGACCGACAAGGTGCTGGTGCGCGCACTCTTCGACGGCACGAGCATCGCGTTTCGCTTGGAATGGGCCGATCCGACCGAGAACGACGTACCCGGTCTGGCGCGCTTCTCAGACGCGTGCGCGGTGCAGCTGCCCGTGACGATCGCGGCCGACGTGCCCGCGCCGCAAATGGGCGAGACCCAGCGTCCGGTCGAGATCGTCTACTGGCGCGCCTACTGGCAGTCGATGGTGGACGGCCGCGAGGACACGATCAAGGCGCTCTTCCCGAACGCCACCGTCGATCACTATCCGTTCGAGGCGGCGGCGCTGCAGGCCGGCTCGGAAGCGCAGCGTGAGATGGCGCAGCGTTACGCCCCAGCGCGCGCGCTCGGAAACGCGATGGCGGGTCCGCGCCGGCAACCGGTCCAGGATCTCGTCGCCGAGGGACCGGGGACGATCCGCGCCGCGCCGGAGACCAGGTCGGTCGGCGCCGGCAAACGCACCGATCAAGGCTGGTCAGTGGTACTGACACGTCCGCTTCCGAAGGGTCTCGACCCGGGCGGCCGCACGCAGGTGGCGTTCGCCGTGTGGCAAGGAGAGCGCCAGGAGACCGGCGCACGCAAGATGCGCTCGGTGTGGGTGCCGTTGCTGCTCGAGAAATGACCGCGACCATGTCTTACTGGAGGAGCACGAGGTGATCATGAAACTCTCCACGACCCAGAGGACGATCGCCGACGCGGCCGAGTGGCGCCTCATCGGCGTCCTCTTCGAGCGACCGCGTGCCGGCTGGCACGGGGAGATCGCGACGCTCGCCGCCGAGGTGCGCGACTCGGCGCTGCGCGACGCCGCCGCGACGGCGCGAGATGCGCGCGAGGGCGAGTACCTGCGCCTGCTCGGTCCCGGCGGCGTCGTGTCGCCGCGCGAGGTCACCTATCAGTCGTTCGCTGATCCGGGCCGGCTGCTCGCCGAGCTCGCGATGGTCTACGACGCCTTCGGGTTCCGGCCGCGCGCCGAGGAGCCCCTCGACCACGTCGCCGTCGAGGCGGCGTTCGTCGGCTACCTGCTGCTGAAGGAGGCCTATGCCGGCGCGTGCGGCGAGCGTGCCACCGCCGCGATCACCGTCGCCGCGCGCCGTGCGTTCATCGAGGCGCATCTCGGCGCATTCGTCGCTACGTTCGCGCAACGCCTCGAGGAGGTCGGGGCGTCGTATCTGCTCCCCACGGCGCGGCTTCTCACCGTCCGATTGCCGGCGGGCCGACCGCTCCCGCTGCCGGCGTCCCCGCTCGAGGTCCCGGACGTGTGCGGCGCCTGCCTCATGGGACCGGACGACTGAAAAGCGACGCGGCGGATGCGACGCCGACGGCGTCGCACGCCGCTCAGGCGTGAGGCGACGGCGCGGCCGCGAGCGTGCTCGCGCGTCGGTCGACTTCCGCGATCGCCTCGGCGCTCAGAAGCTGTTCCGCCATCGGGAAGAGCACGTGATCTTCCTTGTGGATGTGGACGCGGAGCAGCTCGATGATCTCGCCGGCGATCGCACGTTGCGGGCCGTGAGCTCCCGTGCGCACCGCGGTGGTGAGACCTTGCAGCAGCTCGCGGAATTCGGCGTGCTCGGCGTCCATCACGGCGAGCGGTCCTTGCGTCGTACCGAGATGACGTGCCAGCACGGGGAAGAGCGCTTGCTCCTCGAGGGTGAAGTGATGCATGACCTCGGACTCCAGGTACGTGCTGAACGCGGTGAGATCGTGATCCCCCGGAGTCTTGAGCTCCGCCTCGACGGCGGCCAACCGCACCAACACGTCTTGATGCTGGGCATTCAGGAGCGGAATCGTCGTGGTCATGGGAACTCGGTCCTTTCTGTGATGCGCCGCGGTTCTGCGGTGCGCGCGCTCACAGGACGCATGCTAGGGGGTGGGTCGGTGCATCTGTATGATGCGTGTCATACGGTATGAGCGGCATCGAAGGACTGCGGGGATTCCGCACGCTGAGCCCTGCGGATCGCGATCGGATCGCGGCGGCTACGCGTGAGGAGCGCGCCGCCGCCGGGAAGACGCTCTTCGTCGAGGGCCAATCGGCCGGCAGCCTCTGGGCCGTCAAGGAGGGGCTGATCCACAT
>JBGOSW010000290.1:0-4168 GCA_041476145.1 Binatia bacterium
CACACCAGCGGATGGAGCTGGATCGCCTTCCCCTCGATGAGGATCGGCTCGAAGGCTTGGATGCCGAGGCGGTGCAGGGTGGGCGCGCGATTGAGAAGGACGGGGTGCTCGCGGATCACCTCGTCGAGGATGTCCCACACCTCCGGCTTCTCCTTCTCCACCATCTTCTTCGCACTCTTGATGGTGGTGACGAAGCCGCGCTCCTCGAGCTTGTTGTAGATGAAGGGCTTGAAGAGCTCGAGTGCCATCTTCTTCGGCAGACCGCACTGGTGCAGTCGCAGCTCGGGTCCGACCACGATGACCGAGCGGCCCGAGTAGTCGACGCGCTTGCCGAGGAGGTTCTGGCGGAAACGGCCGCTCTTGCCCTTGAGCATGTCGGAGAGCGACTTGAGGGGACGCTTGTTCGGGCCGGTGATGGCGCGGCCGCGCCGGCCGTTGTCGAAGAGCGCGTCCACCGCCTCCTGGAGCATGCGCTTCTCGTTGCGGATGATGATGTCCGGCGCGTTCAGCTCCATCAGGCGCTTCAAGCGGTTGTTGCGGTTGATGACGCGCCGGTAGAGGTCGTTCAGGTCGGAGGTGGCGAAGCGGCCGCCGTCGAGCGGGACGAGCGGCCGCAGGTCGGGCGGAATCACCGGGATGACCTCGAGGATCATCCACTCCGGGCGATTGCCCGAGAGGCGGAACGCGTTCAGGACCTTGAGGCGCTTGGCGATCTTCTTCCGCCGCGCCTCGCTCCCCGCCTCGCGCATCTCGAGACGCAGGCGCTCGCACTCCTCCTCGATCTCGATGTCGGCGAGGAGCTTGCGGATGGCGGCGGCGCCCATGTCGGCGACGAAGGCGTCGGGGCCGTGTTCCTCCATCAACTTACGGAAGCGGCCTTCGGAAAGGACCTCCTTGTACTCGACCGGCTGGTTCGGAAGGTCGCTCTTCTGGCTCGTCACCACGAAGCACTCGAAGTAGAGGATCTTCTCGAGATCCTTGAGCGTCATGTCGAGAAGCGTGCCGATCCGCGACGGCAGGCTCTTCAGGAACCAGATGTGCGCGACCGGCGTCGCGAGGTCGACGTGACCCATGCGCTCCCGGCGCACCTTCGACTGGATCACCTCGACACCGCACTTCTCACAGACGACGCCGCGGTGGCGCATGCGCTTGTACTTGCCGCAGTTGCACTCGTAGTCCTTCGTCGGCCCGAAGATCTTGGCGCAGAAGAGGCCGTCGCGCTCGGGCTTGAAGGTCCGGTAGTTGATCGTCTCCGGTTTCTTCACCTCACCGTGCGACCACGAGTGAATCTTCTCCGGCGACGCGAGCGAGATGCGGAGCGCGTTGAACTGCAGCGGGTTCTTCGGTTTCTCGAAGAGATTGAAGAGATCTTCCATTACCATTGGATGTCGCTCCCTCAGCTCTGACTGATCGCTTGGTCTTCGAGTAGCTCGACGTCGAGGGCGAGGCTTTGGAGCTCCTTCACCATGACGTTGAAGGACTCGGGAAGACCCGGCTCGAGGACGTTCTCGCCCTTGACTATCGCCTCGTACATACGCGTGCGGCCGGCGACGTCGTCCGACTTGACGGTCAGCATCTCCTGGAGGGTGAACGCTGCGCCGTAGGCCTCGAGCGCCCACACCTCCATCTCGCCGAGCCGCTGGCCGCCGAACTGCGCCTTGCCGCCGAGCGGCTGCTGCGTGACCAGCGAGTACGGGCCCGTGGAGCGCGCGTGGATCTTGTCGTCGACGAGGTGGTGCAGCTTCATCATGTACATGACTCCGACGGTGACCGCCTGTTCGAAGGGCTCGCCGGTGCGCCCGTCGTAGAGCGGCATCTGGCCGCTCGGCGGCAGCCCCGCCTTCTTGAGAAGACCGAAGGTCTCTTCCTCGCTCGCCCCGTCGAAGACCGGCGAGGCGACGTGTACGCCGCGCGCCGCCTTGTGCACGAGCTTCACGACGTCTTCGTCGCGCAGCTCCTCGATGAGGTCCGCCGCCTCCTTGGTGGCGTAGATGTCCTTGAGCTTGCGTCGCACGCTGTCGACGCCCGCCTTGCCGTCGCTGCGGATCTCGGCTTCGAGCTGCCGGCCGAGCTCGAGCGCCGCCCAACCGAGGTGGGTCTCGAGGATCTGCCCGACGTTCATACGCGACGGCACGCCGAGCGGATTGAGGACGATGTCGACCGGTGTACCGTCGGGAAGGTACGGCATGTCCTCCTCGGGCAGGATGCGCGACAGTACGCCCTTGTTGCCGTGCCGGCCCGCCATCTTGTCGCCCACTTGGAGCTTGCGCTTGATGGCGACGAAGACCTTCACCATCTTGATCACGCCCGGCGGCAGCTCGTCGCCGCTCTTCAATCGGTCGATCTTCTCCTGGAAGAGGTTCTTGATGAGCTCCATCTGCTCACGCATCGCGTCGACGGCGCGCGAGAGCTCGTCTTCGATCTTCTCGTTGTCGACCTTGATGTCGCCCCAATAGGTGGGGGGGATCTGGTCGAGGTCCTCGCCTTTGATCTCCACGCCCTTCGGCAGCAGCACCCGGCGGCTGTCGTCGTGGAGGCGGACGCCCGCCGTCCGTCCGACCAGCAGCTTCTTCACCTTCTTGAGTGTCGAGTCTTTGATGATGCGGATCTCGTCCTGCTGGTCCTTCGTCAATCGCTCGACCTCGTCGTCCTCGATCTGGCGACTGCGCTCGTCCTTGGTCACACCCTTGCGCGAGAAGACGCGGGCATAGATGGTCGTCCCCTCGACGCCCGGC
Source organism: Binatia bacterium (assembly GCA_041476145.1). Classification (GTDB taxonomy): domain Bacteria; phylum Desulfobacterota; class Binatia; order UTPRO1; family UTPRO1; genus DP-19. The sequence goes on from JBGOSW010000290.1 coordinate 2,736, forward strand.
GGCACCCGCAGCGAAGTATCGCGCACCTCCCCGGCCTTCTCGCCGAAGATGGCGCGCAAGAGCTTCTCCTCGGGCGAGAGCTGCGTCTCACCCTTGGGCGTGATCTTGCCGACGAGGATGTCGCCCGGCTTCACCTCGGCGCCGATACGGATGATCCCGGAGTCGTCGAGGTCTTTCAGCGCCTCGTCGCCGACGTTCGGGATGTCGCGCGTGATCTCCTCGGGGCCGAGTTTGGTGTCGCGCGCGACGCATTCGAACTCCTCGATGTGGATCGAGGTGAAGTAGTCCTCGCGCACGATCTTCTCGCTGATGAGGATCGAGTCCTCGAAGTTGTACCCGCCCCAGGGCATGAACGCGACGACGATGTTGCGGCCGAGCGCGAGCTCGCCCCTCTCCGTCGACGGGCCGTCGGCGATGACGTCGCCGGCCTTCACCTTGTCGCCGACGACGACGATCGGGCGCTGGTTCATGCAGGTGTTTTGGTTGGAGCGCTGGTACTTGACGAGATTGTAGATGTCGACGCCGGCATCACGGCCGTCGTTGCTCGGCTTGTCGGCCTTGACGACGATGCGGCTGGCGTCGACGGTCTCGACGACGCCGTCGCGACGCGCGACGATCGTCACACCCGAGTCGCGGGCGACGACGCGCTCCATGCCGGTGCCGACGAGCGGCGCGTCGGTGCGCAGCAGCGGCACCGCCTGGCGCTGCATGTTGGAGCCCATGAGGGCGCGGTTCGCGTCGTCGTTCTCGAGGAACGGGATGAGCGACGCGGCGACGCTCACCAGCTGGTTCGGAGAGACGTCCATGTACTCGACCTGGTCGGGCGGTATCTGCATGAAGTTGCCGCCCTTGCGCGCCGAGACGAGGTCGGTCGTGAACATACCTTTGGCGTCGATCGGCGCGTTCGCCTGCGCGATGACGAGGTCTTCTTCTTCGAGTGCGGAAAGGAAGCGGATGCGCTCGGTGACACGCCCCTTCTCGACCTGACGGTAGGGCGTCTCGACGAAGCCGTAATCGTTGACGCGCGCGTAGGTGGAGAGCGACGCGATGAGACCGATGTTCGGACCTTCCGGCGTCTCGATCGGACAAACGCGCCCGTAGTGCGTCGGGTGGACGTCGCGCACCTCGAACCCGGCGCGCTCGCGCGTCAAACCGCCCGGCCCGAGCGCGGAGAGGCGGCGCTTGTGCGTGATCTCGGAGAGCGGGTGCGTCTGATCCATGAACTGCGAGAGCTGACTGGACCCGAAGAATTCCTTGATGACCGCCGAAACCGGCTTGTAGTTGATGAGCTCCTGCGGCATCAGCGTCTCGATGTCCTGCAGACTCATGCGCTCCTTGATCGCGCGCTCCATGCGGACGAGCCCGATACGGTACTGGTTCTCGACCAGCTCGCCGACCGCGCGCACGCGCCGGTTGCCGAGGTGGTCGATGTC
>JBGOSW010000291.1:0-4129 GCA_041476145.1 Binatia bacterium
CGCGCGTCGCTTCTCCAACCACTACTGGGGCGGGTATCACATCCCCCGGCATTGGAATCTCTTCACCCCCTCGACGCTCGAACGACTCCTCCGCGACGGCGGCCTCGAGCCCTTCGCGGTGCAGTATCAAACCGGGCACGCGTTCTGGATGTATTCCTTCCACCATGCGCTCCGATACCGCTGGAATCGTCCGCGACTGGCCGGCTACTTCGATCCCTTCAAGGGACTCCTACCGCTGCTCGCCGGCTTCACGGTGCTCGACAAGCTGCGCGCGATGCTGGGCTTCAAGACGTCGGGGATTCTGATGTTGGCGCGCCGTCGCGATGACGCCCAGGTGGCAGCGTGAGGGCCGCGCCACCTCGACCGGCGCCGATGCGAAGCAGCACCGCTTCGGGGTTCGCACCGGCGCGCCATGGAAGCCCGACGGCCCCGACCCCGCGCGTCACCGCGAGCATCGTCGAGCCGTGAACGTACAGCCCCTCATCGAGGCAGAACTGGCTTTGGCGGACGATCGGCGGTCTTGCCGGTAGGCGGATCTGCCCGCCGTGCGTGTGGCCGGAGAGCACGAGCGCGACACCGCGGCGCTCCGCTTCGTAGAAATCGTCGGGGTTGTGCGCGAGGAGCAGATGCGGCGGTCCGTGCGCGGCGGCGATTCGCTCCCAGTCGGGCGTACCGAGGATGCGGTCGTCGATGCCGCCGACGACGAACTCGCCGCGTCCGCTGCACAGCACCCGCGACTCGTTGCAGAGTGTCCGTATCCCGATCGACGCCAACAGCTGGCGGATCTGATCGGGCTCGCCGGTGAAATAGTCGTGGTTGCCGAAGCAGAACCACGTCCCGAGCGGCGCGCCGGCCAGCACGCCGAGAACGGGCAGGAACCCGTCGAGATCCTCCACCCGCCCCTCGACGATGTCGCCGGTGATGGCGACGAGGTCGGGTTCGAGGCGCATCAGCTCCTCGAGGATGGGCCGGAGAACTTCCGGGTGCAGGAAGGCACCGGTGTGAATGTCGCTCAACAGCAGGACCCGAAGGTCGTCGACATCTCGCGGCCAAAGGGGCGGTGCCAACGCGGCGACGGCCAACGAGAAGCGCCGAGGCAGGAGCCAGCAGTACGGGTGCCACACCCCGAGTAAATGTGGATACACGTAGCGCGCCGCGAAACGGTCGATGATCCGCTCCAGTTGCTTCAGAATCCCGTGCGCCGGGTCGAGCCAGCGACGCTCGCGACCGGTCGTGCGCCGCGGCTGCGACAGCCGTCGCGACGGCAGCGCGAATCCGACGGGAAGATCCGCCCGGGCGCCGGGTGCATTCCGCAGGGCCTCGTCCACAGCCGGCTGAACGTACACCCACGTTCCATCGGATGGAACGTACTCGGATCGCGCAGTGGCCTCGCGCGGCCTCGCCTGCTAGGTAACGACGTCATGCCGTCCTTCGACGTCGTGTCGCGGATCGAGCTGCAAGAAGTCGACAACGCGCTCAACCAGACGCGCAAAGAAGTGGCGCAGCGCTATGATCTCAAGGATACGAAGACCGAGATCACCTGGGACCAGAAGCAGATCGTCATCACCTCGGCGGACGACTTCAAGGTCAAGGCGGTCGTCGACATCCTGCAATCGAAGCTCGTGCGGCGGAACGTGCCGATCAAGAACCTCGACCTCGGGAAGATCGAGCCCGCAGCCGGCAGCCGCGCCCGGCAAACGATCACCGTCCAGCAAGGCATCGAAACCGAGAAGGCGCGCGAGATCGCCAAGAAGGTGAAGGCCTCGGGGATCAAGGTCCAGGCACAGATCATCGAGGACGAGGTACGTATCACCGGCAAGAAGCGCGACGACTTGCAGGGGATGATCCAGGTGCTCCGCGGCGAAGACTTCGGCATCGCCCTGCAGTTCGTGAACTTCCGCGAGTGACGCGCGGCGCTCTCGCGGCGCGCCCCACGCGCGTCAAAGACGGCCGCCCCGAGAACACCCACCCGCTGAACCGCGGCACGCCGCAGGATCGGGTACCGCTCTTCGAGTCCTACCTGCGGTTCGCCGAGGCGCTGGCGCGCTGCTCGCCGGAGGCGGCGAATCGCGCCGGCTGCGTCCTGGTGAGCTTCAATCTCGAGCGCGTCCTCGGCGCCGGATTCTCGGGGGGCGCCGCGACGATCGCGGGCGGCAAGGGTGCGCGCGCGCGCGGCGGCAGCCATCTGCACGCCGAGGAGCACGCGCTCCTCATCGCCGGCGCGGTCGAGAAGGACAAGCTCATGTTCGTGACGCGCGCGCCCTGTTACCTGTGCGCGGTGCGTGCCATCAACAGCGGCGTGAGCCACGTCTACTACCGCCATCGCGGTCCGCATCCGCCCGACGGGCTCGAGCTCTTGCGGCGCGCCGGGAAGACGGTGCTGCACTACCCGGCGTGGCGGCCGCATGGCGTCCGGGCCCCGGCGTTGGCGATGCCGCGCCTGCCGCCGCGTCTGACGCTCCCCGAGGCGTACCAACGTTTCGCGGAGGCGCTGGCGCTGCGTTCCACGGACGGCACGCAGAAGGTCGGCTGCGTCGTCGTGTCGGCGGATCTCGAGCGCGTCCTCGGCGTCGGCTACAACGGCGGCGCCGCCGGCATCAGTGATCGCGCCTTCATTCCCGCCGATCGCAGTGGGTACGTCCATGCCGAGGAGAACGCCCTCCTCAAGGCGGGCGCGATCGAGAAGGACAAGACGATGTTCATCACCCACACCCCGTGCGTGATGTGCGCCAAGCGCGCGATCAACAGCGGCGTCGCCAAGGTGTACTGCCGGCAGCCGAACGTGCGCGGCGACGCCATGGGCGTCGAGGTGCTGCGCGCCGCCGGGAAGGCGGTGATCTGGTGGCACGAGGCGCGACCGGGCGGCACGCCGCGGTGACGCGGCTCCGGTCATGAGCCGCACCGCCGTCCTCTTCGACATCGGCGACACGCTCGTCCGCAGGCCCGACGTCGGGCCCGGGCGCCGCATCGCCGCGGCGCTCGGCCTCGGTCGCGACGAGGCGCGAGCGATCACCACATGGCTCTTCCGCGAAGCTTTCACATCGCCGGACGCCCTCGTCGAGCGGCTCCGTGCCGCGTTCGTCCTCGACGGTGCGATCGACGCGCCCGTCGCGGCGATTTGGCGGGCGCAGGAGACCGAGCCGATCGAGGTGTCGGGCGCGACCGCATGCGTCGCGGCCGCGCGCGCCGGCGGCGCGGGGATCGGCCTGGTCTCGAACATCTGGGCGCCGTACGAGGCCGGGTTCCGCCGCGCCTGTCCCGGCATCGTTCCGCTCGTCGACACCTGGCACCTCAGTTACCGCGCCGGCGTCGCCAAGCCCGACCCGGCGCTCTTCCACGCCGCGCTGCGCGCCCTCGACGTCGCGCCGGGTGATGCGATGATGGTCGGCGACAGCCTGGACAAGGACATCCGACCCGCGCTCGCGCTCGGCATGCGCGCCCTCTGGATTCCGGCGACCGGAGACGGCTCCACGTCGGTCGCGGGCGACGCCGCGGAATCGCCTCCGCCCGGTGCGATCGTCGTGCCCGACCTGCACAGGGCGCGCACGGCGATCGTCGGATTCCTCGCCGGGACGAGATTGGTGTAGGAGCTACCCCCATGCGCATCACCCGCATCGAGTCCTTCGACAGAGACGCGCTCTTCGCAGCGCTGCGGCGCGTGACCTTGTACGAGCGGCCGTTCAGTCTGCCGTACGCGCGCGCCGACTTGACGCTCCTCGAGGCGTGCTCCCCGGACGACCTCGCGCCGGCGCAGCGCTACGTGCAGCGCGGCGAGCTCGCCAAGATCGCCCGCCTCGCGGCGGCGCTCGGCGAGCACGACGTCGACCTCTACGCGCTCCAGGGCTTCGTGCGTTTCTGGACGCCGGACGGACCGGACGAGGGGATGGATCTGCTGCCACCGGTGGTCGAGTGCTCGCGCGAGCCGGCAGGCCCGTGCGTGAAGCTCATCAACGACGGCATGCACCGCGTGTATTCGGCGCGCGCGGCGCGCCGCCCGATCACCGTCGTGTACGTCGCCGGCGTGCCGGACGAGACACCGTACTACGCGTATCCGAACCCCGGCGGCTGGGAGAACGTCGAGGAGCTCGAGGAGATCTCGGAGCAGTTCGCGAAGAAACACTACCGGCTC
>JBGOSW010000292.1:0-4064 GCA_041476145.1 Binatia bacterium
GATGGCGGGAGAGGCGCACTTCTACACCAGCTCGCGGTTGGTGAAAGAAGTCGTGTCGCTCGGTGGTGACGTCGAGGGCTTGGTCCCCGAGATCGTGCTGCGACGCCTGCGCGCCAAGGTGGGGCGATGAACGCGCCCCAGGCTCATGCGTCGATGCAACTCGCGCGCCGCCTCGCGCTCGTCAAGCCCTCGGCGACCCTCGCCGTGACCGCGGCGACGGCCATGCTCCGCCAACAGGGCAAGGACGTCGTCGACTTCGGCACCGGCGAACCCGATTTCGACACCCCCGAGCACATCAAGGCGGCGGCGGTCGCCGCCATGGCGGCCGGGCAGACCAAGTACACGCCGGTCGGCGGAACGGCGGCGCTCAAGCAGGCGATCGTCACCAAGCTCGCGCGCGACAACCAGCTGACGTACGGCCCCGACGAGGTGATCGCGAGCTGCGGCGGCAAACACTCGCTCGCGACCGCCTTTCTCGCGCTCTTCCAGGAGGGCGACGAGGTCATCGTTCCGGCACCGTTCTGGGTGAGCTACGCCGACATGCTGGTGCTCGCGGGCGCGAAGCCGATCATCGTCGCGACCGACGAGCGTGGAGGCTTCCGCCTGACGCCGGCGGCGCTCGAGGCGGCGATCGGGCCGCGGGTCCGCGCCGTCATCTTGAACAGCCCCTCGAATCCCGTGGGTGCCGCCTACGACGCCGACGAGCTCGTCGCGCTCGCCGACGTCATCGCGCGCCGCGGGCTGCTCGTCATCTCCGACGACGTCTACGAGCGTCTCACTTACGGCGGCTTCGTGCAGCGGCATATCCTCGCCCTCCGTCCCGAGCTGCGCCCGCAGACGCTGGTCGTGAGCTCGCTCTCCAAGAGCTACGCGATGACCGGTTGGCGTCTCGGCTACACCGCCGGGCCGAGGCACGTCATCGCTGCGATGGCGACCCTCCAGGGGCAGCAGACGAGCAACCCGTGCTCGATCACGCAGGCGGCCGCGGTCGCGGCCCTCACCGGGCCGCAGGAGTGCATCGGGAACATGGTCGCGGAGTTCGCGCGCCGGCGCGTCTACGTCCTCGAGCGGCTCGCGGCGCTTCCCGAGGTGACATGCGTGTCGCCGCGCGGAGCGTTCTACGTGTTCCCGAATCTGCGCGCCTATCTCGGCCGTACGATCGGCGGCTACGAGCTGCGCTCGGCCTCGGATCTCGCCGCCTATCTCATCGCCGAGTACAACCTCGCGGTCGTCGCCGGCGAGGATTTCGGCGCGCCGACGCACATTCGCATCTCCTACGCCGCGTCGATGGGCGAGCTCGAGAAGGGGATGGACCGTCTCGCGCGCGCCCTGCGCACGATCGCGAGCTGAAGCTTCAGCGTCCCGCGGGAGTCGCGAGCGGCGGTCGCTCGCCGCTGCGCCGATAACGAAAGTAGTCGGCGAGAATGCGCGCGTGGTCGAATGCCAGCGCTCGCGGCAGCGTCGCCTCGGTGAACGTGCGGGCGTCGGCGGCGTCGTCGCTTGCGTGCGGTGTGCCGACGGCGCGACCGATGTAGACGGCGGTGAGCGTGTGGCGACGCGGGTCACGCATGGGATCGGAGTAGACGCCGAGGAGCTCGACGAGCGTCACGTCGAGGCCGGTCTCCTCGCGCGCCTCCCGCACCGCCGCCGCTTCGGCGGTCTCACCGATCTCGATGAAGCCGCCCGGGATGGCCCATCCGGGCGGCGGAAAGCGCCGTTCGACGAGGACGATACCGACGCCGGCGATCTCGATGATCACGTCGGCGGTCGGATTCGGTCCTGGTGGCAACGGCGGCATGAGACGAGCGAGTATACGCGCGCGGTCACGGGGTAGGCGACCGATCGTTGCCTTGACAAGGTGGGACCCCGCCGTTACACGAATACGAATTCTGTGCCCAGCACACACCTCGTGGGGCTCGGAATGAAGGGGGCGCGGCGGTCCATGCTGGCACATCTCCTGCTCGAGCCGGGCAAGATCGATTATCGCGAGGTCGAGACCCCGGTCCCTGGACCAGGAGAGGTCGTCGTCCGCGTTTCGGCCGCGCTCACCTGCGGCACTGATCTGAAGGCCTTCTTGCGCGGTCATCCGAAGATGCCGATGCCGACCCTCTTCGGCCACGAGTTCGCCGGCGACATCGCCGCCGCGGGCTCCGGCGTCCGCGGCTTCCGCGAAGGCGACGCCGTCATGGCGGTGCCGACCGCGCCTTGCAAGACTTGTTACTACTGCCGGCACAAGCAAGAGAATCTCTGCACCATCATCATGGATACGATGGTGCTGGGCGCGTATGCGGAGTACGTGAAGCTGCCCGCAGCGATCGTCGAGACCAACATGTTCCACAAAGAGCGCGCGCTCGCGTACAGCGAAGCGGCGCTGCTCGAGCCGCTGTCGTGCGTCGTGCATGCGATCGACCGACTTGCGCCGCGTCCCGACGACTGCGTGCTGATCATCGGCGCCGGCGCGATCAGCCTGTTGCATCTCTTGGTGTTGAAGAGCATCGGTGTCGAGCGCGTCATCGTCCTCGGCCGGCGGCAGCATCGTGCGCAGGCCGCCGTCGATCTCGGCGCCTCGGTCCTGCTCGCCCCCGACGCCGCGGCGGCGCAGGCGCAGGTCTTGGAGGCCACCGACGGCCGCGGCGCGGACGTCGTGATCGAGTGCACGGGCCAGCCGCAGGTGTGGGAGCAGGCGATCCACTACGTCCGCCGCGGGGGCACCGTCGTGCTCTTCGGAGGCTGTCCGTCGGGTACACGCGTCTCGTTCGATACCGGCCGCCTGCACTACGACCAGATCACGTTGATGAGTCCGTTCCACTTCACGCCGCGTGACGTGCGCAAGGCGCATCGGTTGCTCTCCGAAGGGCGCATCGACGGCCGGCCACTGATCAGCGGTACGTACAAGTTCCCCGATCTCGATCAGGTGCTGACCCTCTTGCAGCAGGGTCTGGGCATCAAGTACGCGCTCGTTCCGCAAGCGAGCTAGTCAGCGAGCCGCTCGGCTCGGCGCGAAGTGCGAGCGCGCCACCTCATGACTCCTACCACCATGCGCGCGGGCGTCCTCGACGAGAACCTCACCGTTCGAATCGCCGAGCTCGAGGTACCGACGCCCGGTCGCGGCGAGCTGCTCGTGCGCACGCGTGCCTGCGGCATCTGCTCCGGCGACGTCATGGGCTGGTACATGCGCCGCAAGGCGCCGCTCGTCTTCGGGCACGAGCCGGCCGGCGAAGTCGCCGCGGTGGGTTCCGACGTCGAGGGCTTCCGTCCGGGTGATCGCGTCTTCGTCCATCATCATGCGCCGTGCTTCGCGTGCGATCTCTGCGCGCGCGGCGAGTTCGTGCAGTGCGAGGAATGGCGCGTCGGCCGTCTCGTGCCCGGCGGCATGGCGGAGTACTTCCTCGTCCCGTCCGCGAACGTCCGCGGCGACACGCTGCATCTCCCCGATTCGGTCTCGTTCACGGACGCCAGCCTGATCGAACCGCTCGCGTGCACCGTGAAGAGCCTGCGGCGCGCCGGGTTGCGCGGCGGTGAGCGCGTCGTCGTCATCGGCCTCGGCATCATGGGTCAGCTCCACGTCGTGCTCGCGCGTCACGCCGGCGCCCGGCAGATCATCGGCCTCGATCGCGTACCGTTCCGCCTCGCGCGCGCCCGCGCCCTCGGGGCCGACGCCGTGATCCACGTCGACGAGCAAGATCCCGTCGAGACCGTGCACGCGCTCACCGCCGGCGCGTGCGCCGACGTCGTCATCGTCGGCCCTGGCAGCATCGAGGCGATGGAGCTCGGTCTCGCGCTCGCCGGCCGCGGCGCGAGCGTCGTCCTCTTCACCGCGAGCCGTCCGGAGGAGCGCTTGAGCGTGCAGCCGTACGATCTCTACTTCCGCGAGATCCGCCTGGTTCCGAGCTACTCCTGCGGCCCCAACGATACGCGCGACGCCCTCGACCTCATCACCCGCGGCGTCGTCACCGCCGAACAGGTCGTGACGCACGAGTTTCCGCTCGCGGAGATCGCGCAGGCGTATCGCACCGCGTCCGACGCCGGCGCCGCGCTCAAGACGGTCGTCACGTTTCCGTAGC
>JBGOSW010000293.1:0-4046 GCA_041476145.1 Binatia bacterium
ACGCTCGACGTCCTTCAGCGACTCTGCGAGCAGGTCCCGCATGTTGAAGAACGACGGGCGGAACTTCTGCTCGGCGATGCCGAAGATGCGCCGCTCGGCCTCGTCGAGGAACTGCTCGACGTCCTGGCGGCCGTCGTACGCTTGCGTGGCGATGTCGGTCGTCGTCGAGATGAGGCCACGAAGGATCGCCTTCTCCTTCACGATGCGCGCGTGGTGCGCGACGTTGGCGGCGCTCGGCACGCGATCGGTGAGCTCGGCGATGAACGACGCGCCGCCGACGGACTGGAGCTGCGCCTGCTGGCGCAACGACTCCGCGAGCGTCACCGCGTCGACGGGCGTGCCGCGCTCGACGAGCTCGAGCATGGCGGCGAAAATCTTGCGATGCGACTCGCGGTAGAAATCCTCGGGCCGCAGACCGATCTCGACGGCACGATTGCACGCGTCGTTGTCGAGGAGGATGCCGCCGAGCACGAACTCCTCGGCCTCCAGGTTTTGCGGCGGGAGCTTACGGAGGTTCTCTTCGATCGCGGCCATCACCACACCCCGAGCCGGGCGGCTTATATGAGCGCCGCGGCGGGAAAAGGCAAGTACGGAATCTCTTCGCGACGCAGGTTCACGTCGAGCAAGGCTACGCGAACCGGTCGGCAGTGCGCGTCACCGTGCGATCACCGCACGGCCGCCGCCGCGAAGACACGCGCGAACGTCTCGACGGCATCCGCGATGCGCAATCCGTACCAGGAGAGCGCCTTGCCGTCGATGAAGCGCACGGCGCGGTGGCGGAGCGCCGGCGTCGTCGCGAGCGGGGCGAGCGCGGGCAGATCGCGAGCGGCGAAGCGATACGGCTCGTCGGGGAGCAGGACGACCTCGGGGGCGGTCGCCGCGACCTCCTCGAGGGTGACGACGGGATAGCGCTCGCGTCGATCGGCGAGCACGTTGCGGCCGCCGGCGACGCGCAAGACGTCGTGTACGTAGGTGTCGGCGTTGAACGCCATCCACGGCTTCCGCCAGATCGGACAGAAGTAGGAAACGCCGCGTCGGCGGCGCACCGTGGCACGCACGGCCGCGACCCCTGCCTGCTGCGCCGCGGCGAGGTACGCACCGAGCTCGCCGCGGCCTACCGCGGCGCCGAGCGACGCGATCAGCCGAATGCCGTCGTCGACGGTCTTCGGCTCGGTCACGAGGACGGCGACGCCGGACGCGGAGAGTGCCGCGAAGTCTTCGCGCCGGTTTTCCTCGGCGTTCATCACTACCAGGTCCGGCCGCAAGGCGGCGATCGCATCGAGGTCGGGGTTCTTGGTGCCGCCGACCTTGGCGACGGCCGCGACGCGCGCCGGCGGATCGGTGCAGTAGCGCGTGACGCCGACCACCGCGTCGCCGACGCCGAGCGCGAAGAGGAGCTCGGTGAGGCTCGGCACGAGCGAGACGATGCGTCGCGGAGGTTTCTCCGCCGACACGCCGCTGCCGACGGTCACTCGCGGCCCGCGGCGGACCCGCGCTCGCGCAGGACGCGCTCGAGCTCGTCCTTCTCCGGCGGCGTGATCTCCTCGCCCTCGCCGGTGCGCGATTCGCCGGGAGCCGGCGGCGCCTCCTGGAGCGAGCGCGCGCCCGGAACGCTGCTCGGCGGCGCCGGCGCCTCGACGCGGCGTGCGCTCATCCACCACCAGAGCGCGAGCGCCCCCGCGCTCAGCATCGCGACGACCCACCACCCGCCGCTCCCCCGCCCTGCCCCGCGTCGAGCCATCAAGCGGAGAGCGCGACGCGGTCGTCGAGGCGGAGCTGCATCACCTGCCAACCGCGTTGGCGTGCGATCCGGCGCAGGAGTGGATCGGGATTCACGACCTGCGGGTGGCCGACGATCTCGAGCATCGGCACGTCGGTGACGGAGTCGGTATAGAAGAAGCTCGCGGCGAGATCGACGCCGTGCTCGGCGGCGAAGCGGCGCGCCCAGTGGAGCTTGCCGTCGCCGTAGCAGATGGGGCGGACCGCATCGCCGGTGAAGCGACCATCGCGCACGACCAGGCGCGACACCAGCAAATGCTCGATACCGAGCTCCTCGGCGAGGGGCTCTGCGAGGTAGTTCGTCGTGCTCGACAGGAGGGCGACGAGGTCGCCGCGCTCGCGGTGCGCGTGTACGCGGCGCACCATTTCCGGCTGGAGGTACTGCCGCACCATGTCGCGGTACCACAGCCGGCAATGCGAAGCGATGTCGGCTTCGGCGCGGCCGCGTATCCACACACTCGAGCGCTCGAGCGCGCGGTCGATGTCGAGGAGGTTCAGACGATAGCGCAGGTAGAAGTAGAAGGTGCGAAGCACGTCGCGACGACGGATCTCGCCGCGTCGCCGCAGGAACTTCATGTAGAGCGGACCGGAGTTCTTCGCGATCAGCGTGCCGTCGACGTCGAAGAAGGCCGCGACTGCCACCGCGAGGTTACCTCCGCGCGTCAGCGTTCGACGATCATCGCGATGCCCTGGCCACCGCCGATGCAGAGCGACGCGAGACCGAGACGCGCGTCGCGATCGCGCATCGCGTAGAGCAAGGTGACGAGGATGCGCGCGCCGCTGGCGCCGATGGGATGCCCGAGCGCGAGCGCACCGCCGTTGACGTTGACGCGGTTCCTCGGGATGCGCAGCTCGCGCAGCACACCGAGCGACTGCGCCGCGAAGGCCTCGTTCAACTCCCAGAGGTCGATTTCTTCCTTGCGCAGCCCGGCGCGCGCCAGCGCCTTCTCGGAGGCCGGCCACGGACCCATGCCCATGATCGACGGGTCGACGCCCGCCGACGCGTAGGCGCGGATCGTCGCCAGGATCGGCAGATTCTGCCGCTTCGCGCGCTCCTCGGACATGACGACGACTGCCGCGGCGCCGTCGTTGATGCCGGACGCGGTCGCGGCGGTGACGGAGCCGTCCTTCTTGAAAGCGGGCTTCAAGCCGGCGACCTTTTCGAGCGACGTCTCCCGCGGGTGCTCGTCGGTATCGAACTTGATCGGGTCGCCCTTCTTCGCGGGAATCTCCACGGCGACGATCTCGTCCTTGAACTTCCCGGCTTTGATCGCGGCCGCCGTCTTCGCCTGGCTCTCGACCGCGAACTCGTCCTGCTCCCGGCGTGGGATCTCGTACTTGGCGGCGACGTTCTCGGCGGTGATGCCCATGTGGACGAACGTGATCGGGCAGGTGAGGCCGTCGGCGATCATGGAGTCGATCACCTGCTCGTGGCCCAGGCGATAGCCGAAGCGCGCTTTGTTCAGGAGGTAGGGCGCGCCGCTCATGCTCTCCATGCCGCCGGCGACGACGACGGCGGCGTCGCCGAGCGCGATCGACTGCGCGGCGAGCGCGACCGCCTTCAGACCGGAGCCGCACGCCTTGTTGATCGTGAAGCCCGGCACCTCCTTCGGAAGGCCCGCCTTGAGGTAGGCGACGCGCGCCGGGTTGAGCCCGAGACCCGCCGGCAGCACGTTCCCGAGGATGACCTCGTCCACCTGGTCGCCGGGGAGCCCGCCGGCGCGGCGCAGTGCCTCGCGAACGACGATGGCACCGAGCTCGGGTGCGGGAACCTGGGCGAGCGCGCCACCGAGCGTACCAATCGCGGTGCGGGTCGCGCCGACGATGACTGCCTTTTTCATGAGGGCCTCCTCCGGACGTGAACGCGCGAAAAACGGGTGGCTATTTATTGCACCTCGATGCGCGCCGTGGCAACAGCCGACCCGCCGAGAGTCGCCCGCAACGCCGCCCAACCACTGCGGCGATCCCAACCGTCGACGCCGTTGTACCAGCAGAGCCCGATCCGCTGCGCTCCTTGCCAGCGCGCGGCGATCGCCAGCCACACGCGCGCGCCGCGGCCGTAGAACATCGTCGCCGCTTGGTCGAGCCGCCGCAGCTTGCGACCGACCCATGAGCGCCGAAAGCGCGCCTCGGCCGCCGGCCATTCGAGTGTGCCGGCGGCCGCGGCGGCGGCGACCTCCGCGGCCGCCCATCGTCCGTACTCGAAGGCGAACGAAATCCCCTCGCCCATGAGCGGCTCGGCTCCGGCGGCGTCGCCGACGAGCAGG
>JBGOSW010000294.1:0-3982 GCA_041476145.1 Binatia bacterium
CACGGGGGGCGTGCGAGGTCGGAAGAGAAGTCTACGACCTCGCACGCCCCCCGTGTCCGTCCGCCGCTGTGTGGCGCGCGTCCACGCGATGGCGTGTCCACAATGGCACGTCCGCGCGTCCGTGAGCGCGTTTCAGCCGGACTGCTCGCGGTGACCCCGCGGGTGGGTGGGGAGGGGGGGCGCGAGATCGTAGACTTCTCTTCCGACCTCGCACACCCCGTCCCCACCCACCCGCGGCGTGCACGGGTATCGCCGCGTTGACGCGCGGCCGGCAACGCACTACGGCTAGCGCGATGAGACGCGGCATCGGCGCCGGACGAGCGTGGCGCGTGGGCGCGACGCCGTGAGACGACCGCTGCGCGCCGCGGTCGTTGGCGTCGGGCATCTCGGGCGCTTCCACGCCGAGAAGTATGCGGCGCTTCCGGAGGCGGTGCTGGTGGGCGTCGTCGATCTGGACCGGGAGCGGGCGCGCGCCGTTGCCGACGCGCTCGGCGTCCGCGTGCTGGCCGACCACCGCGCCCTCGTTGGCGAGGTGGACTGCGCGAGCGTCGCCGTGCCGACGCGCGATCACGCGGCGATCGCCGGCGATCTCCTCGCCGCCGGCATCGACGTCCTGGTCGAGAAGCCGCTCGCTTCGACGGTCGCCGAGGGTACGGCGCTGGTGCAGGCGGCGGAGCAGGCGGGGCGGATCCTGCAGGTCGGCCACCTCGAGCGCTTCAATCCCGCGCTCCGCGCCGCCCGCGAGGTGGTGACGCGGCCGCGCTTTCTCGAATGCCACCGGCTCGCCACCTTCGTCGACCGCGGCACCGATGTGGACGTCATTCACGATCTCATGATCCACGATCTCGACGTGATCCAGAGCTTCGTTTCGGCGGAGGTGGTCGCGGTCGAGAGTGTCGGGGTGCCGATCCTGACGACGTCGGTCGACATCGCCAACGCCCGCCTCCGCTTCGCCGACGGCTGCATCGCCAACGTCACCGCCAGCCGCGTGTCGCTGAAGCGGGAGCGCAAGCTCCGCATCTTCCAGCCCGACGCCTACGTGGCAATCGACTACGATCAGCGCAGCGTCCGCATCTGCCGACGCATTCCGCCCCGCGCGCCCGGCGAGCTGGCGGAGATCGTCGTGCGCGAGCACGATGTCGGCGAGGGCGATCCGCTGCGCGACGAGGTGCAGGCGTTTCTCACCGCGGTGGCGACGCGCTCGGCACCGATGGTCGGCGGGCGCGAGGCGTTGCGTGCGCTGCAGCTCGCCGAGCGCATCACCGCGAGCCTCACCCAGGACGTCGTACCGTCTTGAGGACGGGCGCGGAGATCGCCGGCGACGTGCAGCGCGGGGCGGACCGCCCGCCACGCGTGCTGCTCGTCGCCGGCGAGGCCTCCGGCGACATGCACGGCGCCGATCTCGTGACCGCGCTGCGTGCGGTCGTCCCGCGCGTCGAGGTGCACGGCATCGGCGGCCCACGGCTCCGCGCCGCGGGCATGGAGACGATCGTCGACGCGACGACGATCGCCACCATGGGCTTTCTCGAGGCGCGCGAGCGGCTCGGCGCCGTCGTGCGCGCCTATCGTGAGATGCGCCGCCGGTTGCGCAGCGATCGACCCGATCTCCTCATCCTGATCGACTTCGCGGAGTTCAACCTGGCGCTCGCGGGCGTGGCGCACCGGCGCGGCGTGCCGGTCCTCTACTACATCAGCCCGCAAGTCTGGGCGTGGCGGCGGCGGCGCATCCGCAAGATCGCCCGGCGGGTCGATCGCCTGGCGGTGGTGCTTCCGTTCGAGGCGTCACTCTACGCCGGCAGCGGCGCGCGCGCCGAGTTCGTCGGCCACCCACTGCTCGACCGCGTGCGGGCGACGCGCTCGCGCGCCGAGACTTTGGCGCGCCACGGCCTCGACCCGGCAAAGCGGCTGATCGCACTCTTACCCGGCAGCCGTACGAAGGAAATGCAGTTCATCTTGCCGGTGATGGCGGACGCCGCCGAGCGCCTGCTGGCGCGCGGCGACACGCAGTGCGTGTTGGCGCTGGCCGACACGTTGAGCCATGCGGACATTGCGGCTAGCATGCGCGGACGGCGATTGCCGGCGAGCGTGGTGGAGGGTGACACGTATGATCTGGTGCACGCGAGCGAGCTGGCGCTGGTGGCTTCCGGCACCGCGACGCTCGAGACGGCGCTCCTCGAACGTCCGATGGTGATCGTGTATCGCGTCTCCCCGCTCACGTTCGCGCTCGCGCGCCGGCTGGTCTCGGTGCCGTTCATCGGCATGCCGAACCTGATCGCGGGGCGCGCCCTCGTGCCCGAGCTCATCCAGGAAGAGGCGACGGGCCCGCGTCTTGCCGCCGAGGCGACGCGCCTGCTCGACGACGCGGCGCTGCGCGCGGCGACGACGGCGGAGCTCGCCGGGCTGCGCCGGCTGCTCGGCGGCGGCGGTGCGGCGCGCAAGGCGGCGGCGATCGCCGCCGAGATGCTGGCGTGAGCGCGCGCGCCGAGGCGGCGACGGTCACGGTTGTCGGGTCGACCGGCTCGACGCCGCACCGCGCCCGCGGGGCGGGGGAGACCTACGCCCGCCTCCTGCACTATCTGCGGCCGTACCTCTGGCCATGGTTCGCCGCCGCGGTGGTATCGATGCTGCTCTTCAGCGCTTCGACCGGCGTCCTGCCGCTCCTCGTCGAGCGCATCTTCGACGACATCTTCTCCGCCAAGAACACGCTCGCGCTGCGCGTCCTGCCGGTTGCGATCGTCCTCATCTTCCTCTTCCGCGGCATCACGAGCTTCGCGCAGAACTATTTGATGGATCTCGTCGGACAGCGCATCATCTGCGATCTCCGCGACGAGCTGAACCTGCACATCCAACGGCTCTCGCTGGCGTTCTTCAACCGCACGCCGACCGGCGACACGCTGTCGCGCGTCACCAACGACGTCGCCCTCATCCGCACCGCCCTCACCGACGCCGTCGCCTCGGTGATGCGGGACACGACCTCGCTCATCGCGCTCATCGTCGTCGCCTTCGTCAAGGATCCGACGTTGGCGCTGATCGCCTTCCTGGTGTTTCCCGCCTCGGTGCTGCCGATCCTCAAGCTCTCGAAGCGCCTGCGGCGCTTCAGCAAGCGCGGCCAACGCTCGCTCGGCATTCTGACCGCGCTCCTGCAGGAGACCGTGCAGGGCAATCGCGTCGTCAAGGCGTTCGGCATGGAGGAGTACGAGCGCGAGCGCTTTGCCACCGAGAATCGGCGTCTCTATCGTCTCTACATGAAGGCGAGCATGATCAAGGCGCTGACGACGCCTGCCTTGGAAGTGCTCGCCGCCTTCGGCATCGGCGGCGTCATCTGGTACGGCGGCAACAGCGTCATCGCCGGCGGGCGCAGTCAAGGGTCCTTTCTCGCCTTCCTCACCGCGATGTTCCTCCTCTACGAGCCGTTCAAGCGGCTCACCAAGACCAACGCCACGATTCAACAGGGCGTGGCCGGAGCGGAGCGCGTCTTCGAGCTCCTCGACACCGCTCCGGAGGTCGTCGACCGGCCGACGGCGCGGCCGCTCACTGCCATGCGCCGCGGCATCACCTTCGAGCACGTCGGCTTCACCTACGGCAACGATTTGGTGCTCCGCGACATCGACCTCGAGATCCACGCCGGCGAGGTCGTCGCGCTCGTCGGCATGAGCGGCGGCGGCAAGAGCACGCTCGCCGACCTGATTCCCCGCTTCTACGACGTGACCGACGGGCGTATCGCGATCGACGGCGTCGACGTGCGCGACTACACGCTGCGGTCGCTGCGGGCGCAGATCGCCCTCGTCACCCAGTTTACCTTCCTTTTCAACGACACGGTCAAGGCGAACATCGCCTACGGTGACATCGGCAAATCGATGGAGGACATCGAGAGCGCCGCGCGCGCCGCCAACGCCCACGAATTCATCACCGCCTTGCCGCAGGGCTACGATACGCCGATCGGCGAGCTCGGGGTGACGCTCTCCGGCGGACAACGGCAACG
>JBGOSW010000295.1:0-3881 GCA_041476145.1 Binatia bacterium
CGCGAGCAGCGTCATGATCGCGGTGATGAACAGCGCCCAGATCGACATCGGCATGCGCGAGAACGTCATGCCGGGCGCGCGCATGTTGATGATCGTGGTGATGTAGTTGATCGACCCGAGGATCGACGACGTGCCGATGATGATCACCGCGATGAGCCAGCAGGTCTGCCCCGGCCCCATGATCGCGGACAGCGGCGCGTACGACGTCCAGCCGGCCTGTGCCGCTCCACCTTCCATCAAGAACCCCGACAACATCACGAGCGCCGCCGTCAGCACGGGAAGGGCGAGCAGCAGGAGGACCGCCGTGATGAACAGCGACCAGACGGTCAGCGGCAGGCGGAAGTACGTCATGCCGGGCGCGCGCATGTTGATGATCGTCGTGATGTAGTTGATCGAGCCCATCAGCGATGACGCACCGAGGACGATGATGCTGATGCACCAGAGGTTCTGGCCCCACGTGACCCCGGTGTACGTGGGTACCGCCGAGAGCGGCGCGTACGACGTCCAGCCGCCCGCGGCCGCGCCGCCGGGCACGAAGAACGCGGCGAGCATGAGCACGCCGGCGACCGCCCCTACCCAGAACGAGAGCATGTTCAAGAAGGGAAACGCCATGTCGCGGGCGCCGATCATCAGCGGGATGAGGAAGTTGCCGAAGCAACCGACGAGGATCGGCATCACCACGAAGAAGATCATGATCGTGGCGTGCATGGTGAACGCGGCGTTGTAGAACTCCGGCGGCATGTGGCCGGCGAACATGTACGGCTCCGGGATCCACTTCGTGAACGGGATCGGGAGGTCGCCGCTCGACGCATCGCCGAAGAGCTTGAGAAGGACGCGGGTCGCCGCGTTCGGATCCGGCCCGACGTTGCCCTCGGGCCACGCGAGCTCCCAGCGCATCATCAGCGCCAGGGAGCCGCCGATGATCATCATGAACAGCGCCAGGAAGAGGAACTGGCGCCCGATCATCTTGTGATCGGTCGAGAACAGATACGTACGCACGAACCCGAGCTGGTGATGCTCGGCGTGGGCGGCGTGCGCCTCGGCGTGTGCCGGCGACGTCATCGGTTCAGTCCTTTCGTTACGAGGGCCACTGTTCCTTGTTCCAGGCCTGATAGTCCTCGGCCGTCTGCACCGTCACGTGTCCGAGCATGCCGGAATGGCCGAACCCGCAGAGCTCGGCGCACGGCAGCTCGTAGACGCCGGGTTGGGTGGCCTCGAACCAGACCTCGATCACCCGGCCGGGCACGGCGTCCTGCTTCAAGCGAAACTGCGGGACGAAGAAGCTGTGGATCACGTCTTTCGAGCTCAGCCGGACGCGCACGACCTGGTTCACGGGCACGTGCAGGTCGTTCTCGATCATCTTGTCGTCGTCGGTGTCGAACTTGCCGTCCGGTCCCGGATAGAGGACCTCCCAGTTGAACTGCTTGGCGGTGATCTGGACGACGGTCGTGCTCGGCGGGTGAGTGTGGCGAATCTGATCCCACGTCGCCTTGCTCATGAAGCCGAGCATGATGAGGATCAGCGCCGGCACGATCGTCCACATGATCTCGAGCGTGGTGTTGCCGTGCGTGTAGGTTGCGCGACGACCATCACGGTGCCGGTAGAGGAAGAGGAAGAGGAGCATCAACACCTGCACCAGGACCCAGGCGATGCCGGTGATGTAGAAGATGAGGTAGAAGAGGCGGTCGACGTCGCCGCCGTAGGTCGAGACGTTTTGTGGAAGCCACCAGCTCAGCATCTGGGTGCACCCATCCTTTTTCCCGTTGGTGGTCGTGGAAGGAGTCGTCGTAGACGGTCCGCCGCCCGCGCCGCTCAGCCGCAAATGAAGGCCGCTGTGTACCGAAAAAGGGAGAGGACCGCAAGCAGCTGTTCTCGTTGACTTCAGCAACCGCCGTTGTTACGCAGAACGCATGGAGCACATGAGTGGACTCGATCAGTTCCTCGACATCCTTCTCAAGCCCGACAACATTCCGATCGCGGGCATGCTGCTTCTCGTCTTCTTCTTCACGTGGATTGGTTTGAAGCAGGCCCGCCGCAACGATCAGCTGATCGAGCAGGGCCGCACCGACGAGATTTTGAAGGAGATGCAAAAGTAGCATCTGGCGGCGGTCGCCGCGTCGTCGTACTTTTCTTCCGGGAGAACGTCTCGCATGCCCTTCACGATCGTCGCCGAGAACTGCACCGGATGTACCGCCTGCGAGAAGCGCTGTCCGACGCACGCCATCAGCGGTGAGCCGAAGAAGGCATTCTTCATCGAGCCGGCGCTCTGCATCGACTGCGGCGCCTGCGGCGTGATCTGTCCGGACGAGGCGATCTTCGACACGTACGGCAACGTCACCAAAGTCTTGAAGCGTGACGAGCGTCCGATCGCGATCGTCCACCCCGACAACTGCAACGGGTGCGGCGTGTGTATCGACGTGTGTCCGTTCGACTGCATCTACCCGTCGCCGGCGAACGGCCCCGAGTACCTCGGGATGGTCGCGGTCAACGAGAAGACTTGCGTCGGCTGCAAGCTCTGTGAAGAAGTCTGCGGGTGGGACGGCATCTACATCATGCCTGGTGAGGAGAAGACGGCGTTTCTCGACTCGCTCGGCTACGAGGCCGGCGCACCGTAGTCCCTCAGCGACGCGGCGGACTCCGCGCGGCAGCCTCCTCGCTCCGATCACGCGCTATGGCGGTACGCGGCGAGGATTGACAGTGCGCGAGGTGTCGTGCTTCGGTCGCGCGAAACTTCGCCGCAGCGCGCGCCAGAACGGAGAGAGCTCCGCCGTGACGTTCCGCACGCCCGGCTAGATCACCTTGTTGAGCGAGTACTCGATGATTCCCACGGCGCCGGCCTTGAGCAGTTTGGGAATCAACTCGCGGACGACGCTTTCGGCGATCACGCTCTCGATCGAGAACCAGTCGGTGCCGTAGAGGGTGGACACGGTCGGCGCCGTGATGCTGGGGAGCATGGCGACGATCGCGTCGAGGCGTTCTTTCGGCGCGTTCAATTTCAGGCCGACTTGCATCTCCGCCTGCAGCGCGCCGAGGAGGAGGAGCCCGATCTGCTCGATCTTCTCGCGCTTCCACGGTTCGGCGAGCGCAGCGTGATTGGCGATGAGCTGCGGGTTGGATTGGAAGAGCTCGCATACGATGCGCAGGCCGTTCGCCCTGAGGGTGCTGCCCGTCTCGGTGACCTCGACGATGGCGTCGACGAGGCCCTCGGCGGCCTTGGCCTCGGTCGCACCCCACGAGAACTCGACCTCGACGTCGATCTTGCGTTCGGCGAAGTAGCGCCGCGTGTAGTTGACGAGCTCGGTCGCGACCTTCTTCCCGCGGAGGTCCTCGGCGACTTGCACCGGCGAACGCTCGGGGACGACGAGGACCCAGCGCGTCGGCCGCAGCGTCGCTTTGGAGTAGACGAGGTCGCGGATCACGGCGACGTCGGCGCCGCTCTCGAGGATCCAATCGTGACCGGTGATGCCGGCGTCGAGCGTGCCGGACGCGACGTAGCGCGCCATCTCCTGCGCGCGGATGAGGTTGCAGCGCAGCGCCGGATCGTCGACGGACGGAAAGTAGCTGCGGTCGCCGGCCTTGATGCGCCAGCCGCTTTTGCGAAACAGCTCCACCGTCGCCTCTTCGAGGCTGCCCTTCGGAATACCGAGACGGAGAACACTCATCGTTTCGCGTAGAGCGTCGCGGGATCGACGACGCGCTCGGCGGTGACGCGCCAGGCTTCGCCGTCGCGACGGCGGAAGAAGCAGCTCGCGTAGCCCTCGTGGCAGGCGGCGCCGCCGTGCTGCACGACCCGGAGCAGCAGCGTGTCGCCGTCGCAATCGACGTCGATGGAGCGCACCTCCTGGCGATTGCCGGAGGTCTCCCCTTTGATCCAGAGCGCA
>JBGOSW010000296.1:0-3774 GCA_041476145.1 Binatia bacterium
GACGACGCTCTACGCCGCGCTCTCGACCATCAACTCCACCGAGCGCAACATCATCACCATCGAGGATCCGATCGAGTACCAGCTCGAGGGCGTCGGTCAGATCCAGGTGAATCCCAAGATCGACCTCACGTTCGCGAACGGGCTGCGCTCGATCCTGCGCCAGGATCCCGACGTCATCATGGTCGGCGAGATCCGTGACGGCGAGACCGCCGAGATCGCGATCCAGGCCGCCCTCACCGGCCACCTCGTCTTCTCGACGCTCCACACCAACGACTCCGCGAGCGCGGTCACACGCCTCGTCGAGATGGGGACGGAGCCGTTTCTCGTTTCGTCGTCGGTGATCGCGGTCATGGCGCAGCGCCTCGTCCGCCGGGTCTGCGACGTCTGCCGGCGCACGCTCCATCCCGACGCCGCGACGCTCGCCGAGATCGGCCTCGCCGCGGGCGCGGCCGCCGGCCATGCGATCTACGGCGGCGGCGCCGGCTGCGACGCCTGCAAGAAGACCGGCTATCGCGGCCGCACGGGCATCCACGAGCTCATGGTCGTCGACGACGACGTGCGCGCCCTCATCATGAAGAACGCCGACGCCGCGGCGATCCGCCGCGCCGCCACCGCGGCCGGCATGCCGACGCTCCGCCAGGATGGCGCGGCCAAGGTGCTCGCCGGCGAGACGACGATCGAGGAGGTCCTGCGCGTGACGCAGGACGACCTCGGGTGAGCCGTCCGCGCCGCGTCGCGCGCTGAGCCGTGCCCGTCTACGCCTACAAGGGGCTGAGCACCGAGGGGCGGGCGGTCGCCGGCGTCGTCGACGCCGAGAGCCCGCGCAGCGCGCGCTTGAAGCTCCGCCGCACGGGGGTCTTCCCGACCGACCTCGCCGAGGACCGTACGCCCGCCGGGCGGCGCCGGACGAGCTTCGCAGTCGGCCGGGCGGGCGAGCGCGTGCCGACGCAGGAGCTCGCGGCGGTGACACGCCAGCTCGCGACGCTCGTCGGCGCCGGGCTGCCGCTGGTCGAGGCGCTCGCCGCCCTCGCCGACCAGACCGAGCGCGAGCACCTGCGGCGCGCCATCGTCCAGATCCGCGAGCGCGTGACCGAGGGCCGCGCCCTCGCCGACGCGCTAGGCGAGCATCCGCGCCTCTTCTCCCCGCTCTACGTGAACATGGTGCGCGCCGGCGAGGCGAGCGGCGCGCTCGACGTCGTCCTCGAGCGCCTCGCCGACTACACCGAGAACCAGGCGCGCCTCCTCGGCAAGGTGCGCGCCGCGCTCACGTATCCCGCCGTCATGCTCGTCCTCGGCGGCGCGATCCTCTTCTTCTTGGTCTCCTACGTGGTGCCGAAGGTGACGCGCATCTTCCAAGAGACGCAGCAGCAGCTGCCGCGCCTGACCTTGCTTCTGATCGCGATCTCGAGCTTCGCGGCACGCTGGTGGTGGCTGATTTTGCTCGCGCTCGGCGGTGCCGTCCTCGGCGGTCGCGCATACGCCCGCAGCGCCGCCGGCCGCGAACGGGTCGACCGCTGGGTGCTGCGGGTTCCGTACGTCGGACGGTTGGTGCAGAAGTTCGCGCTCGCGCGCTTCGCGCGCACGCTCTCGACGCTCCTCGCGAGCGGCATCGGCCTCTTGCCGGCGCTCGACATCGTCCGCAACATCGTCGACAACCGCGTGATCGCGCACGCCATCGAGAACGCGCGCGACGCGATTCGCGAGGGCCAGAGCATCGCGCCGCCGCTCCGCGAGAGCGGCGTGTTCCCGCCGCTGGTCGTCCACATGGTCGCCGTCGGCGAGCGCAGCGGCCAGCTCGAAGAGATGCTCGGCAAGGCCGCGGACGCCTACGACAACGAGGTCGAGAACGCCGTCGGCTCGCTGACGACGATCCTCGAGCCGCTGATGATCGTCTTCATGGGCCTCGTCGTCCTCTTCATCGTCCTCGCCATCCTGATGCCGATCTTCGAGCTCAATCGCGTCGTCCGCTGACGCGACACGAGTTGCGGGGTTCCCCGGCATCGACTAAGACGATCGCGCCCGCGGATCGTTCGATTCGCGCACAGGGCGTGGAGGCAGTAGCGATGAAAGCAAAGACGAAGGCGAAGAGTTCCAAGAAGACGATCACGAAGAAGCCGGCAGCGCGCGTGAAGGCGAAGTCCGGATCGACCGCGAAGGCCGCCCGCAAGGCGGGCGCTCCTTCCCGCTCCAAGGTCACCGCCGTATCTGCATCCGCGGGCGACAAGTACAGCCAGAGCGGCGCGCCGTGGTGGAAGGCGCATTTGTAGATTTCGTCCCCGCGCGGCTTCGCCGCGCGCTGGACGTCGCGCCCGGGAGTAAATCCCGGGCGCGCGCTCACCGGCTTGCTTGCGACGGACTAGCCTCGTTGAGGCGGGGGGCGGGAGTTGGTATCGTCGGGGGGTGTTGAGGGATCGGCGCGCGAGCGCGGGCTTCACGTTGATCGAGATCATGGTCGTGGTGTTCATCCTCGGCTTGCTCGTGACGCTCGTCGCGCCGCGCATCGTCGGCCGCACCGACGATGCCCGCCGCACCAAGGCGGCCGCCGACATCAAGGGCATCGAGGAAGCGCTCCATCTCTACAAGCTCGACAACGGTTTCTACCCGACGACGGATCAGGGCCTGCAGGCGTTGGTCACGAAGCCGGAGACGGGCAACGTGCCGCGGCGCTGGAACCCCGACGGCTACCTCGAATCGCTGCCCATCGATCCGTGGGGCAATCCCTACGCTTTCCTGTGCGACGGCAACACCTACACGCTGAAATCCTACGGCGCGGACGGGGCCGAGGGCGGCGAGGGGAAGTATGCCGACATCGACTCGCACACCGCCCTCTGAGGTCCGCGACCGCGTCTCTCCGTCCGCCGCGACCCGTGCCGACGCCGCCCACGGCTTCACGCTCCTCGAGCTCTCGATCGTCCTCCTCATCCTCGCCATCGCGGTGAGCTTCGTCATTCCGCGTCTGCGGAACACCGACAGCGCTGCGCTCACCAGCGGCGCCGCGCGCCTGGCGACCACCGCCCGCTACCTCTACGAAGAGGCCGCCTTCCGCCGGCGCCCGATGCGGCTGAACCTCGACCTCGACAAGCAGACCTATTGGGTCACCGTCCTGAAGGACGACCCCGAAGACCCCGAGTTCGTGCTCGACGACTCGCCGCTCGCGCGCCCGACGGCGCTGCCGGCGTCGGTCGTGTTCGTCGACGTCGTCCTGCCGGCGCTCGGCATCGTCCATGAGGGCCTCGTCTTCGCGCAGTTCTTCCCGGAGGGATACGCGGATCCGTTGGTCGTGCACCTGACGAACAGTCGGCACGAATTCGCGACGCTCGCGATCGAGCCGTTGACGGGCCGCACGCGCGTCGCCGACGCGTACGTCGACCTCGACGCGCGGCGCGTCGCCGACGCTCGCGATCGCGGCCACGACGACGGCGGCGGGACGCAGGGTCGGAGCTCGATGCTGCGCCGCGGGCGCGACCGTCGTGACGCGACGGGTGCCGGCGGTCCGTGATGTGCCTCGTCGCGCGTCGCGAGGGGTTTACGCTCCTCGAGGTGCTGGTCGCCGTCGCCGTTCTCGGGCTCGCGCTCGTGAGCCTGCTCGGCCTGCACGTCCGCAACCTCGCCCTCCTCGAACGCGATCAGCGGATCACCGAGGCGACGCTGCTCGCGCGCGCGCTCATGGTCGAGGCGGAAGTCGAGCCTTTTCCCGACGTCGGCTTGACGAGCGGGGACTTCGAGGAGCGCTATCCGCAGCGCTTCCCGGGGTTGCAGTGGGAGCGTGAGGTA
>JBGOSW010000297.1:0-3687 GCA_041476145.1 Binatia bacterium
GAAGGGCGCACTCGAGATGAGAACGCCGCAGGCGAGATGGGAACGATGCAGTCGAGATGAGAACGCCGCACTCGAGATGAGCTGCAGTCGAGAAGGGGGGCGCGCGAATTCACTTCGCGCGCCGACGAGAAGGGAGCGCCCGGGATTCACTCCCGGGCGCGAGCCCATCGCGAGCACAGCGAGCGGGGGCTCAATCAATTGATCATCCGCGCGACCGGACTGACCAAACGCTTCGGCGACTTCACCGCCGTCGACGACTTGAGCTTCGCGGTCGAGCCGGGCTCGATCTTCGCGTTCCTCGGCGCCAACGGCTCGGGCAAGAGCACGACCATCCGCATGCTGATCGGCCTGCTGACCCCGACGGCGGGCGCGATCGAGGTCGCCGGCGTCGACGTGATCCGCTCGCCGCGGCACGTGCGCGACCTGATCGGCTACATGGGGCAGCGCGTGAGTCTCTACGCGGGCCTCACCTTGCGGGAGAATCTCGAGTTCTACGCCGGTCTCTACGGCCTCGCCGGCACCGCGCTCGAGCAGCGCTGGGGGGCGCTCCGCGAGCGCTTCGAACTCGAGCAGGCGGAGCACGAGAAGGCGAGCGACCTCCCGGCCGGGGTGCGCCAACGCGCCGGCCTCGCGCTCAGCACCTTGCACCGCCCGCGCGTGCTCTTTCTCGACGAGCCGACGGCCGGCGTCGACGTGCAGAACCGGCTGCGCTTCTGGAACCTGATCCAAGAGGAGGCGGCGGCCGGCGTGACCGTGTTCGTGACCACGCATTTCCTCGAGGAGGTCGAGTACTGCGACTGGGTCTGCTTCATCGACGCCGGACGGCTGATCGCGAACGCAGCACCCGATATGATGCGCCGTCGCTACTCACACGGCTATCGGATCGCGCTCACCGTGCCGCCGCCGGCGCGTGCCGCCGCCGCCGTCGCATGGCGGGACGCGGGTGTCGCGGTGACGGCGACCGACGACGGGCTCGTCGTCCAGGCGCCGGCGCTGACTCCCGCGATCTTCGACCTGCTCGACGCCACCGCGGCGAAGGGCGCCGACGGCGGCGTGCACGTCGAGGAGCCCGAGATGCAGAGCATCTTTCGCGAGCTCATGTCGAATCCGCAGACCGAGCCGTTCGCCACCAACGCCATGAGGGCGGTCGCGACGCAAGCCGCCGACGCCGCGCCCGTACACGCGGTCGCGACGACGCGCACGGGTACCACCGCCGCACGCCTCGCCTTCACGCTCGCCGCGCGCTGGCGTCGGCTCCGCACCCTCATTCACCGCGAGGCGCGCGCGACGCTTCGCGACCCGTTCACGGTGGCAATGTTGATCGCGGTGCCGATCGGCGCCCTCCTCATCTTCGGATACACGCTCGCGGTCGACGTAAAAGAGCTGGCACTCGGCGTGCACGATGCCAGCGGCACGGCCGCGAGCCGGCGCCTCGTCGCCGAGCTTGCCGCCAACGGCACCTTCGCGCCGCGACGCTTCGCGACTCGCGAGCGTCTCGAGCGCGCCCTCGTCGCGGGCGGCATCAGCGTCGCCGTCATCATCCCGCCGGATTTCGACCGCCAGCTTCGCGACGAGGCCGCGGGCGGGCGGGCCGCCGAGGTGCAGGTGCTCTACGACGGCGGCGAGACGGTCGTCGCCGGCAACGCCGAGGCGTTCCTGCAAGGCATCGCGGCCGCGACCGGCAGCGCACTGGTGCGCAACGAACGCATCGGCGCGGCCGCGATGCCGCGCGTCGCGGGAACGCGCGGCATCCGGGTCGTCAGCCGCGTGCTCTTCAATCCGACCTTGAACGGGGTGCCGTTCATGGTCGCCGGCACGTACGGCTTCGTACTCACCTTCCTCACGACGCTCATCACCGCAGTATCGATCGTCAACGAGAAGCTCTCCGGAACCTTCGAGCAGCTGCAGGTGACGCCCGCCACGTCGGGCGAGATCGTCCTCGGCAAGATCCTGCCGCTCGGCGCCGTCTTCGCTCTCGACGTCGTGTTGATGGTGCTGATCTCCGGCATGCTCCTCGGCGTGTGGCCGGCGGGCAGTCTCGTCTTCTTCATCGGCGTCGCGTGCTTCTACGTCCTCATCTCGCTGGCGCTCGGCCTGATCTTTTCGGCGACCTCGGCGACCGCGGCCGAGGCGGTGCAGAAGACCGTCCTCTTCAGCATCCCGCTGAACTTCCTCGGCGGCTTCATCTTCCCCGTTCGCAACATGCCCGTCTTCTTCCGCGAGCTCTCGCGGCTCCTCCCCGCAACGCACTTCATCGCCATCAGCCGCGCGATCTACCTGCGCGCCGCCGGCCCGCTCGCCCTTCTCCCCGAGCTCACGCTCCTCGCAGCTTTCGGCGTCGTGCTGATGTCGATCGCCTTCCGGACGGTGGCGAAACGCGCATGAGCACGTCGCGCCGAAACCCGTGGTCGAACATCTTCGCGGTCGCATACAAGGAGGCCGCCGTCCTACGCCACGATCACGTGTTTCTGGGGGTCGTCTTCGTGCAGCCGATCATGATGCTGGTGCTGTTCGGGATGGCGGTCTCGAACAAGCCCCAGAACGTACCGTGGGCGGTTCTCGACCGCAGTGCCGGCACGGAGTCGCGACGCTTCGTCGAGGAGATCGAGGCGACCGGGTACTTCCTCGTGCCGCGGCCGATCGCGAGCTACGAGGAAGGGCGCGCGCTCCTGCAGAGCGGTGACGCGCTCGCGGTGGTCGTGATTCCCCATGACTTCGCGCGCGACCGCGAGCGCGGCGGCGCCAGCGTGCAGCTGCTCCTCGACGGCGCCGACCCGCTCTCCTCCGCGCGTGTCGGCGGCTACGTCGCACAGGTCGGCGCGGCATTTCACGCCGACGACGCGCCCACGGCCTCCCGCCCGTCCGGCCCCGTCCTACAGTGGGGCGCGATCGCGCTGCGGCAGCGCTTCTGGTTCAATCCCACGCTCCGCGACCGCGACTTCTTCCTCTCCGCGCTCGCGGCGATGCTGCTCACCAACCTCACGCTCTCCGCGACCAGCCTGGCCCTCGTCGGCGAGCGTGAGAACGGTACTTACGAGCAAATGCTCTCGCTGCCGACGACGCCGGTCGAGATCATCCTCGGAAAGCTCCTGCCATACATCGCGCTCTGCTACCTCGAGGTGCTGATCGCCCTCATCCCTTCGGGCCTGATCTTCGGCTTCTGGCCCCGTGGCAGTTGGGTCACGCTCATGGTCGTCACCCTGCCCTTCATACTCGCGTCGCTCGCGGTCGGGACGTTCATCTCGTCGATCGCGCGCAACTCGGCGCAATCCGTCTTCCTCGCGGTGTTCTTCATCCTGCCGTCGTTCGTGCTCTCGGGGGTGACCTTGCCTTACCAGTTGATGCCGAACGGCGTCCGTCAGATCGGCGGCCTGCTGCCGCTGCGGTGGTACCAGATCGCGCTCCGCCGCGTCGCCGAGCGGGGTGCCGGCCTCGCGGACGTCTGGGTGCCGATGGCGGTGCTGAGCGCGATGTTCGTCGTGATGCTGACGGCGGTGGCGTGGCGCATGAAGCCGCGCCTGGGATGAACTCGGCGTCGGCGTGGGGTACACGAAAAAGAGGCCATCCGCCGTGGACGGCGGATGGCCTCGCGAGGACATTCAGGCGAAAACCCGCCTGCTCGCCGAAAGTTGCTTACGGCGTCGGGGGATTGAAGATACCGGTGTTTGCGAACGCGTCGCCGTTCTC
>JBGOSW010000298.1:0-3681 GCA_041476145.1 Binatia bacterium
ACGGAGACCCAGGCACCACCGAACCCCGATAGCCCCGCGTCACCGGCGGGGCGGCGCGTCGCCGCCAAGGCTATCGGGGTTTTCCTTTGCCTCACCGAACCACGCGAGCACCGCGCGGTTGAAGTCGTCGGGGTACTCGACGAGCACCGCGTGGCCGCCGCGCGGCAGGACTTCGAGACGCGCGTTCGGAATCGCCGCCGCGATCTCCTCGCTCAAGGAGAGCGGCGTGAGGACGTCCTCGGCGGCGCCGAGGACGAGCGTCGGCGCGCGCACGAGGTGGAGTCGGTCGCGGGTCGTGTACTCGACGATCGCATCGACCTGGTGGGCGTACGCCTCGGCGCTCATGAAGGGCATGGCGCCGACCAGCGCGAGGAGCGGTTGCAGGCGCTCGGCGTCGCGCAGAATCGCGGACGACAGCAGCCACGGCAGGGTGGCGAGGCTTTCGCCGGCGGCATCGGCGCCCTGCAGGCGCGCCCAGCGGCGATGGAGGAGAAACGCGCGCCGCAGAGGCTCCGGGCGCGCGAACGACATCGCGATCACCAGACGCGCGACGCGCGCCGGATGACGGATCGCGAGCTCCTGCGCGATCATGCCGCCCATCGATACACCGAGCACGTGCGCGCGCTCGATACCGAGAGCGTCGAGGAGACCGACAGCGTCGGCCGCCATCGCGGGCACCGTCCACGGCGGCGGCGGACTGGCGCTGCGGCCCGCCCCGCGGTTGTCGAAGGCGATCACCCGGTGGTGCGCGGCGAACGCCTGGCGCTGCGCCACCCACGTCTCGAGGCTCGCGCCGAGCCCCATGATCAGCAGAAGCGGCGGTCCGCTGCCCTCGTCCTCGACGTAGAGCCGGATGCCGTTCGCGTCGATCAGAGGCATGGAATCCCGCTCACAGACGCTTGGCCATCTCGAGCGCCGATTGCCCGGACGGATAGAAGCGCGCGTAGTGCGTCAGCACCGCGAAGCCGAGGCTCGTGTACAGGCGCCGCGCGATCAGGTTCGTCGCCGCCGTGCTGAGGCGGAGCTCGCGCATCTTCGCGGCGCGTGCGCGGCGCTCGACCTCAAGCACGAGAAGGCGTCCGATTCCCTCGCGGCGGCGGTCGGCGACGACCGCGACCGCGAGGAGCTCGCCGCCGAGGTGCAACGCCAGCCGCCGCGGCGGGCGCGCGCCCAGCATCGCGAACCCGACCGGGCGGCCGTCCGGCTCCTCGCCGAGGATCGTCTGGACGCCGGGATCGGCGAGCCAGTCGGGCAGGACGCCGCTGTAGTCCCCGTAGTGGCCGAAGGCGTGTTGCGAGAGCGCGCTCACGAAGTCCAAGTCGGCGGCGCGACCGTCACGGAGTCCGACGCGGATCACCGGCAGCCCTCCTCGAGGTATCCCGGATTGGCGATGCGCAGCTTGTCGTCGATCGTCGCCCGCAGATGGCGGAGGACGACCTCGCGAAACGCTCCCGCGTCGGCGTCGCCGTTGCGGATGCGCGCCGCGAGGTCGGCGTTCAGCGCCGCGACGGCGGCGCGCAGGACGGCGGGATCGCCGGGCGGCACGTCGTCGTCGGGAGTCGCGACGTCCGCGCCGGACACGCAGAGCCCCCGCAGGCCGGCCCACTCCTCGCGCAACTGCGCGTCGGCGTCGCGGAGCTCGCGCTCGACGATCGCCAGCACGTTGGCGGCGACGCGCGCGTGGAACCGCCGGCTGCCGTCGAGCGCCGGCACGACGTGGCGCGTGATGAAGTCGCGAACGGCGGCGAGTAGTTCGAGGGCGGTGGGTCGGTCTTGCATGGGGTCAGTCGATGAGCCGCACGAGCTCGTGCTCCACCTCGGCGGTGCGCCGCCCCAAGCTCGCGAGCTCGAGGCTCGGGACGCCGCCGTCGAGGAACGCGTGCGCCTGCGCAATGCAGATCACCGCCCACTTCATGTTGCCGAAGACTTCCCAGAAATGCACGGCCCCGGCGTCCACCGCGGCGCCGCCCGCCTCCTCGTAGGCGGCGAAGAGATCGCGACGCTCGCCGACGCCGCCGACCGGCAGCGGGCTGCCGAAGCGCCACGCCTTGACGCACATCCAGCCGAGGTCCTCCATCGGGTCGCCGCGGTGCGCGAGCTCCCAGTCGAGGATCGCGCGCACCCCGTCGCGATCGAAGAGCACGTTGCCGATCCGGTAGTCGCCGTGGACGAGGGTTTGGCGCTGCGCCGCGGGCGCGTGCCCGTCGAGCCAGCGCAGCGCGAGCTCGATCACCGGGTGCGGCTCGGGCGCGAGGCTGCGATAGAGCTGCTCGTAGCGCTCGATCTCGGCGGCGGCTGGGCTCCGCCCCGCCGCCGGCGCCGCCAGGAACTCGAGCCCGTGCGCGGCGACGTCGATCGCGTGGATGCGGGCGAGGATCGTCCCGAGCTGTCGCGCCATCACACGGCGTGCGCCGGCGTACTCGGGATCGCGCAGCAGCCGGCGTGCGAGCGTCTCGC
The DNA here is from genome assembly GCA_041476145.1 of Binatia bacterium. Taxonomy (GTDB): domain Bacteria; phylum Desulfobacterota; class Binatia; order UTPRO1; family UTPRO1; genus DP-19. The sequence continues at coordinate 2,458 of JBGOSW010000298.1, forward strand.
CCGCGACGTGTTCCATGATGAAGAAGCGCGCGCCGAGCGCCGCCGCGTCGTCGCCGAGCCAGTACACGCGCGGGACCGGAACATCCGAGGCGTGCGCGGCGCGCAGGACGTGGAACTCGTGCGCGCGGTCGGAGTCGACGCTCGTCTGCCCCGGATCACGACGGAGGACGAGACGACGCGCGCACGACTCGCCGTCGAACGTCGCCTCGAACGCCCACGTCTCGCGCGAGGCGCCGCCCGGCAGTTGTCGTAGCTCGGCGATGGCGACCGGGCCGCCGGTCACGCCCGTGAGATAGCTCGCCAGCCGCTCCGCGAGCTCCGCCGCGGTCATGGCGCCTGCATACGGGGCGTCTGCCGGCGAATCAAGGCGGGGCGGTTGCGGTTTGCGCCCCGGGAGTCGCTGTGGCACAAGGCCTGCCGCGCGTCGCGCACAGTCCCGCCGTCTTGCAGGAGGATCCCATGAAGCTCGTCGAAGGTAAGGTCGCGATCGTCACCGGCTCGGGCCGCGGCATCGGCCGCGCGGTCGCCGAGCTCTTCGCCGCCCACGGCGCGCGCGTGATCGTGAACGACCTCCAGGAGAGCGTGGCCGAGGAAGCCGCGAGCGCGATCCGTGCGAAGGGCGGCGAGGCGCTCGTCGTCGCCGGCTCGATCACCGACCCGAAGTTTCCCGACCGTCTCGTGAAGACGACCGTCGACCGCTTCGCCGGCCTCGACGTGATCGTCAACAACGCCGGCTACACCCACGACGGCGTCATCCACAAGATGTCGGACGAGCAGTGGTACGCGATGATCGACGTGCATCTCACCGGCCCCTTTCGTCTGCTGCGCGCGGCCTCGCTCTATTGGCGCGACTGGGCGAAGGCGGAAATCGCCGACGGCAAGCAGGTGATGCGCAAGGTCGTGAACGTCTCCTCGACCTCGGGCGTCGCCGGCAATGCCGGCCAGGTGAACTATTCGGCAGGCAAGATGGGCATCGTCGGCGTCACCAAGACGCTGGCGCGTGAATGGGGTCGCCTCAACGTCAACGTCAACGCGGTCGCCTACGGCTTCATCGAGACCCGCCTCACCGCCGCGAAAGACCAGAGCGCGAAGGAAGAGGTGGACGGTCAGCTCGTCGAGCTCGGCATCCCCGAGGAGATGCGCAAGCGCGCCAAGGCGATGATTCCGCTCGGGCGCGCCGGGAGCCCCGAGGAGGCGGCCGGGCCCGTCCTCTTCCTCGCCTCA
>JBGOSW010000299.1:0-3489 GCA_041476145.1 Binatia bacterium
AGCGCGTCGAGGCGCACGAGTTGCTCGTCGAGCCAGCGCCGGTACGGCTGGCGACCCGCCATCGACGCCTTGAGCTCGTCGTCGTCGACGATGCGACCCGCGGCGGTGTCGACGAGGAACATGCGGCCGGGTTGGAGCCGTCCCTTCGCCAGCACGTTCTCGGCGGCGATGTCGAGCACGCCCACCTCGGACGCCATGACGACGAGGCCGTCCTTGGTGACGACGTAGCGCGAGGGACGGAGGCCGTTGCGGTCGAGGACGGCGCCGATCACCGTGCCGTCGCTGAAGGCGATCGATGCCGGACCGTCCCACGCCTCCATGAGGCACGCGTGGTACTCGTAGAAGGCGTGCTTCTCGGGGCTCATGCTTTCGTGCTTCTGCCACGCCTCCGGGATCATCATCATGACCGCGTGGGGCAGCGAGCGGCCGGTGTGCACCAGGAGCTCGAGGGCGTTGTCGAACATCGCCGAGTCGCTGCCGCCCGGCGCGACGATCGGGAAGAGCTTCGGCACGTCGTCACCGAAGAGCGGCGACGCGAACATCGACTCGCGCGCGTGCATCCAATTGATGTTGCCGCGCAAGGTGTTGATCTCGCCGTTGTGCGCCAAGAAGCGGTAGGGATGGGCGCGGTCCCACGACGGGAAGGTGTTGGTGCTGAAGCGCTGGTGGACGAGCGCGAGCGCGCTCGTGAACAGGGGATCGACGAGGTCGCGGTAGAACTGCGCGATCTGGTCGGGCAGGAGGAGGCCCTTGTAGACGATGGTCTTCGTCGACAGGCTCGAGACGTAGAAGGATTCCGAGTCGCGCAGGCCGGACTCACGCACCAGGCGCTCGACGCGCTTGCGGATCACGTACAGCGTGCGTTCCAGGGCCGCCGTATCGGCGGTGTCGCGGCCGCGTCCGATGAAGATCTGGCGGATTTCGGGCATCACGCGCCGCGCGACGTCGCCGCACTTCGTCGCGTCGACCGGCACGCGCCGCCAACCGAGCAGCCGCTGGCCCTCTTCGCGCACGACCTTCTCGAAGAGCTCGAGGCATTCGTTGCGCTCGTCGATCTGCTCGGGGAGGAAAACCATGCCGACACCGTACTCGCCGCGCGCCGGCAGCATGATGTCGAGCGGCTCGCAGACCTTGCGCAGAAACGCGTCGGGCACCTGGACGAGGATGCCGGCGCCGTCCCCCGTCAGCGGGTCGCAGCCGCAGGCGCCGCGATGGGTGAGATTTTGCAGGATCTGGAGGCCCTGCTCGACGATCGTGTGCGAGACAACGCCCTTGACGTTGGCGACGAAGCCGACACCGCACGCGTCGTGTTCGTGGCTCGGGTCGTAGAGGCCTTGCCGCCCCGGCAGTCGCGCCTGTCTCATGATCATGTCCTCTCGTTCACGCGCCCTTCAGTCAGTGCACGGCGGACTTGTCCGCGCCATTGCGTCGCACGCGCTTCCCGCTCGATCTCTGATCGTCGAGCACCAACTGCGAGTGCTCGGTGTGGGTCGAGAGCACGACCATCGTCTCCGTCTGCACGACGCCGTCGATCGAGCGCACGTGCCGGATCAGGCTCTCCAGGGAGGACGTGTCGTGGGTCTTCACCTTGAGGAGCAGCGTGTGCGCGCCGGTGACGTGATGACACTCGAGCACGCCGTCGAGGGTGTCGATCGCGTGCTCGAAGCTGGCGATCGCCTTCGGGTGACCGATCGACACGCCGATGAAGGCGGTGATGTCCATGCCGAGCAGGCGAGCGTTCAGCACGGCGTGGTAACCGGTGATCACGCCCGAGTCCTCGAGTTTCTTCACGCGCTCGGTAACGGCGGGCGCCGAGAGCCCCACGTGCTCGCCGATCTTGGCGAGCGGCAATCGACAGTTCTCCTGCAAAAGACTCAGGATGTGGCGGTCGATTGCATCGAGGTCCAGCTGCTCGTCGCCTAATTTCATTAGGTGAATCCTCTCTCTGACCGAATGGAAGTACTGGTTACGCAGGTATTTGTCAAGTTTTATTAAGCCAATGACCAATTCGGCAGATTTTACCCGCGTCAGCCCGGAGGCCCGGTGCCTCGCTTGTCGCCGCAGTCGACAGTTCCGTAGAATCAGCCCCCTGGATGCGACGAGGGAGGGGACGACATGGGTGCAGTGCGCGAGGTGGTGAGCGGGGTCCTCATCTGGTCGTGGCTCTCCGAGCCGCACGGCTACGACTTCAACGGCTACCTCGTGCGCGACCCCGGCGGGAACGTTTGCATCGACCCCGTCCAGGCGGACGACGAGGTCCTCGCAACCCTCGGCCGCGAGGGGGTCGCCGTCGTCGCGCTCACCAACCGTAACCACGTCCGCGCCGCCGGCGCCGTCCGCGCGCGGACGGGCGCCCGCGTCCTCATCCACCCTGCGGACGCGCCCCACGCGCGCGAGCAGGGCGCCGTCATCGACGGCGAGCTCGTACCCGGCGAACGCGTCGGCCCGTTCACGGTCGTCGCCGTCCCGGGAAAATCGCCGGGCGAGGTGGCGTTCCACTGGCCGGCGCGGCGCCTTCTGATCGTCGGCGACGCGATCATCGGCAACCCGCCCGGCGCGTGCGCCTTCCTGCGCGAGAAGGTGATGGACGATCCGCCGCGGCTGCGCGCGAGCGTGCGCGCGCTCCTCGCGCTCGATTTCGACGTCCTCCTCGTCGGTGACGGAACGCCGATCCTCGCCGGCGCCAAGGAGCGCGTCGCCGCCCTCTGTGAAGGCGTATCCGCGTGATCCTCACCCACGACGTCATCCTGCGCGAGATCGCCGCGGGGCGCATCGCGATCGATCCCTTCACCCCCGATCAGGTCGGTCCGGCCTCGATCGATCTCCACCTGGGTGACGAGATCCGCGTCATGCAGAACGGTGCGCCCGTCCTCGAGCTCGACGAGAACGCCGACTACCAGGCGTTCACCGAGGTGCGTGCGCTCGACGGTCGCTACGTCCTCGCCCCCGGCGAGACCATCCACGGCATCACCCGCGAGCGCATCCGCCTCCCACCCGACGTCGGTGGCTGGCTCGAAGGCCGCAGCCGCTTCGCCCGCCTCGGACTCATGATCCACGTCACCGCGGGCTTCATCGCCCCCGGGATCGACAACCGCCAGGTGCTCGAGATGTCGAACGTGGCCGGCCGTCCGCTCGCCATCCACGCCGGCATCCGTCTCTGCCAGATCGTCCTGCAGCGCGCCGAAGGCCAAGCCACCTATCGCGGTCGCTTCGCCGATCAAATGAAGCTGTAGCGCTCCGCGGGGGCGAGGCGGACGAGCGCGGGGTGCGCGGGGCCGGAAGAGAAGTCTACGTCCCCGCGCACCCCACGCTCGTCCGCCTCGTGCCTCCGGAGCGACGCAACTGCGAGCAGGGCGGTGTGGGTCGGGAAGGTGCGCGCGGGGACGTAGACGCGATGTCACCGATGAGCTTCGCGAGCGCGATCGGATCGCGTGGTCGCTTCAACGGGCGTCCGCTTGAGCGCGCAGGCATGAGCGGAGTATGCCACGC
>JBGOSW010000300.1:0-3367 GCA_041476145.1 Binatia bacterium
TACCAGCCGCTGCCGGCGGGGTTCCGCTACGTGCCTTACGACGACGTCGCGGCACTCGACGGCGCGCTCACCGACACCACGGCGGCGCTCATGCTCGAGCCCATCCAGGGCGAGGGCGGCGTCGTGGTGCCGAGCCCCGAGTATCTGGCGGCGGCGCGCCGGCTCTGCGACGCGCGCGGCGTGCTCCTCGTCTGCGACGAGATCCAGACCGGCATGGGACGCACCGGCACGCTCTTCGCTTACGAGCAGAGCGGCGTCGAGCCCGATCTCATGACGCTCGCCAAGGCGCTCGCGAGCGGCGTGCCGATCGGCGCGCTGCTCGCGCGCGACGAGGTCGCGGCGTGCTTCGGTCCGGGCACGCACGGCTCGACGTTCGGCGGCAACGCGCTCGCGACCGCCGCCGGCGTCGCCACCGTCGAGGCCATGACCCACGAAGGCTTTCTCGCCCGCGTGCGCGCGCTCGGCGAGTGCTTTTTCAGCAAGCTCCAGGCGCTGGCGACGCGCTGCCCGGCGATCGTCGCGGTGCACGGCCACGGGCTCATGCTCGGCGTCACGTTGCGTGAGCCGGGAGCGAGCGTCGTCGATGCGTGCCTCGCGCGCGGACTCGTGATCAACTGCACCGCGGAGCGGGTGCTGCGGCTGCTGCCGCCACTCGTCGTCCGCGAGGCCGAGATCGACCGTGGACTCGCGATCCTCGAGGAGGTGCTGAGCTCGTGAAACCCGACGTCGTGAAGCGGGATCTCTTGCGCGTGACCGATCTCTCGCGCGCGGAATGCGACGCGCTCTTCACGCTCGCGAGCGAGCTGAAGGCCGCGCTGCGCGCCGGCAAGCCGCGGCCGGTCCTCGCGGGCAAGACCTTGGCGATGATCTTCGAGAAGCCGAGCCTGCGGACGCGCATCAGCTTCGAGACCGGCATGACCCAGCTCGGCGGCCACGCCATCTACCTGGCACCCGCCGACATCCGTCTCGCGCAGCGCGAGACCGTCGCCGACATCGCGCGCACGTTGGCGCGCGTCGTCGACATGATCGTCGCGCGCACCTTCCTGCACACGGTGCTGGTGGAGCTCGCCGAGCGTGCCGACGTCCCGGTGGTGAACGGCCTCACCGATTTTCACCATCCGTGCCAGGTGCTCGCCGACCTGTTCACGCTCCACGAGCGCCGCAAGGCGCTCGACGAGCTGCGCATCGCCTTCGTCGGCGACGGCAACAACGTCGTGCACTCGTGGCTGGAGGCGGCGACGCTCTACCGCTTCACCTTCGCCCTCGCCTGCCCGCACGGCTACGAGCCCGACGCCGCCATCCTCGCCGAGTGCCGCGCCAAGGGTGCCGTGATCGACATCACCGACGACGTCGCCGACGCCGTCCACAACGCCGACGTCGTCTACACCGACGTGTGGACGAGCATGGGCCAGGAGGAAGAGGCGGCGGCACGGCGCGCGCGCTTCGCGCCCTACCAGGTGAACGACGACGTCATGCGCCGCGCCGCGCGCGGCGCGCTGGTGATGCATTGCCTGCCCGCGCATCGCGGCGAGGAGATCAGCGAGTCCGTCCTCGAGGGACCGCAATCGATCGTGTTCGACCAAGCGGAGAACCGCCTGCATCTGCAGAAGGCGCTGATGGCGTGGCTCGCGCAGGAGGCCGGACGATGAGCGCGCCCGGTGCGACCGGCGGACGGCTCGACAAGATCGTCCTCGCCTACAGCGGCGGCCTCGACACCTCGGTCATCCTGCGCTGGCTCATCGAGGAGTACGGCTGCGAGGTCGTCGCCTTCTGCGCCGACCTCGGTCAAGGGGACGAGCTCGCGAGCGTCCGCGAGCGCGCCACGGCGACGGGCGCGAGCGCGGTGTTCGTCGAGGACCTGCGCGAGGAGTTCGTGCGCGACTTCGTCTTCCCGATCTTGCGCGCCAACGCCGTCTACGAGGCCGGATATCTCCTCGGCACCTCGATCGCACGGCCGCTGATCGCCAAGCGACAGATCGAGATCGCGCGCGCCACGGGTGCGCCCGCGGTCGCGCACGGCGCGACCGGCAAGGGCAACGACCAGGTGCGCTTCGAGCTCACCTACTACGCGCTCGAGCCCGAGATCGTCGTCGTCGCGCCGTGGCGAACGTGGACGCTCGCCGGCCGCTCGGAGCTCATCGCCTACGCCGAGGCGCAGCACATCCCGGTGGCGGTGACGCGCGAGAAGCCCTACAGCAGCGATCGGAATCTGCTCCACATCAGCTACGAGGGCGGCGTCCTCGAGGACCCGTGGCAGGAGCCCTATCGCGACATGTTCCTGCTCACGGTCGCGCCCGAAGAGGCGCCGGACACGCCGGAGTACGTCGAGATCGAGTACGAAAGCGGCGACCCCGTCGCGGTGAACGGCGAGCGCCTGACACCGGCGGCGCTGCTCGCGCGCCTGAACACGCTCGCCGGGCGCCACGGCGTCGGACGCCTCGACCTCGTCGAGAACCGCTACGTCGGCATGAAGTCGCGCGGCGTCTACGAGACGCCGGGCGGGACCGTCCTCCAGGCCGCGCATCGCGCCGTCGAATCGCTGACGCTCGACCGTGAGGTGGTGCACCTCCGCGACTCGCTGGTCCCGCGCTACGCCGAGATGGTCTACTACGGCTACTGGTTCGCGCCCGAGCGTCGCATGCTGCAGGCGACGATCGACGAGGCGCAGCGCACGGTCACCGGCACCGCGCGCCTGAAGCTCTACAAGGGAGGCGTGACGGTCGCCGGGCGGCGCGCGGCGCGCTCGCTCTACGATCCCTCGATCGCCACCTTCGAGGCCGGCGGCATCTACGACCAGCGCGACGCCGAGGGCTTCATCCGCCTGAACGCGCTCCGCCTGCGCATCCAGGCGCTGGTTGCAAAGCGCGGCGTGTCCGGCTCATAACCCGAGCATCGTGGCGACCCGCAAGCACAAGCTCTGGGAAGGGCGTTTCGCCGCCGCAACCGCCCCCATCGTCGAGCACTTCACCGCCTCGATCGCCGTCGACAAGCGCCTCGCGCCGTACGACATCGCCGGCTCGCTCGCGCACTGCCACATGCTCGTCACCCGCAGCATCATCTCCGCGGTCGACGGCAAGCGCATCTGCCGCGGCCTCGGCGAGATCGAGCAGGAGATCGCCGACGGCACCTTCCCCTTCGACGCCGCCGACGAGGACATCCACATGGCGATCGAGCGGCGGCTGATCGAGAAGATCGGACCCGCCGGCGGCCGCCTGCACACCGCGCGCAGCCGCAACGACCAGGTGGCCCTGGATCTCCGGCTCTTCGTCCGCGCCGAAATCGGCGCGATTCTGAAGCACGTCACCGCCTTCCAGAAAGCGCTCGCGGCGACGGCGCGCAAGCACGCGCGCGTCGTCATGCCGGGGTA
>JBGOSW010000301.1:0-3347 GCA_041476145.1 Binatia bacterium
CGCTCGGCGAGAAGAGCGATGTCCTCCTGGCGATCGCGAAGCGGGGGGATGCGGATCTCCACGACGCTGATGCGGTAATACAGATCCTTCCGGAAGGAGCCCTTCTCGACCTCTTCGACCAGGACGCGGTTGGTGGCGGCGATGATGCGGACGTCGATGTGGATCGTCTGCTTGCCGCCGACGCGCATCAACTCGCCCTGCTCGATGACCCGCAGCAGCTTCGCTTGCAACGACGGCGCCATCTCTCCGATCTCGTCGAGGAAGATCGAGCCCTGGTCGGCGAGCTCGAATTGCCCGAGCTTGCGGGCATGCGCGTCGGTGAAGGAGCCGCGCTCGTGGCCGAAGAGCTCGCTCTCGAGCAAGTTCTCGGGAATGGCGGCGCAGTTGAGCGTGACGAGCGGCCGCTCGGCGCGCGGACTCTGGTAGTGGATCGCTTTGGCGATGAGCTCCTTGCCGGTGCCGCTCTCGCCGGTGATGAGCACGGTGGTCTTGAGCGGCGCGACGATGCCGATCGTACGGAAGATCTGCTGCATGCGGACGTTGTTGCCGATGATGTTCGACGGGTTGTAGCGCCGTCCGACCTCCCACCGCAGACTCTCGAGCTCGGCCTCGCGCGCGGCGTCGCGGGTCGCGCGCTCGATGATGATGAGGAGCTCCTCGACGTCGAAGGGCTTGGTGACGTAGTCGAACGCGCCGAGCTTCATGGCGGTGACCGCCGTCTTCACCGTCTTCGTGGCGGTGAGCATGATCACCGGCGTCCGCGGATCGTCGCTCTTCAAACGCTCCAGCACTTCGAGCCCGTCGAGTCCCGGCATCAGCACGTCGAGGAGCACGACGTCGGGATGGAGTTCGGCGAACGCCGTCAGCGCCTCCTCGCCCGAGCTGGTGAGCTGCGGCTCGTAGCGTTCCTTCAGTACCATGCGCAGCGACTCGCGCACCCCGGGGTCGTCGTCCACCACCAGCACCTTCCGCTTCTCCATCACCGCCTCCTCATCGCTCCCCGTAAGCGACCGTCCGTGGAATCGTCACCGTGATGATCGTTGCGCCGTCATCGCTGGCACGGATCCCGAGCCTGCCGTGATTGCGACGAATCAGCGCCGCCGCGAGCGCGAACGCCAGCGGGGGCGCGGTCTCTCCGTCGCGTCCAGCGTCGGCGACGTAGGCGGCGAGCCGCGCCGCGATGGCGCGATCGGCATGCACCGTGAGCTCGAGCGCACCGTCGTCGCCGATCGCGATCCGTACCGGCGTATGCGACGTCAAGTCGCGAACGAGGCCGTCGACGAGACTGCGAAACGCGAAGAGCATCTGCGCCTCGTCGGCCTCGACGAACGGTCCGGGGGCGTGGGCGACGTGCTCGAGGCGCACGTCCTTGCGCGCGAGATCCTCGGCACGCTCGTCGAGCACTCGCGCGAGCAGTGCCGCGAGGTCGACTGGTTGCCGCACCGGTGCGCGAAAGCGGGCGAAGTCGAGAAGCGTCTCCAGGAGCGTGTCCATGCGCGCGATCGCCTCGCCGGTGAGGCTCGCGAAACGCGTTCGCACCTCGGCGTCGTCGAGGACGCTGTCGAGGTGCTGCGCAAAGGTCTTGATGGTCACCATCGGGTTGCGCAGCTCGTGTGCGAGCTCGCCGAGCAACACTTCGAGGCTCGGGCCGGTGGCGGCAAGGTTGATGTCGCCGTCGGCGGCGGATCCCGTGCCCGGGGTGGCGCGCTGTGCCGCCGCAGGCGGTTGCGGTGGACGTCCGCTCGTGACGATGGACGGGCGCTCGACGGGGGCGCTCGGCGCGAGCTCGTCGCTGCGGCGACGCTCGAGCGGGAGGACACGCGCGCGCGCGGCGACGGGCGACGTGGCCGACGGCGCCGGCGGCGTTGCGATCGACGCGGCGCTCGGGGCCGTCCCCGTCGCCGGAGCGGACGCTGCAGACGCGGCTTCGGTGGGATCCAACGCGTGCGCGGGTTCGGCCGCGGTGAATCCAAGCATCTGCGGCTCGACGATCCGCGGCCGGTGCACCGCCAGCGTGCGCGCGAGGACGGTCTCGAGCTCGACCACGTTGCCGAACCAAAGATAGCGCTGCAGGCGCTCGAGCGCGGCGTCGGTGAACGTGACGGTCTCGAGCCGGAGGCGCGCGGCGAGCGGCCGCGTTAGCGCCTCGACGAGAGCGGGCACGTCGGCCGTGCGCTCGCGCAGCGGCGCGAGGAAGATCGGCAGCACGCCGAGCACATACGTGAGCTCGGGCGCGAATGCGCCGCCGGCGGCGTACGCCTCGAGGTCGGCGTCCGTGGTCGCGAACACACGGATCGATGGATTGGTCTCGTCCGGATCGCGGAGGTACGCCAGCAGCATGCGTTGCGCGTCGCGAGAGAGGAGATGCACGTCTTCGATCACGACGGCTCCCGGTGCATCCCCGCCGTCGTCGTCCGGCGCCAGGAGCCGCGTTCCGATGTCGCGAGCCGAACGCGCGACCACGCGTCCCCCTCCACCGGCGAAGAAGTGGATGGCGCGTGCGACCTCGGTCGCGCCGGTTCCGCGCTCGCCGATCAGCAGCACCGGCAGATCGTTGACCGTCGCCCGCCGCGCCAGCGCCGCGGCGGCGGTGCTGAGGAAGGGCGGCTCGATCCATCGCCGGTGGTGCGCCACGGTCGACTCTGCGGGAACACGGCGCGGGAGGGGCGCGAGCAACGCGCGCACCCGAGCGCGGAGAGTGTGAGCGTCGAAGGGCTTCGGAAGGAACTCGACGCGATGTCCCGGCGGCGCGAGCGCCCGCAGATCGATCTCGTCGGCGCCGTTCAAGAGTAGCAACGGCGCATCGGGTGCCATGCGGGCGCGGACGGCGCCCGCGGCGGCGTCGTCGCGCGGCGGCGGCGGCGCGCCGAAGATCACCAGCGCCGGCGGTGGGCCCGAGATCTCGTCCCACGACGACGCGAGCGACACCGCGTGCTCGCTTCCGAGCACGATGCGCAGCGTCTCCCTAATCGTCGGCGAGGGGTCGATGATGAGGATCGCCGCCATCGGGCGCCGTCGTGTCCTTCGGAGGAAGAGCGTGCAGGGAGGAAAACGGCACGCGTGCTTGCGGCGTCACCGCGCCCATCGAGAGTCTCCGGACCGGGAAAGGCGCGGCAAATGATGCGTCCACTGCGAGCGTCGTCGCTACCACGTCCACTCCAACCCCTCGACCCACGCGAACTGTACGATTTTGTACGTCGTGCTCGTTCGCGCTGTCAAGCTGAATCGAATCGACGCGCGGCGACCTCACCCACACGCCGATCCGCCCCCATGGCGGACCGGCGCTACCCCCAGGCCTCGTGCTCGCTCTGACACCAGGCTGCGGGTGAGGTGCAGCCGGAGGCTGC
>JBGOSW010000302.1:0-3320 GCA_041476145.1 Binatia bacterium
CGGCGCCGAGCAGAACCACTTGTGACCGGTGATGGCGTACTCGGCGCCGGGACCACGGCCGTGGAGCGCCGTCGCACGGGTGGTGTTGGCGCGCACGTCCGAGCCGCCCTGCTTCTCGGTCATCGCCATGCCGCAGAGCGCGCCGCGCTTTTCCGTCGCGGGGCGGAAGCGCGGATCGTACTCGAGGGAGGTGAGCCGCGGCTCCCATTCGCGCGCGATCTCCGGCTGCGCCCGCAACGCCGGCACGGCGGCGAACGTCATCGTCGTCGGGCAGCCGAAGCCCGCCTCCGCCTGCGAGAGCAGATAGAACATCGCCGCACGCGACGGCTGCGCGCCGGCTCGCGGCTCGCGCCAGGGGAGGGCGTGAAGCCCGTGCGCCATGCTCGCGGTCATGAGGTGGTGCCACGCGGGATGGTACTCGACCTCGTCGACGCGGTGGCCGTAGCGGTCGTGGGTGTGGAGGACGGGCGGGTAGCTGTTGGCGTCGACGCCCCAGCGGATCGCGTCGCCACCGGCGAGCTCGCCGACGGCGCGGACGCGCTCGCGCGCCCACGCGCCGCCCTCACGTTCGAGCGCCTCGGCGAGCGGCGTGTCGTGGTCGAAGAGATTGTACCCTTCGAGCGGCGGCGGTTGGTTCAACACCTCGTGGGTCGGACGATAGGTAGCCATGGCACGCTCCTCGAGCGGGTTATCGCTCGCCACCACGCCGTGCGGCAAGAGCGTGGCGCCGCCCGTGCGGCGGCGGCCGTTACGCGCGGTTCCGATGCGGATGCGGGTGGTATAGGGTCGCCGGCAAATCCCTCGAGGAGCTTAAGCCATGAGCCAAGACCAGACCGTGAACCAGCTCGAGCATCTCGACGAAGAGCTCGAGAGCATCCTCACTTCGTTCGACAGCAGCTACGCTTGGAACTACGGGAGCGTGAAAGAGGGGCTGCGCGACCTCTACGAGAAGGCGAAGCGCGATCAGTGGAACGGCACGACGCAGCTCGCGTGGGATACCCAAGTCGATCCCGAGCACGGCATTCTGCCCGACATCGCCAATCCGCTCGCCGGCTACGCGCCGTACGAGCGTCTCAACAAGAAGGAACGCGATCACCTGCGCCACGGCCAGGTGGCGCTGCAGCTGTCGCAGTTCCTGCACGGTGAGCAGGGCGCGCTGATCGTCGCCTCGCAGCTCGTCGGCGCCGTACCGTGGATCGACGCCAAGTACTACGCCGGTACCCAGACGATGGACGAGGCGCGCCACGTCGAGGTCTTCGGCCGCTATCTCCGCGACAAGCTCGAGTGGCAATGGCCGGTGAACGAAAATCTGAAAGAGCTCCTCGACGCCACCATCAAAGACAGCCGCTGGGACTTCAAGTACCTCGGGATGCAGATCATCATCGAAGGCCTGGCGATGGCGGCCTTCGGTAACCTCTTCCAGATCACCACCGAGCCGCTGCTCAAAGAGCTCGTCCGCTACGTCATGAAAGACGAATCGCGTCACGTCGCCTTCGGCGTCCTCTCGTTGAACGACTACTACCAGGACATGCCCGCCGGCGAGCTCCGCGATCGCGAGGACTTCATCATCTACGCGTGCGAGCTCATGCGGAACCGGCTGGTCGGCGACCAGATCGCGGTCGCGATGGGCTGGAACCGCGACGAGGTGCGCGACGTCGTGCTCGGGTCGCCGCTCGGCCTCGCGTTCCGCCGCATGCTCTTCATGCGCGTGGTGCCGAACCTGAAACGCCTCGGACTTCTGAGCCCGCGTGTCAGGGCCGCGTTCGCGAAGCTCGAGATCCTCGAGTTCGAGGACGCCGATCCCGAAGCGCAGGACCGCGCGCTCGGTCTCGCCTGAGCGAGGACACTCCGCCAGGAGGAGGCCGCCGTCGTCGAGAGCGCCGAGTGGCCGTGACGCGTCCGAAGCCCGTGTGGTAGCCTGTCCGCATGTCGAGCCCGAAACGTCGCGCGACATACGCGGACATCTTGGATCTTCCCGAGCATCTCGTCGCCGAGATCGTCGATGGCGAGCTCTACACGAGTCCGCGACCGGCGTCGCCACACGCGCTCGCGGCGTCGGCGATCGGCAGCGCGCTGTTCGAGCGGTTCCACCGGCCTCCGGGCGGCGGCGAGGCGCCCGGCGGCTGGTGGATTCTATTCGAGCCGGAGCTGCACTTCGGCGACGACGTGCTCGTTCCCGATCTCGCGGGATGGCGGCGCGTGCGCATGCCGCGGCTCGAAAACGTGACCGCATTCACCTTGGCACCCGACTGGGTGTGCGAGGTCGTCTCGGCATCGACGGGCGCCCTCGACCGCAGTCGGAAGATGCGGGTGTATGCACGCGAGCAGGTGTCGCATCTCTGGATCGTCGATCCGCTGCCGCGCACGCTCGAGGTGTATCGGTTCGAGAACGGGCGCTGGATCGTCGCCAGCACCCACGGGGGCAACGATCGCATTCGCGCGGAGCCGTTCGAAGCGGTGGAGCTCGATCCGGCGCGCTGGTGGCTCGAGCCGCTGAGTACCTAAGCTCGGGGCATGTCCGCATGAGACGCTTCCTTCGAAATGGTTTCCGCGCCATCCCAAATCGAACTGGGCGATTCGGCCCGCACCGAATGGTTGCGGCTATGGCTCCACGGCTCTGGCGCCTGCGAGCGCCGCACGCTGGATGACCTCCCGATCGGCGGTCACGAGCGGAAGGTTTTCACGTGCGGCAACCCATACGTAGAGCGCGTCCGCCGCGCGAAGCCGCGTCGTACTGACGACGGCACACGCCGCGCGAACCGCCCGGGGTCCGATGCTGACGAGTCGGCGCGTCGCCAGATGCCGCGAGAGAAACGCGGCGACCCGATCGGGCGTGACCCCGCGACGGACGAGTGCCGCAGTCACCTCGAGATCGAAGATACCCGGGACGACGATTTCGTCTCGACCGGCGAAAAGCGGCATACAACGGCGAAGAGCGCGAACGTGCCCCGGTTCTCCGGCGCGAAGCGCGGCGACAGCCACGGAAGCATCAAGCACGTAGGTCAGCGGCGACCCCGGAGCAGATCCTCGACGGCCGACATCTTCGGATCAGCGGAGCTGAATTCCTCGATGAAGACGCGCATGCTCCGGAGAGCAACCTTGGAGCTCAGCGCACGCGCCCGCCGTTTCGGCGGCATCGCAACGCCGACGGGGACGATCGCAGCCGCCGGCTTGCCGTGGCGCAGGATTACGATGCGCTTGCCGCGGTGCTCGACGGCGTCCACGATCGCGGAGAGATGGGCCTTGGCGTGAGCGAGCGAAGCCTTCCGCATGTGACCATTATGACTATCGAGGTGCATGGACGCAACGCCTAGTTCGGC
>JBGOSW010000303.1:0-3175 GCA_041476145.1 Binatia bacterium
GGCCAAGGCGAAAGGTTTGAGGTGCGGAAGGCGGTCCAGGCTAAGGTCCAGGCTAAAGGTCCAGGCTAAAGGTCCAGGCTAAAGGTCCAGGCTAAGGTGAGGTGGGGAGGCGCGCGAATTCACTTCGCGCGCCGACGCCCATCGCGCGGCGCAGCCGCGCGGGGGCAAAATCAAATGTCCGGGGGCGAAATCAATCAATGCGCGATGGCGTCCGGAATCACGAAGGGCGACGGGTGCTCTTCGAGGGCGCGGACCTTGCGGGCGACGACGAGCAACGCCATGCCGTGGCGGGGGCGGAGGCGCTGCTCGAAACGGAGCCACGGGACGAGCAGGTTGGCGAGGCGCGCTTGCACCCCGGGGATGGCACGGCGCTTGAGTAGCACCGAGTTGAGATACCAGCCGGCGATGCCGGGCAGATTGAAGTAGCTCGCCTCCTCGATCGCGAAGCCGTGGCCTTGGAGCTGGGCCACGAGATCGCCGCGTTCGTAGCGGCGGTGATGGTGGATGGCGCGATCGATCTCGCCGTAGAGGGCGCGCATCGCCGGCACCTGCAGGACAAGGCGGCCGTCGGGCTCGAGAACGCGGGCGAAGGTGGCGAGCGCGGCATCGTCGTCCTCGATGTGCTCGAGGACGTTCAGGCAGAGGACGGTGTCGAAGCGCTCCCCCCGCAGGCCGTCGAGTGACGGGTCCGCCCAATCGACCTGGCGCACGTGCAGGTTGTCCAGTTGCTCGGAGGCGGTACGCAGGCGCGCGAGGTAGTGCTCGTTGTTGTCGGTCACGACGACGTGCTCGCGGTCGCGCAGGAAGCGCGTGAAGTTGCCGACGCCGCAGCCGACCTCGAGGACGCGATCGCCGACGTACGGATCGAGGCGACTCCACACCCACTCGTTGTAGCGGCCGACGTTGCGCAGGCGTTGCATGGTGGCGTAGCCGGGGTCGTCCTGATCGTCGACGAACGCGTGCTTGAGGATGGTCCCGATCGCCGCCAGGCCGTCGGTCCAGCCGATCTTCTTGCCTTGCCAGTACTCGCGGCCGTGGTAGCTGATCGGCACCTCGTAGAGGCGGCAGCCGAGACGCGCGACCTTCGCCGTCAACTCGGGCTCGATCCCGAACCGATTCGAGGTGATGCGGATGCGGCGCAGGACGTCGGTGCGGAAGACCTTGTAGCAGGTCTCCATGTCGGTGAGGTTCAGGTCGGTGCAGAGGTTCGAGATGAACGTGAGCAGCTTGTTGCCCAGCATGTGGCGGAAGAAGAGCACGCGATGGGTGGCGCCGAGAAAGCGCGAGCCGTAGACCACGTCGGCGTGGCCGGCGAGGATCGGCTCGACGAGCTTCGGGTACTCGGCCGGGTCGTACTCCAGGTCGGCGTCTTGAATGAGCGTGATGTCGCCCTCGACGTGTGCCAACGCGCGCCGGACGGCCGCGCCTTTGCCGACGTTGTGCGGCTGGAAGATCGCCTGCAGACGGTTCCGGTCGTCGTGCGGCGCGCTCAGCAAATCGCGGATGACGTCGGTGGTGCCGTCGGTCGAACCGTCGTCGACGATGATGATCTGCTTGCGAAGCGGCACCGCGCAGACGCGCTCGAGGACGCGCCGAAGCGTCCGCCGTTCGTTGAAGACCGGGACGATGACCGAGAGCGTGAGATCCGATTGCCGCACCGGGGGGGATCTACTACCAGGCCGCGAGCCGATGACCAATGCCGGTCGACGACGCGTTGACACCCGGAAGAGGCTGCTTGTAGGGTTTGAGAGCGGCGGCGCAGGGTCTTGCCGTCGCGCAGGCCCATACGACGATGAAGCTCTCGACCATGCGCCGCATCGACTATTTCGTCGGTGTGCCCGCGACGTTCGTCTTGACCGTCCTCGTGAAGCTCCTCGGCCGCGTGCGCCCGCGCCGTGCCGACGGAGAGCCGCGGCGCATCCTCTTCATCGAGCTCTCCGAGATGGGAAGCACGATTCTCGCGTCGGCCGCGATCCGCCGCGTCCAGGAACGCCATCCCGGGGCGCAGCACGCGTTCGCGATCTTCCACAAGAACGCCGCGAGCCTGCGGCTCCTTCACCTCTTCGACGAGCGCCACATCTTCACGCTGCGCGACGACTCGTTGGTGCACATGGCGGCCGACGTCGTCGCGTTCGTTCGCTTCTGCCGCGCCGAGCGCATCGACACGGTGATCGACCTCGAGCTCTTCTCGCGCATCTCGTCGATCTTGAGCCTGCTCTCGGGCGCCACGACGCGAGTCGGCTTCCACAACTACCACGGTGAGGGCCTCTACCGCGGCGAGCACCTCACGTACCGCGTGCAGTACAATCCGTACCGCCACATGTCGCAGAACTTTCTCGCGCTCATCGAAGCCCTCGAGTGCGATCCCGAGGCCATCCCGCTGCCGAAACGCGCCATTCCCGTGCCCCCGCCGCCGGTCCAGGTGTCGACCGACGCAGAGGCGTTCGCGTACGTCCGCCGCCAGATCGAGGACTGCTATCCGCTCACGCCGGCGCATCGACTGGTGGTGGTGAATCACGACGCCGGAAGCCTGCTCCCGATCCGCACCTGGCCGCCGGAGCGCTTCGCCGAGGTCGTGCGGCGACTCCTCGCCGCCGATCCGATGGTGGTCGTCGTCCTCATGGGGATCGCCGACGCGAAGGCGTCGGCCCGTGCCATCGTCGCGCGCGTCGGCGACCCGCGGTGCATCGACTTCGTCGGTCGGACGCGGACGCTCACCGACGTGTTGCAGCTCTTTCATCAAAGCGAGCTGCTGATCACCAACGACAGCGGCCCGGCGCACTTCGCGAGCCTGACGCCGATCAAGAGCATCACCCTCTTCGGCCCCGAGACGCCCGTCCTCTACGGTCCGCTCGGGGCGGACGCCGTGCACCTCTTCGCGAACCTCGCGTGCAGCCCGTGCCTGAGCGCCCTCAATCACCGTAGCAGTCCGTGCCGGGACAATCGCTGCCTGCAGGAGATCGGGGTCGACGAGGTCTTCGCGCACGCCCGGCGGTTGCTCGGCATCCCTCCGACGACCGCCTGCGACACCGCGACGCCGGGGCGCGCCGCCAATCCGTGACGCGCGCCGGTCGTCGAACGTGACTCGCCGTTCCGGTGAGGCGCGGGCGAGGGGGTGACGCGGGCGGGCGCAGCGGACCTGGCGGGACGCCACATCGTGGGGATCCTTCCGTAC
>JBGOSW010000304.1:0-3059 GCA_041476145.1 Binatia bacterium
ATGATCGACCCGGCCGACCGCGAAGCGCTCGAGGATTTGATGACGCGCTACGTCCTCGGTGAGCTCGGGGGCGATGAGGCGCGGGAGATGGCGCGGCTCGTCCAAGAGCGACCCGAGCTCGGCGTCGAGATCGGCCGCCTGCAGCACACTCTCGGCCTGATGCCGTATGCCGTCGTGACCGCGCCGCCTCCGCATCTTCGGGCTCGCGTTCTCGAGGCGGCGCGCCACACCGAGGCAGCGCGTCCTTCACCGCCCGCGTCGATCAGGGACTACGAGCAGACGTCGCCGACGACCGTCCCGCGTCGACCGGCACGCGTGCTGTCGATCGCGCGCGTCGTCGGATCGATCGCGGCACTGCTCATCGTCGCGCTCGCTTGGGACGGCCAGCGGTTACGTCAGGAGCTTCAGCTGCAGCGGGACGTCGCAACCACGCTCCAGCAGCCGAACGTCGTACGCCAGTTCGCGCTCCGTGGCACCGGCTTCTCCCAGGCGGCGGGCACCGCCGTGCTCGATCTCGACGCGAAGCGCGCGGCCGTCGCGATCCGCGGCCTGCCGAAGCTGCCTTCTGGTCAGGTCTATCGCCTGTGGGCACGCGTCGGCGATGGGACCGTGCCGTGCGGCCAATTCAACGCCGATGCGGACGGCGCCGTGATGAGCCAGTTCACGATCCCGGTCGACGCCTACACCTCGCCGGTGCGGGAGCTCTTCTTGAACATCGAGCCGGGCGAGCAGGGGCCGCGTCCCGTCGGCCGCACCGTGATGGTCAGCACGTGAGCGCCGGCGCTCAGCCTCCGTCGTACGATCAGTAGCGAAAGATCAGCTCGAGGTAGCCGTAACTCGCGTCCTTGCCGCTGAACGTGGCGCCGACCACACCCTGACCGAAGGCGTGGGCGTAATAGGCGCTCGCCGATAGGTGGTCGCTGAGCTTCACGTCGAACGCCATATCGACCACATGGGCGAGCTCGCGGCGCCCGTGCGTGGGGATGCCCGAGAAGCCGAAGACGTGGTCATTCGTCGCCCCGCCGCCGGCGTACCAGAGATCGCGCGGCTCGGTGAGCCGCAACCAGTGGTAGTCGGCCCGGACGGTCGCCCGACTGAACGCGTTCGCGATCAACTGCACGAAGACGTCCTCGTTGTTCATCAGGTTGTAGAAAGGAAACTGGGCGTAGGTGCGCGCGGTCGGCATGACTTGAAAGAAAGTCCGATGCTGGCCGTCGCCGGGATCGTCGTCGCCGGACGAGCGGTTGTATCCGCCGCGAAGCCACGGCGCGGCGGGTACGCGTGGCAGCTGATAGCCGACTTCGAGGGCGTACGCCCAGGCGCGGTGATCGAGGACTCCCCAGTCGCCGTTCTGGAAGGCGGCCCAGACGAGACCATCGAGCGCGCCCGGTCCCGCCTCGACGACAGTCATCGCGTGACCGCCCCACGAGTGCACGCGGATGTTCCGCTTGTCTGCCGCCCGCGCCTCGGGGGTACGGTTGTCGACCTTCACCGCGGCGCTGCGGTCGTCCTCGTAGTAGAGGTAGAAGAGTCGCGCGTCGGCGGGCGGCGCATACGGAAGACGCTTGGCGGTGACGGAAACGCCGGCGAGGCTCACCCCGTCGATCTCACGATTCGCGCTCACCTCGAAGCCGCCCGCCGTCGGGTGGCTCGCAAACGCCGTCGCGTTCCAACCAGCACGATCGATGGCGAGTCGCGCTCCGTCGAAGCTCCGCGTCACATGCGTGTAGCCGAACGGACCGACGAGACGCTCGGCGATCCGTGTGCGCTTCAAGGCGAGGAGCGTCGCATCTCCGGGAAGGGTCTCCAACCCGTCACGGTATTCAAAACGTCCGACCGTCGCCGCGACCCCGCTCTGCCGGAGCGTCAGGTGCGCCTGCTTGAGGAACGGCTCGCCCTGGTCGCGATCGCGCGTGTGCGCGAAGTAGGTCGCACCCGGCCCGAGATTCCCGAACGGCGCCGCCAAGCTCGCATCGTCAGGCAAGTGCACCAGGCGCGTATCCTGCACCTCGACGGCAAAGTCCGCGTGCGGAAAAAGCGCCCGAAGCCCGGCGCGCAGCTGATTGCCAAAGAACGAATAGCGGTGCGCGCCGGCCGGCGCCGTCCCGTTCGGTGGACGAAAATAATCGACGATCTCACCGCGGGCGCGCTCGCTCGCCGTCAGCGTCACGTGCTCCCGCCAGTCGGCGCCCGCCGGCGCGACGTTGCCCACGACGATCGCAACAACGAGCAGGCCGCGCCAGCAATCCGCAACGCTGCGCGGGCGGAAGCCCCCTCGCCGACCATCCCTGCGGGAATCGTAGGCGATAGGGTGCCCCTTCTCGGACATTCGCGTTTCTATTCTCCCTCGAGCAAGCTATCGCGCGACCCGCGCCAGGCCGTTCCGGCGCTCAGCTGATCGCCGCGAGGCAGCGCTCGACGCCGGCCTCGAACCGCTCGAGCGTCTCGTCGCAGAGCGCGGCGTCGGCGAGCAAGCCCGCCTTGAACTGGAGCACGGACGGCTCGTGTCCCGCGAACATCGCCCAGATGCCGGCGTCGTAGAGTGCCTTCGACATCAGCATCCCACCTTGCGGATGCGCGAACCGGAGACCCATGACGACGCCCCGGCGTCGGATCTCGACGAGCCAATCGGCGTGGCGGCGCTGGATCGCCGCGAGCCCCGCGCCGAGCCGATCAGACACGGCCGCGACGTTCGCGAGCACCTCCGGCCGATTCGAGATCTCGAGCACCTTCTGCGCGACGCGGCAGCCGAGCTCGGCGCCGCCGAAAGTCGACACGTGACCCCAGCCGTTCTCGTCGAGCCACGCCGCCGCGCGCGGGGCGAGGACGGCGGCGGCGATCGGATAGACGCCGCCGGAGAGTCCCTTGCCGGCGACCAGGATGTCGGGCTCCACGCCGTAGCACTCGACGCCCCACAGCCGACCGGTGCGCCCGAGACCCGTCTGCACCTCGTCGGCGACGTACAGCGCGCCGTGTCGCTCGCAGAGCGCCTTCACGTCCGCGAGGTAGCCGGGCGCGGGGAGCGGGAAGCCGGACGTCGCGGGGATGGTCTCCAGGAC
>JBGOSW010000305.1:0-3029 GCA_041476145.1 Binatia bacterium
TCGCTCGGGAAGTCGATCGCGCGCGCCACCGGCAGGAAGTTCGTCCGCGTGTCGCTCGGCGGCGTCCGCGACGAGGCCGAGATCCGCGGCCATCGGCGCACCTACATCGGCGCGCTTCCCGGCAAGATCGTCCAGTCGATGAAGAAGGCCGGCTCCGGCAATCCCGTCTTCCTGCTCGACGAGGTCGACAAGATGTCGACCGACTTCCGCGGCGACCCATCATCGGCGCTCCTCGAGGTGCTCGATCCCGAGCAGAACAGCAGCTTCAACGACCACTACCTGGACGTCGATTACGATCTCTCCAAGGTGATGTTCATCACCACCGCAAACGCGCTCGATCGCATCCCGCGGCCGCTGCAAGACCGCATGGAGATCATCCGCATTGCGGGTTACACCGAGCTCGAGAAGCTCAACATCGCCAAGCGCTATTTGCTCAAGAAGCAGCGCGAGGCGAACGGCCTCACCGATCACAACATCGAGTTCGCCGACTCGGCGCTGCTCGGGATCATCCGTCACTACACCAAGGAGGCCGGCGTCCGGAACCTCGAGCGCGAGATCGCGGCGGTCTGCCGCAAGGCCGCAATCGAGGTCGTGAAGAAGGATCGCAGCGCGAAGATCCGCGTCACCAACAAGAGCCTCGGGAGGCTCCTCGGCCCGCCGCGGTACCGCTACGGCAAGGTCGATGACGAGCAGAAAATCGGCGTCACGACCGGTCTCGCGTGGACCGACCTCGGCGGCGAGCTCCTCGGCACCGAGGTGACGGTGATGCCCGGCAAGGGCAAGCTCATCATCACCGGCAAGCTCGGCGACGTGATGCAGGAATCCGCGCACGCGGCGATGAGCTACGTCCGCTCACGCGCCGACGCGCTCGGTCTCGAGCGCGACTTCTACCAGAAAGTCGACATTCACATTCACGTGCCCGAAGGTGCGATTCCCAAGGACGGCCCGTCGGCCGGCATCACCATGGCGACGGCGCTCACCTCGGCGCTGACCCGCATTCCGGTGCGGCACGACATCGCCATGACCGGTGAGATCACGCTGCGGGGGCGCGTGCTGCCGATCGGCGGCCTCAAAGAGAAGGTTTTGGCCGCGCATCGTGGCGGCATCAAGCGGGTGCTGATCCCGGCGGAGAACGCGAAGGACATCAAGGAGATTCCGGCGACGATCCTGAAGTCGATCCGCCTCGAACTCGTCGACCACATGGACGACGTCCTGCGGAAGGCGCTCGTCCTCGAGGATCCCGAGGGCTTCCTGCGTAAGCCCGTCGTCGAGCACGCGCCGCCACCGCCGCCGTTCCCCGCGACGCCGGCGACGCCCGAGATCATCACGCATTAGATTTTGCCCCCGTGCGCACGGCGCGCGGAGCGCGCCGTCCGCGACGACCGGGTCGTGCTCCGATGGGCGTCGGCGCGGGGAGTGAATCCACGCGCCTCCACCGGCGACAGCTCGGGCCATGGCATGCCCGAGCCTGCCCCGATCGAGTAACTCCACGAATTGACTGCTCGGGAAGTCGCTGGTATTGAGCGGAGCTTGTTTCCGGCGAGGAGAGGAAGGGAGTCTGCATGACCAAGGCCGAGCTGATCGAGTCCATCTCGTCGAAAGTTGATCTTCAGAAGACCACCGCGGAGCGGATCGTGAACACGATCTTCGACGACATCGTTGCGGCCTTGAAGAACGGCGACAAGGTCAACATCTCCGGGTTCGGTACCTTTCAGGTGTCGGACCGCAAGGCGCGTATCGGTCGCAATCCGAAGACCGGCGAGGCAATCCAGATTTCCGCGTCGCGCTCCGCCAAGTTCAAGCCCGGCAAGATGCTCAAAGACTCACTGAACTGACGCACCGTCGGCCGACCGCGGGCGGTTAGCTCAGCGGGAGAGCATCGGCCTTACAAGCCGGGGGTCGCTGGTTCGATCCCAGCACCGCCCATCGTTTTCAGTCGGACGCTCCACCACGTGGCTACCGGCCTGCTGCGCCGCCTTCGACGTTTCAGCCCGCCCGGCCGGCGCGCTCGAACTCGAAGATGCCCGGCTCGCGTGGCGCGGGCAGGATTGCACCGGCGCGAGAACGGGCTCTATGATCGCGCGGTTTTTACGGAGGCGTGATGTACTTCGAGGAAGTCCGTAACGGGAGCTGCGTCTCGTACGTCATCGGCTGCGAGCGCACCTGCGCCGCGCTCGTCGTCGACCCGGCGCTGGAGCAGCGCGACCGCTACCTCGCCCTCACGTCGGCGCGGGGCATGCGCATCCACTATCTCCTCGACACGCATACGCACGCCGACCACTTCTCCGGCGCGCGCCGATTCGGCGCCGATCTCGGCGTCCCCACGGTGATGCACCGGGCAAGCCCGGCGCCCTTCGTCGACGTGCGCGTCGAGGACGGCGAGAGCCTCATCGTTGGCGAGCTCCGGCTGCGCGTGATGCACACGCCGGGTCACACGCGGGACTCGTTCTGTCTCGTCCTCCCCGATCGCGTGT
Organism: Binatia bacterium; assembly: GCA_041476145.1. Classification (GTDB taxonomy): domain Bacteria; phylum Desulfobacterota; class Binatia; order UTPRO1; family UTPRO1; genus DP-19. Next base: position 2,475 of record JBGOSW010000305.1, read on the forward strand.
GCACCGGCGACACGCTGCTCTTCGGTGCCACCGGTCGCACGGACTTGCCGACCGGCGATCCCGAGGCGCTCCACGACAGCCTGTTCCATCACCTGCTCGCCCTCGACAACTCCCTCCTGATGTTTCCCGCCCACAACTATCAGGGGGTGGCGGCGCACACGCTCGCTGACGAACGGGCCACCAACCCCCGGCTTCAGAAGACCGAGCGGACCGCCTTCGTCGACATGATGCGCAGCCTCAACCTCAAGATGCCCGATCACCTCACCGAGGCGTTGCGGACGAATTGTACGGGCGGGAAGACGGTGGGCGAGATCATCCGCGAGGCCGCCGAGAAGATCTCGTTCATGACGATGGACGAGCTGCGCCGCCGGATCGAGCGCGGCGATCCCGGAATGGCCGTCCTCGACGTCCGCGAGGCGGAGCAGTACGCGAGCAGTCACGTGCCGGGGGCGCTGCACATCCCGCGCGGCCAGCTCGAGCTGCGCATCGACGACGTCTTTCCGGATCCCACGGTGCGAATCCTCGCGTACTGCGAATTCGGCAAGATCTCGACCA
>JBGOSW010000306.1:0-3023 GCA_041476145.1 Binatia bacterium
CGTGGGAGCGGGACGTCGTCCCGGCACGCGCCGTCGGCATGCGCGCCGTCTGGCTGGCACCCGCCGACGCCTCGACGCCCGCGGCCCCGGCCGACGTGCGGCGGATCGCGTCGCTCCTCGAGCTCGAGAATCTGCTCGTATGAAGGCGGGCATCATCGCCGCCGGACACGGCGACCGCCTGCGCCAGGCCGGGATCGCGACGCCGAAGCCGCTGGTCGCGATCGGCGGTCGGCCGCTTGTCGCGCGCGCGATCGACGCCGCGCGCGCCGCGGGCGCGACCAGCGTCGCGTGTATCGTGAACGCGGAGACCGACCGCGTCCGTCGCTTTCTCGAGGAGACGGATTTCGGCCTGCCGATCGAGATCGTGCAGCGCACGACGGCGAGCTCCGCGGAGAGCTTCCTCGCGCTGCGCCCACTGCTCGACGCCGCACCGTTTCTTCTCCTCACCGTCGACGCGGTCGTCGCCCCCGCCGCCGTCCGCGCCCTCGCGGAGTGCGCCACGGCGCGTCCCGACGCCGCCGGCGTCCTCGGCGTCACGACCTTCGTCGACGACGAGAAACCCCTCTGGGCGGAGCTCGACCGCGATGCGCGCATCATCACGCTCGGCGAGCCGGCGCGCGCGCGTCACGTCACCGCCGGCGTTTACTTCCTGAAACCCGTAGTATATGCGCTCGCGGATGCGTGCGGAGCGGGTAGCTGGAGCGCGTTTCGTCTCTTTCTCGGCGCGCTCCTCGCGCACGGTCACGTGCTCTACGGCTACGATGTCGGCGCCAGTGTCGACGTCGACCGCCCCGAAGACATCGCCGCGGCGGAGCGGTTGCTCGGCCTGACGGGCCGCGTGAGCTGATCGCCATGCCGACGATCGTGGGCGTGTTTCGTGAGGCGGAGTTCTCCCCGGGACGCGTGCAGGACGACGCCGCCATCCTCGATCGCACGGCGGCGGCCCTCGGCGCCCGCGGCTTCGACGTTCGCCTCGGTGCACCCGCGCTCGCGCTCGCCGACGACGTCGACGCCGTGCTCGCGATGTGCCAATCGCCGGCGGCGCTCGCGACGCTCGACGCCGCCGCGACGCGCGTGCCCGTCATCAACAGCGCGCGCGCGATCCGCAACTGCTTTCGCACCGAGAGCGTGCGCCTCCTCGACGGTGCTGGGGCGCCGTTTCCGGCGACGCGGATCATCGCGACCGACGCCCCGCCACCTGCCGCGACGCCGTGCTGGGTGAAGCGCGGCGACGTCCACGCCATGGCGACCGGCGACGTCACCTTCGCCGCCGACCTGCCGGCGTTGCACGCGGCGCTCGCGGCACTGCGCGTCCGCGGCATCGCGCGCGCCGCGCTCCAGGCGCACGTCGAGGGTCCCGTGCTCAAGTTCTACGGTGTCGCCGACGGGAGGTTCTTCCGCTGCTACACCGACGGCGAGACCGCGCCGGCACCGATCGAGCGTCTCTGGGAAGCGGCACGCGTCGGGGCCGCCGCGCTCGGGCTCGACGTCTTCGGCGGCGACCTCGTCGTACCGCCGACGGGTGAACCGATGCTGATCGACGTGAACGATTGGCCGAGCTTCGCGCGCTGCCGCGACGATGCCGCCGACGCCATCGCCGGCTACGTCGCCGATCGTCTGGCGGCGCGCGCCGATACCCGCCGCGCCACGGCGCCGCGGCGGGCACTCGCCTGATGCGCGCCGCACGGGGATCGAGGAGGACGCGTTCGCATGCACGATAAGCCGGGACCACGGTCGCGAGAGGTCTTTCACGCAGAGCAGGAGGTCATCGCCCCCGGGCAACAGCGCATCGCGCTGCTTTCCGAGCTGGCGCTCGCGTCAGGCCAGGGCGCCACGGTCACCGACCTCGACGGTAACACCTACCTCGACTTCTTCGCCGGCGTCGCGGTCGCGAGTCTCGGCCACGCGCATCCGCGCTACGTCGCCGCCGTCGAGGCGCAGCTGCGGCGCATTTCCGTGGGCAGCTTCGCCACCGAAAGTCGCCTGCGTCTACTGCGCCTGATCGCCCGGCTCGCACCGGGCGAGCTCGGCCGCACGCAGCTCTACAGCGGCGGCGCGGAGGCCGTCGAGGCCGCGTTCCGCCTCGCGATGTCGTACACCGGAAAGCACGAGATCGTCGGGTTCTGGGGTGGATTCCACGGCAAGACCGCCGGCGTGATGGGACTGATCGGCGACGAGTCGAAGCACGGATGGGGGCCGCTCCCCGGCGGCCGTTACTCGGTTCCCTACCCCGATTGCTACCGCTGCCCCTTCGGGCTTCGCTACCCGGACTGCGGCATGGCGTGCGTCGACTTCGCGCGCGAGAGCATCAAGCGCACCACCGCGGGCGCCGTCGCCGCGATCATCGTCGAGCCGATGCAGGGGACGGCGGGCAACGTCATTCCGCCCCCGGAGTTCCTGCCGGCGATCCTGGAGTTGGCGCACGAGATCGGCGCGCTGCTCATCGCCGACGAGATGATCACCGGCTTCGGCCGCACCGGACGTTGGTTCGGGTGCAACCACACCGGCGTGGTCCCCGACGTCATGACCGTCGGCAAAGGCATGGGCTCCGGCTTTCCGATCAGCGGCCTGATCTCGACCGACGAGATCGTCGCGGCAAAGCCGTTCGCGCGCCCGAGCGCGTCGTCGTCCAGCTACGGTGGCAATCCGCTCGCCGCGACGGCGGCGCTCGCTACGATCGAGACCATTCTCGACGATGGGCTGGTCGAGCACGCCGCCCGGGTTGGCGAGCGTATGCTGAGTCGCCTGCGCGAGATGCAGGAACGCTACCCATTCCTCGCCGACGTCCGCGGCGCCGGACTCCTGATCGGTTTCGATCTCGTCCGTGATCGCAAGACCAAAGAGCTGCTCGGGCGTGACCTCACGGAGCGGATCTTCCTCGAGGCATTGCGCCGCGGGCTCCTCATCATGAGCTACTTCCCGCGTGTGCGGATCAACCCGCCGCTGACGATCACCGCCGAGCAGGCCGACGCCGGCCTCACGATCCTCGACGAGGTGTTCGCGTCCGTCGCGGCGGCGGTGCA
>JBGOSW010000307.1:0-2948 GCA_041476145.1 Binatia bacterium
CGACGCCGCCGACGAGGACATCCACATGGCGATCGAGCGGCGGCTGATCGAGAAGATCGGACCCGCCGGCGGCCGCCTGCACACCGCGCGCAGCCGCAACGACCAGGTGGCCCTGGATCTCCGGCTGTTCGTGCGCGCCGAAATCGGCGCGATTCTGAAGCACGTCACCGCCTTCCAGAAAGCGCTCGCGGCGACGGCGCGCAAGCACGTGCGCGTCGTCATGCCGGGGTACACGCACTTGCAACGCGCGCAGCCGGTCCTCTTCGCGCACCACCTCCTCGCCTACCACGAGAAGCTCGAGCGCGACGGCGAACGCTTCGCCGATTGCCGGCGCCGCGCCGACGTCATGCCGCTCGGCGCCGGCGCCCTCGCCGGCACGACGTTTCCGATCGACCCCGAGCAGGTGGCGCGCGAGCTGCGCTTCGCGCGCGTCGCGACCAACAGCCTCGACGCCGTTTCGGAGCGCGACTTCATCGTCGAGTTCCTGGCCGCGGCGGCGATCCTCGCGACCCACCTCTCGCGGCTCGCCGAGGAGATCGTGCTGTGGTCGTCGACGGAGTTCTCCTTCATCTCGCTACCCGACGAGTTCGCGACCGGCAGCTCGATCATGCCGCAGAAGAAGAACCCCGACGTCGCCGAGCTGGTCCGCGGCAAGACCGGACGCGTCTACGGCAACCTGATGGCGATGCTGACGATCCTGAAAGGGCTGCCGCTCGCCTACAATCGCGACCTCCAAGAGGACAAGGTGCCGCTCTTCGACACCGTCGACACCGTGAAGGGATGTCTCGCGGTCTTGACGGCGATGGTGCCGCGCCTCGTCGTCCACGCCGATCGCATGCGCGAGGCGGCCGCGGACAGCTTTCTCCTCGCGACCGACGTCGCCGACTACCTCACCACCAAGGGCGTGCCCTTCCGCGAGGCGCACAACCTCGTCGGCCAGGCGGTGCGCCGCTGTCTCGAGAGCGGCCGACGCCTCGAAGACCTGCCGCTCAAGGAATGGCGCGAGCTGTCGAAGTCGTTCGGGAGCGATCTCCGCGAGTGGCTGTCGGTCGACGCGGCGTTGGCACGCCGGAGCGCCGGCGGCGGTACGGCGCCCGCCAACGTGGCGCGGCGGCTCCGCGGCCTGTAGGTCGGCGCGATGCGCGGCGTGTGCCTGGTCGTCGCCGCGGCGCTCGCGCTCGCGGCCTGCGCCCGCAAGACGGAAGTGAAGCCGCCGGAGTTCGTCGCGCCGCACGTCGTCGGCGAGGTGTCGCTGACGACGCTCGTCGACGGCGTCGCCGTCCGCTGGGCCCGTCCGACCAAGTACGTCGACGGCACCGAGATGGAAGACCTGGGCGGCTTCGTCGTCCACCGCTCGCGGAACAACGAACCCTTCGAGGAGCTGGCGCGCGTGCCGGTCACCGACCGCGGTCGCTTCCAGAAGACGACGCGCTTCGAGCACGTCGATCACGCCGTGATGGAGGGCACCACCTACCACTACCGAATCGTGGCGTTCACGACCGACGGATACTATAGTGCGCCCTCCGGCGCGGCGACGATCACGTGGGAGCCGCCGCACCCCTCCCCGTCGCCGGGCGCCACGCCGGCCGTGGGCGCGTCATCGAGACCGCGCCGCGGAGCGACGAAAGGCCCCTGAGCGGTGTTCACGGAACGCGACGGACAACTCTACTGCGACGGTGTGCCGCTCGCGCGCATCGCCGCCGAGGTCGGCACCCCGACCTACGTCTACAGCCTGCCGGCGCTGCGCGAGAGCTATCGCGCCTACGATCGCGCGCTGGCGCCGGTCCCCCACGTCATCTGCTACTCGGTCAAGGCGAACAACACGCTCGCCGTCTTGCGCGCCTTCGCGCGCGAGGGCAGCGGCTTCGACATCGTCTCGGGCGGTGAGCTGTTCCGCGTCGAGCGCGGCGGCGGCGATCCGCGTCGCGTCGTGTTCGCGGGCCTCGGCAAGACGCGCGACGAGATGGCGCAGGCGCTCGCGGCCGGCATCTTGATGTTCAACGTCGAATCGGTGGCCGAGCTCGAAGCGTTGGAGCAGGTGGCGGCGGCCGCGGGACGGCGTGCGCCGGTGGCGCTGCGAGTCAATCCCGACGTCGATCCGAAGACGCACCCCTACATTTCCACCGGAATGAAGAAGAGCAAGTTCGGGATCGACATCGGGACCGCGCTCGAGATCTACGAGCGCGCGGCACGCCTCCCGCACCTCGACGTCGTCGGCGTCGACTGCCACATCGGCTCGCAGCTCACGAGCCTCACGCCGTTCACCGACGCGCTGGCGCGCGTGCGCATGCTGATCGGCCGCCTGCGCGAGCGCGGCATCGGCATCCGCTATCTCGACATGGGGGGCGGCCTCGGCATCACCTACAGCGAGGAGCGCCCGCCCACCCCCGCCGAGTACGGCGCGGCGCTGGTCGCGGGCACGCGCGACCTCGACCTGACGATGATCGTCGAGCCGGGGCGGTCGCTCGTCGGCAACGCCGGCGTGCTGCTGACCCGCGTCCTCTACCGCAAGGACGGGTCCGTGAAGCGCTTCGTGATCGTCGACGCGGCGATGAACGACCTGATCCGCCCGGCACTCTACGGCGCTTATCAGGAAATCCGACCGGTCACGCCGCGCCCCGGCGAGACGGAGACCGTCGACGTCGTCGGACCGGTGTGCGAGAGCGCCGATTTCCTCGCCCAGGACCGCTCGCTGCCCCCCGTCGAGGCGGACGACGTGCTGGCGGTGATGAGCGCGGGCGCGTATGGTTTCGTGATGGCGTCGAACTACAACGCGCGGCCGCGTGCCGCCGCCGTCCTCGTCGACGGCGAGCGCTACGACGTGATCCGTGAACGCGAGAGCGTCGAGGATCTGATCCGCGGCGAGTCGCTGCCCGCGTCGCTCGGGTGAGGGTGGCATGACCTCGACGGCGGCACGCGAGGCGACGACCACGTCACCGGTGACGACG
>JBGOSW010000308.1:0-2887 GCA_041476145.1 Binatia bacterium
CGCGCAGGCGTGGCAGCGCCATGTAGACGATCTTCCCATCCGCGAGCGCTTGACGGCGCACCGGGAGTTGCGGGGCATCGGGGTTGATCTTGATCGCCCGCGCCTTCTTCCAGACCGCGAGCTCGGCGAGTCGGGTGGCGGCGCGCTCGGCGCCGACGAAGTTCGGAATGCGTCCTTGCGTTCCGGGAAAGCGTTGCACGCCGTTGTGCTCCAGCAGCTGCCAGACCTTCCGGCGAAGATCCTCCTTGGTCATGCGTTCGACCTCACGCTGCTCACTGGCGTCGTAGGTGGACGCTACACCAGGAGAAGATTTGAAGTCAACGAAACCACCGCGTACGCGGTCGTGCGCGGCGCTCTTCGCCGCGTGCCGCGCTCACTCGGCGAGCGTGGATGTGGCGCGCGGCGTGTCGGTCGGCACGTCGTCGGCATGTGGTGTGCGAGGTGGAGCGAGCCGGCGCGCGACGACCAAGAAACCGCTGTGCGCCACCATGCGGTGCTCCGGACGGACGCTACGATCGGTGACGTGCCAGAAGCGCTGCAACGACTCCATCGCCTCGATGGCGGCGAAACCGCCGTCACGGAGCGCAGCGACCAGCTGCTGCATCTGCAGCACCGTCGGGATGAAGCCGGTGAACACACCGCCCGGCCGGAGCGAGCCGGCCGCGTGCGGCACGACGCGCCACGGCTCCGGCACGTCGACCACGAAACGATCGACGTCGCGCTCGTGGATCCCCTCGTACGCATCACCGGAGACGAGGCGCCAGTGCGGTGCGTCGCCGTAGAAGCGCGCGACGTTCTCACGCGCCATCGCGGCGAAGGTATCGCGGATCTCGTAGGTTACGACCTCGCCCGTCGGGCCGACGGCGCGCAGCAACGCGATCGTCGTCGCGCCTGGACCGACGCCGATCTCGACGACGCGCGCACCCGGATGGATGTCGCCCCAGACGAGAATGGTGCCGACGTCCTTCGGGTAGATCACCTGCGCCTCGCGCGGGAGGTTGGGGATGAGCTGCGCGTACGTCGGCCGGAAGACCTGGAGATACTCGCCGAGCGACGAGCGCAGGACCGAGCCCTCGGGAAGCCCGATCAGTTCCTCCGCCGCGAAGCTGGCACCGCGCACGTTGAGGGAGCGCCCGGCGCGCACCGTGCGGAGGTACTGGCGCGCCTTGCGGTCGATGAAAAGGATCGTGTCGCCGTCGCGGAGCAACGCGCGCGCCGACCCGGATCCATTCGGGGCCGCGACGTCCTCGCCGCGGTCGTCGTCGGTCCGTACCGCGTCCGCCGAGTCAGGAATGGGCCACCGCCTGCGACCGCCGTCGCTCGATCTCGGCCACGAGCCGGCAATACCCGCACAGCTCGGCGAAGGCCGGCATCCCGCAGCGTGCGCACTCGCCCGCGGGATTGTCGGGCGCGCCGGCGAACAGTGGATGGGCGTGGCGCAGAAAGTCGCTGACGAACGCGAGCTTGCTTCCGGGCATCGTCTCCTCGAGCCGATTGAGGAGGTCTTTGTACACGAGCTGGGTCGCGCCGTGACTGTTGGGGCACTCCTCGACGACGTAATCGATGCCGCGGAGAAACGCGTAGGTCGCGCTCTCGTACTCGCTCGTGCGGTACAGCGGGCGCACCTTGCGGACGAACTTCGGGTGCGTCGGCGTCAGGACGGGGTGTTGCTTGGCGAGGTACGGCAGTTGCCAATGAAGGACGTTGCCGAGGAGGCGCGCCGCCTCGTCGTCGAGATTGTGGCCGGTCGCGAGCACGGCGAATCCGCCGTCGAGCGCGGCGCGGTCGAAGTGGTGCCGCTTGAAGGTGCCGCACGCGGCGCATGGCTGCCGGCGGGTGAAGAACGCCGCCTCCGGAATCGCCAGGCCGTCGCCCTCCTCTTCGAGCCGCACGATGCGCAGTGGCAGGTCGCGGGCGGCGGCGTACGCCTCGGCCTTGCGCTGCGACGCGGCCGAGTAGGCTCCGATCCCGAGGCCGAGGTAGAGGCCTTCGGTGCGGTAGCCGAGCGTGGCGAGCGTGTCCCAGAGCGCGAGGCTGTCCTTGCCTCCCGAGACCGCGACGAGCACCGGCTCCTCGCGCGTGAACATGCGCTCACGCTCGATCGAGCGCTCGACGTTCCGTTGAAAGAAAAAGACGAAGCACTCCTTGCAAAAGGCGGTGTTGTGACTCCGCAGCTGGACGGTCGCCTTCGCCGCGCAACGCTTGCACTTCATCGCGCGCCTCCGGAGATCACGGCACGCAGCTCGATCGCCTCGTCGTCCTCGACCATGTCGTCGTCGGTGAGGAGATCGTCGCCGCGGATCACCATGACCGTCCCGGTGACCAGCCCGAGCGAGCGGACGAGCTCACCGACCCGCCGCCGGCCGGCGATCGTCAGCTGTCTTCCTTGGGGTTCGAGGCGAACGTGCATGCGGACAACCGGGGCTTGAATCGCGGCGACGCTACCACCGGCCTCCCGAGGCGACAAGCGCGCCCCACGCGACCTCGAAGGGCGGGAGCCACGTTGACGAAGCCGCGATTTTTGATATAAAAGATGCGCAGATATCCAACGCAACGACATCCGGGGAAGGTCGTCTTCCGCCGGATTTTTTATTGGCGCACAGAGGAGCGGCCGCGATGGTGAAGAAGATCAAACGGGAGAAGTCCAAAAAGGGCTTCAACATCTTCGAAGAAGACGATCACCGCGAGACGGGTACCGAAGAGGAGCTTCCGAAGGACGAGGCCGGTCGCCGCAAGATCAAGCGCCAATACGAGGATCTCCTCGGCATCCGTATCCAGAAGCTCCGCGGCCGCATTCTGAACCGCGAGCGCATCAACAAGACGATCGAGGGCATCTATTTCATCTGCGCCGAGTGCGCGAAGGTGTGCCACAACGTCGACGACGGCC
>JBGOSW010000309.1:0-2746 GCA_041476145.1 Binatia bacterium
CGTCGCGCCGCTCGCGAGCACCGATGCCAGCGCCAGCTCGCGCTCCGTGAGCAGGAGCGCCGCGCCGCCGCGATCGGCGCAGATCGCTCCCAGCCGCTCGCCGTCGTCGCCGAGCGGCATGCAGAGCAGCGTCGTCGCGTTGGCGCCGTACAGCGCGCTCGGAACGTCGGCCGCGGCGCTACTGGTGAGGAAGGCCCCGGCTGCGTGCCGCCATCCCGTCATCCAGCGCCACAGCTGCCCAGTCTCCGCGAGCGGCTCCCAGGTGATGCTGTCGCCCGCGTCGCGAACGAGATAGCCCTGGACGGAGCTGGACCCGAGGGTCTGCCACACGACCCAGAGGCGACGCAGCCGAAACGTCTCGAGGGTCGTCGTGCAGACGACGGAGAGCACGCGCTGTGAATCGAAGCCGTGCAAAGTGCGCGTGAGATCGCGAAACGTCGCCAGGTGCCGATCGAGCTGCTCGCGTTGCGCGAAGACCGTTCGCCGCTGACGATCGAGGAATGCCGCACCGATGATCGACAGCAGGCCGCCGGCGGCGACGCCGTAGAGTCCATAGGCGACCGGCAGCGTCCCCTCCGACCGCGGTCCGCCGAGCGTGAGCGACGTCTGCGCGAGCATGCAGGCGATCGCCATCAGCCCCTGGTTGCCGGCGCCCCAGGGAAACAGCAGCGCGGTCGTGAGCTCGAAGACGATGAAGAGGAGGGCGAGCTCGGCGCGATTCGCGCCCGTGAGCGCGCCGTACAGCGTGACACATGCCACGAGCGCGACGCACGTACCGCACGTCAGTCCGATCCCGAGGCGGCGAAGCGCGCGCGAGCGATGGCACGCGTCGGCGACGAGACAGACGGCGAGCTCGAGGGCGAAGACGAGGAGCAGATACCGCAGGCGTTCGGGATGGTAGGTGACCTCGAGGACCCCGGCCATGCCGACGCCCGCCGCGAACAGCATCGCGCCGACCACGCCACGACGTGCGACCAGCCGCCGCGTCTCGCTCCGGTAGCGCTCTTGGATGTGGGCGTCCATGCGGATCGTGCGAAGAGCGCCCACCTCCCGCCCGCGTCCCACCACGCGCCCAGGGCGCAACCGTCGCGCACGGCGCCGGCGCTGTCAATGGCGCGCGGACCGGCGCGGCTACTTGAGGGTCTTCGCCGAGAAGCCGCGGTCGTTGAACGTGAGGAGCGTGCGCTTGGCGGTGACGACGCTTTCGAGGACGACCTCGCGACCCCAGAGGCGGTAGAGGTAGCCGAGGGTCTTCTCGGCGTTCTCGAGGTGGAGGTCGCGGCCGTCGTGCTGGTGGACGAGGTAGAGCGTGCGCTTGTGACCGAAGTCGGCGTCGTCGATGCAGATCACCGGAACGTTCGCCATGCCGACGTTGCGCAGGAGCTGCTCCTTCACGTCGCGCCAGCCTTCTTTGTCGGCGACCTTGCTGATCACCAGGTCCTCGCCCTTCGGTTCGTACTCGAAGAGGTCGAGCTCGCGCATCAGGTTCTCGTTGAGGTAACGGCGGAGAAACGACACGTCGCGGTCGGTGGCACGTGCGTCGAGGAGCTTTTGCATGCCGGTCATGGTCGACGTGCCGTAGTCCTCGGTCTCCTCCGCCGTGGGTTCGTCGAAGCGGCGCTTCAAGTCGGTCCAGACCTTGAGGCCGACGTGGTACGGGTTGAGGCCGCCGGGCGTCGGCCGCACCACTTGATTGTGGCGCACCAGGAACTCGAGGTGGAGATCCTGCGGGAGCTCGATGCCGTTCAGGATCTCGCGGTGGACCCACGAGGCCCATCCCTCGTTCATGATCTTGGTCTCGATCTGGGGGATGAAGTAGCGTGCCTCCTCGTCGACGATCGTGAGCAGGTCGCGCTCCCAGTTGGCGAGATAGGGATTGTAGTCGCGGATGAAGAGCAGCAGGTCCTCCTCGGGGCTGAGCGGGAGCTTCTGGAGGTCCGGCTGCACGTACTCGGCGCGCTGGTGCAAGCGCTGATAGGGATCGGGCGGCGGCTCGGCGGCGCGCAGCATGCGCTCGCGCTCCTCGTCGGGCGTGAGCTTACGGACGGCGAGGTTCCGGCGGCGTTGCAGCGAAAGCGCGTGCGCGGCGTCGAGGATCGCCTCGACGCGGTCGATGCCGATCGACGGGTCTTCCGCGTAGCGGCGAACGCGCTCGGCGTGCGCCTTGAAGGTTCCGAGCGTGAACTCGGCGCGGGTCGTCTTGAAGGTGAAGTTGTTCTTGAAGAAGTCGTTGTGCCCGTAGACGTGCGCGATGGTGAGGATTTGGAGGCAGAGCGAGTTGTCGCGCATGAGGTACGCGAGGGCGGGGTTCGAGTTGATCACCATCTCGTAGGGCAGGCCGCTCACCCCGTACTCGTAGAGGGTCTTCAGCTTCTCGAACGACTTGCCGTAGGACCAGTGCGGGTAGTGCGAGGGAATGCCCGAGTACGCCATGTACGCGAGCATGTCGGTGTGGTTGCAGAGCTCGAACTCCTGCCGGTAGCAGTCGAGGCCGAGCGCCTCCGCCCGGTCGCGGATCTTCGCGTCCCAATACTCGAGATCCTGGAGGTCCCAGTTCGCCACCGGATCAGTCCTGCACCCGCTCCTTGGCGAGGAATGCCTTGAAGCTCGGCCAGATGTCTTCTTTGCGCTCGATGAGGACGGTCTGGAAGTTCTCGGCGTCGAGACGGCGGAAGATGTTCAGCATCGAGCTCTCGTAGTAGCGCGAGCCGAGCGGCTTGATCTCGCCGTAGCCGAAGAGGTTGCA
>JBGOSW010000310.1:0-2547 GCA_041476145.1 Binatia bacterium
ACGGCACCGACGCCTGCTGTTCGTCAGGTTGCGCCCTCGTCGACTCCGATCACGACGGCATCTGCGACCGTGACGACGTCTGTCCCGCCGACACCGACAACGACAGCGACGGTGACGGCTTCTGCATCGGTCTCGCGTTCACGCCGCCCAAGATCGGCGGCGGCGATCCATGCTCGCGCCCGCCCGGAACGGGCGAGTGGGTGAAACCGCGCCTCACGATGACCAGGCTCGGCGCCCCCGCGGGCGACGAGAAGCTCGGCCTCAAGGGCGCGTTCACGATTTCCAGCGATGGCCCCACGATCGCGCCGGAGACGTTCGGCGTCCATCTCCGCATTCTCGATCGCGCGCAGAACATCGTCGTCGACGAGCACGTCCCCGGAGGTCTCTTCCCGATCGGTGGCCAGCGGATCGGGTGGAAGGTTGCGGGGACACCGCCGCGCAAGTGGACCTACTCCGATCGTGTCAACACGCCGCCCGCGCACAACGGCATCGCGAAGATCGCCATCGCCGAGAAAGCGAACGTCATCGCGGTCGCCGTGGGCGGCGTCAATGGCACCTACGGATTGGCACCGGGCCAAGAGCCGGTGACGGTCGATTTCGAGCTGAACGACACGGCGTTCCCACCCGGCGCGCTCCCCGGCGTCGATCAGTGCGGCGAGGTCGCCTTCAAGCTGGCTCCGAGCATCCCGAGTTGCCAGTTCAGCGGCGGCGCCCTCGGTAACCAGAAACTCATCTGTCGGTAGCCGCAGAGCGCGGGCGTGCATCTCGTCGGAATGGACGATTGTCCATAGCCTCGTCATGAATCTCGTTCGCGACGTTCATCGCGGCCGCATCGTGCACCTCACGATCGAGGACGTCGAGCTGCCGAACGGTCATCGCATGGAGCTCGAGATCGTCCGTCATCCCGGCGCCGCCGCGGTGGCGGCGCTCGACGCCGCGGGTGCGGTCACACTGCTGCGGCAATACCGGCACGCGGTCGGCGGCTATCTCTGGGAGGTACCGGCGGGGAAGCTCGATCCCGGCGAGGCGCCTCTCGCCTGCGCCGCGCGCGAGCTGCGCGAGGAGGCGGGCGTCGAGGCGGGACGGCTCGAGGCGGTCGGCTCGATCGTCACCTGTCCCGGCTTCTGCGACGAGGTGATCCATCTCTTCATCGCGACGGATCTACGCTCCGTGACGCAGGCCCTCGGTGCCGACGAGGTGATCGACGCCGTGCGCGGCGTAGCGCTTCCGGAGGCGATGGCGATGGTGCGGCGCGGTGAGATCCGCGACGCCAAGACGATCGCCGCACTCGTGCAGGCCGACCTTCGCTACGGACCCGGTGCCGCCGCAACCACACCTCCTGCGCGCGGCGTCACGGGAACGGCGCGATGAAAGTCGGCATCGTCGGCTTCCGCGGTGCCGGCAAGACGACGATTTTCAACGCCCTGACGGGACTCCGCGCCCAGGTGGGCGGCTACGGAGACGTGACGAGGCCGAACCTCGGCGTCATCAAGGTTCCCGATGAACGCATCGTCGCGCTCGCCGAGATCCACCGTCCCAAGAAGGTCACGTACGCCGAGATCAGCTTCGTCGACGTGCCCGGGCGCGCTGAGGAGCGGGCGGCCCTCGACCCGGCGACGCTGGTGCAGATGCGCGACGTCGACGCCCTGGCGCAGGTCGTCGCCGCCTTCGAGGATGCGGTCGGCGAACGACCGAGCCCACTCGCGCAACTCGAGAACTTCGCCGCCGAGCTCATCCTCGCCGACCTCGGGATCGTCGAGAAACGCCTCGAGCGCCTAAAAAAGGAGAAGGGCAAAGAGCGCGAGCAGCGTCTTCTGGAGCACTGCCACGCACATCTCGGCGGCGAGCAGCCGCTGCGGACGTGCGCCTTCACACCCGAGGAGGCGAGCGCGCTCGCCGGATTCAACCTCTTGAGTCGAATGCCGCGGTTGGTGCTGCTCAGCGTCGACGAGTCGGCGATCGGCACGGCGCCGCCTGCGGAGGTCGCGGCCTGGACCGCGGCCCGCGGGCTCGAGCTCGTGCAAGTGCCGGGGCGCACCGAGATGGAGCTGGCAGAACTCGACGAAGCCGATCGCGCCGCGTTCCTCGCCGACCTCGGCATCGCCGAGCCGGCGAAGAATCAATTCATCCGCGCCGCCTACGCACTGCTCGACTTGATCAGCTTCCTCACCGCCGGCGAGGACGAGTGCCGCGCCTGGCCGATCCGGCGCGGGACCACGGCGGTCAAAGCCGCGGGCAAGATCCACAGCGACATCGAGCGCGGCTTCATCCGCGCCGAGGTGGTCGCGTTCACCGAGTTCATGCGCTATCGCAGCGAGGCGCGCTGCCGCGAGGCCGGGAAGCTCCGCCTCGAGGGCAAGGACTACGTGGTGGCCGACGGCGACATCATCCACTTCCGCTTCAACGTCTAGCGTACGGCGCCGGCTCGCGGCGCGTCGAGGCGGGGTCGGGGTCAGCAGCCGAGCGGGTGGAAACGATTGCGTCCGTCGGGCGCGGTCCGCACGACGCCCGGCGCTCCCACCATTTCCTCGCGCTCGAGCGTCGCGA